>CAMCBD010000049.1 GCA_945872825.1 Nitrosomonas ureae
CGGAAAAAATTATCGGTCGGCATTTAAGTTTCCCCTAATTCCCTCAGGTTTTGATGCCTATATTATAATTTCTCAGGGATTTCAGCGTTTGCTAATTCGCATGAATTTGAACATTTATAGGGTCTCAAAGCGTTTTTCAGGACCGACTATATAGTGATGGTTGGTGTGGTTATAATTTTAGTAGATGTGGGATACTCCAAGCATTTTAGAGTATCTCATGGTGAAAATGAATTTGCTTGGGATGGGCATTGCCATATTAGGTATTGAATCGTTTTGGAGTTTCACCAAGCGGCGGCTTGCAAAGTTTAACGGGGTATCAGTTAACTTTGAACCTCATTTGAAAGAATCTGAGTGGCGTTGGAGAAAACAGCCTGATGAGCTTGCTAATGAACTATGGCATCTCATCAGATATTATTAACTCTGCTGGTCTAAGCCATGTTTAAATTACAAAACACCCTACGAGATGTTTAGGCCAGCGCGTGATGCACTTGCAGGTTGAATGTAGTTATTGATAACTATAATTTATGCATGCCATCATAAAGTGGTAACAAAATCTAAAACTTCTTGTACGTGGCCGGGCACTTTGACACCGCGCCATTCTTTTCTCAATATACCTTGGGCATCCATGACAAAGGTACTACGTTCAATACTAAGAATCTGCTTACCATACATATTTTTCATTTTAGTAACATCAAATAGCTTACAAACTTTTTCATCCTCATCGCTTAATAACTCAAAAGGAAATTGCATTTTTTCCTTAAAATTTTCGTGCGATGCAATACTGTCACGAGAAACACCCACAATTACACAGTTTTTCTCAGAAAAAGCCTGCCAGTGATCACGAAAATCCTGACCTTCTGTTGTACAGCCTGGTGTGTCATCTTTTGGATAAAAATAAATAACCAGATTCTTTCCAACGTTGGCGATCAGTGAAAATTCCTTATTGCCAGTCGAAGGCAATACAAAATCACTTACCAAATGACCAAGTGTTAGCATGACTGATTATGGAATTTGTTTATTGATCACTATTGCAATTGTATTATTGCCGATTTTGACGGGGTCGCTAAACCCTTGAAGATCTCCGCTTGCAGGAACAGCTTGGCCTGATTTAGAAATTCTTGCTTCAATAACCACCTCAGGAAAGCTCGACATTTTCATAGTAGGTGTCATGGCCATATCATCAGTCAATGTAAATGTGGCTGGAAGATCGCTTGCCTTCAATCGTAATATCGCTAGAGGCATTTTAGGTCCTGCTTTGGCCCGCGCATAAATAAACAACGTATCATTCGGTGAGGCTTTTGATGCCAATCCTTGGCTAATGGTCACTTGCCCAGAAACCGAAAGCGCTACCGGTCCAGTTGCAACAGCTGTATCTGAAGTAGCTTTTTCCGGTTGAGTATTGGTTTCTTGCTGCGAAATTGTTGTTTTAGCTTGCTGCTCCGCTGCTATTCCTTTACCGCCAGATGCCAATAATTTAGCTTCTGCAATACTGGTTTTAACTGATTTAGCCAATTGGGAGTCAGCAGGTATCACTTCCAATAATTTCTCCCAATGTGCTGCTGCTTGTTCGAACTTTTCTTGTTCAAACTCAACAGTCCCTGCCAATGCCAGGGCTTTTGGATACATTGGATCAATGCGCAATGCTTCATAAATCAATTCAGCAGGTTTACCCTTCAGGTTTCCTTGATTCTTCATTGCCAGTACATCAGCATAATCGCTGAGTATTTGCGGATTATCTGGAACCAATTCAACCAGTTTTGCATAAGTATTACTGGCTTCAGCATAGCGCTCCATAATTGCATAGGTTCTACCCAGCATTACCCATCCTTCTATGTCTTCAGGGTTTTTTTCTAATCGTGCGATAAGATTTTCTAGAACTGAAGAAAAATTGTCATGACCTGCGGGTGAGTCGCTACCACTTCCACGATTCATTTGGGTTGCATTGGCAAGCTGTGCTTGCGGCAACAATCCTCGCGAATCACCAATAACCATATACAGAAAAACTGCAGCAAGTGGTAGAGTTAATGCTATAAAGGTTGATATCGCAATATTATGAATTTTTTTATTTTTCTTGATAACCATTTTTTCTCTCTCAGAAACATCTTGCAACATACGTTGCTGTAGCTCTTGTTTGCTTTTGTTATATTGTTCCTGGGTCAGGATATCATTTTCCAAATCATTATCAAGCTCAGCGATTTGATCACGATAAACCGTTATATTTACAGCATCATGTTCTATATTTTCAAGCTGAGTATCTCTATTTCTTAGTAGCGTGGGAATAATAAATAGCAAAGCTGTTACGATAAAAATACCAGAAATAACCCAAAATGACGTCATACGTTCTTACCTTTTTTATTTTCATTCAGTAAAGCTTCAGCTCTCTCAAGTTGCACTTGAGAGAGTGATACATCCTCGATTTGTACACGATGGCGTCTTAGATAAACTATCAATGATCCCAATCCAATTATGAATAAAATCACAGGGCCAAACCATAAAAGCATTGTCGTGGGTTTCATTGGCGGGTTATAAAGAACAAAATCTCCATACCGATCAACTAAAAACTGAACAATCTCCTGGTCGGTCTTATTTGCCTTAATTTGTTCACGGATTTCGCGCCTTATATCATTAGAAAAATCAGCACGAGAGTCAGCTATAGACTCATTCTGACAAACCAAGCAACGTAAATCCATTGTTAACGCCAGCATCCTCTTCTCGATCACTGGATCCTCTGCTACTGGAATAGCTTCTTTTGACCAACCAACTGATGTGGTAATAAGTAACAAAAATAAAATAAAAAGCAACCCTTTTATTCCATTAAATTGCCGTGATGCGACAACGCAATACAAATTATTTTTTTTAATCATATTAAATCAATTACCTAGGCTTTCTTCTGTAACTCAATTATGAGAGGAATGATCGTTTTTTGTAATGAATCCACTGTCACTGGACCAATTTGTTTATGTCTTATAATACCTTTCTTATCAATTACATAAGTTTCAGGAACACCATAAACACCATAATCAATCCCAACTCTTCCATCAGGGTCAACGATACTAATCGTATATGGGTCACCATAGCGTTTCAGCCATTGCAACGCCGTAGTACGCTCATCTTTGTAATTTAGACCATATATCGGAACAATACCAGAATTAGCCAATTGAACCAGCAGAGGATGTTCATCACGACAAGCTACACACCATGATGCCCATACATTCAGTAACCAGACTTTACCAAGATTGTCTTTAGACGCCATCAGTCTATCGGGTTCATGCAAATGATTGAGCTGGAATATTGGTGCTGGCTTATCAATAAGCGGGGATGGAACTTGCCGTGGGTTTAATGTCAAGCCAACCAGCAAAAATGCTGCGAGCACTATAAAAGCGACTAATGGGATTAAATATCGCATCATGCTTTTCTAGTCTCTGTTGCCAATACAGCATTACTTACTGTAGGGGCGGCTGTCACAGGAATTTCTTCTTGTAAACTTTCTGCTTCTGTGTTTTTTACACTAACAGGACTTGTTTTGCTTATCTTCAAACGATAACGGCGATCAGTTACAGATAAAATGCCACCGATTGCCATCAACAGACATCCAAACCAAATCCAATCTACAAAGGGTTTGTGATAAGCACGAACTACCCAGGCATTATTGGCCAAAGGCTCACCCAGTGCAACATAAAGATCCCGGAATAAGCCCGTATCAATAGCCGCTTCAGTCATTGCCATACCTGACGCGTTATATGTACGCTTTTCAGGATTTAATTCACGAATAACCTTATCATCTTGAATGACAGCAATGTCACCGCGCACTGCTTTGTAGTTAGGGCCTACGACATCACTCACTCCGTTAAACTGGAATGTATACCCGCCAACCGTTACTTTGCTTCCAATGTCCATCCGCACATCTTTTTCGGTTTCATAACTATTCACCAGGGTTACACCGATAATAAAGATGGCTACGCCTAAATGAGCACAGTGCATTCCATAGTAACTCCTGGATTGTTTGACTAGCCGAGAAAATAAACCACCTTGCCCACTATTGTTTATTCGATGCTTTATATTAACAAAAGCACATACTATGATCCAGAAAGCCAACAATAAGCCAAAACTGACCAGTGGTTTCCATTCACCCATAAAATATGGTGCGATCAAGGCAGAAATTACACTAACCGCAAAAGCCCAACGTAAGCGGATTGCTAATGTAGGCAAACTCATTTGTTTCCAACGCGAAATAGGACCAACACCAATAAGAAAAATAGCTGGTGTCATAACCGGTACGAATACAGCTTCAAAAAATGGCGGGCCAACCGATAGTTTGCCAAGTCCAAGTGCGTCAATAATCAAAGGGTACAGTGTTCCGAGTAAAACACTGCTTGCTGCTACTAATAATAATAGGTTATTAGCTAGTAACAATGATTCACGTGACAACATATCAAACTTGCCACCCAAACCAACTTTAGGTGCTCGCCACGCGAACAATAACAACGAGCAGCTTATAACGATGACCAAGAATGCAAGGATAAATACGCCACGCGCAGGATCTGTCGCAAAAGCATGCACGGAAGTCAGTACACCCGAGCGTACCAGGAATGTTCCCAACAAGCTTAATGCAAATGTACTTATCGCCAGCAAAACCGTCCAGCTCTTAAAGCTGCCACGTTTTTCGGTAACTGCTAATGAATGAACCAGTGCCGTACCAACCAGCCAGGGCATGAATGATGCATTCTCTACAGGATCCCAGAACCACCAACCACCCCAGCCTAGCTCATAATAAGCCCACCAACTACCCAGCATAATTCCTATCGTCAAAAATACCCAGGCAACAAGTGTCCAGGGTCGAGACCACCGTGCCCAAGTCGCATCCAGTCTTCCACTCAGCAAGGCCGCAATGGCAAAAGCGAAAGCAACTGAAAAACCCACATATCCCATATAGAGCATGGGTGGATGTATCACCATGCCAGCATCTTGCAATAATGGATTTAAATCACTACCCTCTAAAGCTGCTGGTAATAGCCGATCAAATGGGTTTGAAGTAAACAACATGAATAACAAGAAGCCTACACTCACTAATCCCAGCACACCAAGAACTCGCGCTACAATGTCATCCGGCAATTGCTTGCTAAAGACGCTAACCGCAACAGACCAGCCGGCAAGCATCAATACCCATAACAATAAGGATCCTTCATGGGAACCCCAGGTAGCAGCTACCCGGAACTGAAAGGGCAGTTCAGAATTTGAGTTCTTTGCCACATTCATTACTGAAAAATCGCTACTAACAAACGAATACCCTAAGCATAAAAATGCTATTAAAACAAATACAAATTGTCCTTGCACTACCGGTCTCGCTAGTGCTATCCATGATGGGATATTACGTGCTGCACCAATAATAGGTAGTGTTCCTTGGATTAAGGCCAATAGTAGCGCAAGTATTAGAGAGAAATTACCAATTTCTGGGATCATGATTATATCTTATAAGTTAATGATTATTCAGGATTAAATTATGATATGTTCAGGAATTAGCAAGAAATTCCTGAAAAAACCTTTATTGTGCCAAGGAGGCTTTCTGTGCTTTACCAGCCTGCTCTAAAGCTTCTGCAGCTTCAGGCGGCATATAATTTTCATCGTGCTTAGCAAGTACTTCATCTGCCATAAAAATACCATCGGCAGATATTTTTCCCTGCGCGACAACACCTTTACCTTCTCTAAATAAATCTGGAAGGATACCTGTATATACTACAGGGATCGTCTTAGCGGTATCGGTCACCGCGAAGCGTACCGTTGTACTACTGTCTTCACGCTTAACACTACCTGCTTCTACTAACCCACCAATACGAAAGCTTTTTCCAATAGGCGCTTCTTTTGCAGCAACTTGTGATGGACTAAAGAAAAAAACCAGATTACTTTGGAAGGCATTCAGTACTAAAACAGAAGCGACACCTAATGCAGCAACCCCTGCAATAATAATTGAAAGTTTCTTATGACGTGGTTTCATTATTTATCTCTTTTTTATTTAGGCCGTTAATGAGACCGTATTGTCTCTCTAAAGTTCGGCGGCGGTTTGAAATTAGAAAAATTTCACCGAGTACACAAATGAATGTCACAGCGTATGAACCCCAAACATAGAGCCCATATCCGCCCATCGCAAAAAACTCTGACCAATTTGACCAGTTCATCACATAGCCCCTTTCTTTTGTAACTCTGCCACCCATACTGTATGACTTTCACGCTCAAGAATAATGATACGTGTACGTTTTAGTATGACCGCAATGGAATACATCCAGCTTGCAAATACCATAATAAGCATCCCCGTCAGCATTGTGCTCGCCATTGCAGGCGCTTGATTAACACTGACCGATGCACCTTGATGCAAGGTATTCCACCATTGCACTGAAAAATAGATAATTGGAATATTGACTACGCCTACCAAAGCGATAATTGCACCTGCCTTATCTGCACGGCGCGGATCATCAATGGCTGCTTGCAGGGACATAAAACCAATATAAAGAAAAAACAGAATCAACTCAGACGTTAATCGCGCGTCCCATACCCACCATGTTCCCCACATCGGTTTTCCCCATAGCGCGCCTGTCCATAATGCAATAAAGGTAAACATAGCGCCTGTGGGCGCAATCGCTGTAGCAAGCATGGAAGAAAGCCGTGTATTAAAAGCCAAGCCAATACCTGCCCAGAATGCCATTACAACGTAGAGAAACATCGACATCCATGCTGCAGGCACATGAATAAAAATAATCCGATAAGCTTCGCCTTGCTGGAAATCAGTGGGTGCAACAAAGAAACCAACATAAAGCCCTGCTGCCAGTAATATGAGTGCAACAAAAACAAATACCGGAATCATTTTTCCCGCCAGTGAATAAAAACTAGCAGGAGAAGAATATTTGAACCAATTAATAGCCATATTTATATTTTAAAATTCTTTATTAAATTTCATTTCCGATTCAGCCCAGAATTTTGTAACCGCTAATTCTATACTAAAATGACAAAATCAAGAATTGCTTTCTTTTAGCAGATTCAATACATTGAAAGTTTCAAAAAACGTATTTTGTCTCGTAAATGTAGCAACTTACTGGAAAATATATTTCAGAAACTGAACTCATTACAACATAGCTAAAAGTATTAACACTATTCCAGTGAAACACGTAAGGAAGAAGCGGCTGCCCATGGTGCGAAAACAAGCGATACTAAAAGAAATGCACCGATTAATGACAAGTGTGCATCAAAACCAACTCCAGCCATATTCGCCTCAACAGCACCGGCACCAAAAATCAGCACAGGAATATAGAGAGGCAATACTAACAAAGAAACCAATACACCACCTCCCCGTAATCCTAGGGTCAATGCTGCACCGATAGCTCCAATTAAGCTTAAAACCGGGGTACCCAGCAACAGAGCGGTAGTTAAAACAAACAACGCCTCAACCGGCAAGTCATATTGAATACCTAATACCGGCGCCATCAGTACCAGCGGCACTCCGGTTACCAGCCAATGCGCCAAGGCTTTTCCAAGCACCAAAAGTGATAGTGATTGCGGTGACAGCAACATTTGCTCCAATGTGCCATCAAGATAATCATTCGAAAACATTCTGCCGAGAGATAACATTGAAGCCAGTAAAGCCGCGACCCATACTACACCGGGCGCCATCGTCCGCAGCATATTCATTTCCGGCCCAACACTTAATGGAAACAAACTGACTACAATAATAAAAAAAAATAGAGTCGTTAACACATCCGACTGACGTCGTATAGCCAGTAAAAGATCACGTTTAATTATCCACATAAACATATCAGGCCAAGTGCAGCTGCGTTGTTGATGCCGCCATCAAATCAATTTCTTGATGCGTCGTCATTACCACCATACCGTCTTGCTTCAAATGCTGCTCCAGTAACTCCTGAATCAATTTAACCGCCATTACATCCAATGCAACCAAAGGTTCATCCAGAATCCATAAAGCGGTTTTACATACAAGCAAGCGAGCCAGCGCAACGCGGCGTCGCTGGCCTTGTGATAAGACTTTAACAGGCAATGCTTCTCTTCCGCCCAACCCCATATACTCAAGCGCTTCACTTGCCTGAGCATCGTTGATTTCAAAACCTGCTAGCGCACTTGAAATGCGTAAATTCTCAATGACCGTCAAATCATCTTTAGTGCCACTCAAATGACCAATATACGTCATTACTGCAAAATAATCGCCACTTAACGAACGAATTGAGGTGCCACTCCAGAGAATCTCACCAGCGGCAGGGTTTGACAATCCGCATAGCATGCGTAACAAACTGGTTTTGCCACTGCCATTGGGACCGCGCACTTGCATTAAACCGCCGGCCTCAAGAGAAAAATTGATATCCTTAAAAAGCTCGCGATCACCACGAACACATGCGAGACTAATTCCTTGCAACATTATTTTTGATCAATCGGTTAAATAAGCGGGCGATTATAGCGCATTGGTGATCCCTGTAACACTATTGAAGAACTCAGTACGTATTTTGACATTGCTGGAATTCGCAGAATATTTATATCAACTGGAAAAACAGCTTATCGCTATAGCTATAAAAACAAACCTGCCTTCAATTGCTGAAGGCATAAATTATTCATGAAACTGCGTACCTGTACTTTCAACAGAGTTTAGTTGCTATCCCCTTCTGAATTCCACCAAAGCCTCAATATGCGGAGTGTGGGGAAACAAGTCAACCAGTTGAATATCTGTAATTGACCAACCATTTTGATTAAAAAACCAGGCATCACGGGCAAAGGTTTCCGGATTGCAGGAAATATAATAAATTGTTCTTAATGTGGCGAAGCTTGCGAAAAAGCCGTGGTGTTTTTTTAATCCGGCGCGAGGCGGATCGAGTACCAAAGTTTCTGCATCGAAAACATTTCTTCTAATATTGCTCCAGGCAGAAGGGCTAAAAAGATCAACGATTTGGGTAGTTACTTTGGCGAGATTCCTCGCTTTGAGTGCTTGAATCGCATGGTGCTCGGATTCGTAAGCAGCGATAGAGGTGCAATTGGATTCAGCAATGATTTCCGTGAAATTTCCTGAGCCACAGAATAATTCCACTACTTTGCCCAAATACGGATTGTGTGCAAGTTTCTCCCGCAACCAGGCTTGCATCCACTCGTTTTGTGCTGTGTTGCCCTGTTTGAAAGAGCGCTTCTGGTTAATGTGGATTTCATCGGCTTGCATGTCATCATCCAGCTCAATAAACTGCCAGTCGTGATCGGAATCCGCTTGCCATACATCATTGGGCAATTGCTGAAGGGCTGTTTTTAAAAGATCCCGGCAGCGCTCATTGAGGACAATGCAATCATTGATCGGTGCGATCTGATAAGAATTCTCAGACACAAAACCAAGTTTCTCGCCGTCTGTTTTTATCTGACAGCGATTGCGATAGCCGTACAAATGCGGCGCAGGATGGATGAGGCCGATGCTCAATTGAGTGGTGTCAAACCCGGCTCTTTTCATGGCATACACGAAGCGATTCCGTTTTTGCTCAAGCTGGCTTGTATAATCAGCAATCATCCAGGGACAACCGGTGCAGGAATTTTCTTCCAAACCAACATAGGAGCATATTGGCATTTGTCTTTGCGCGGATGGGTGTGTGAGCGCAATCAATTTGGCATAGGCAAATTTTTTGTTGTTGAGCGGCTTATCAATGACTTCAAACTCACCGGCATCCCCAGGCCACGTGCCATAAACAAAATAAGACATGTTATTTTGATCGTTTTTAACAACACCCAGGCCTTTTTGTGATAAATGTGTAACCGAGCCATTAAATTTCATATTAAATAATTTGTTCTTGTTTTATTGATAAGGAGAATCCGCTATGGCGAATCCCTACGAAAATTTTAAAAAAGATCCGGAGTCACTGGCAACGGATTTGACTACTCTACAGTATCAAGTGACACAAAATGCTGGTACCGAACCACCATTCCAAAACGAATATTGGGATCACAAGGCAGATGGGATTTATGTTGATATTGTATCTGGAGAGCCTTTGTTTGCGTCGATTCATAAATTTGATTCGGGCACCGGCTGGCCCAGTTTTTACCAGCCGATTAATGAACAGGCTACCCAGCTCAAAAGTGATTATGAGCTATGGATTCCGCGCACGGAAGTCCGTAGCCGTTATGCAGATAGTCATTTAGGCCATGTTTTCAACGATGGCCCGCCGCCCACCGGCATGCGCTATTGTATAAATTCTGCTGCATTAAAGTTTATTAAAAAAGAAGCTCTGCACGTGATGGGTTATGGAGAATTAACGGCATTGTTTGAGGATGAAGCAAAAAAGTAAAGATTCAATGGCAGAAAACGACTCCCCTACAGAAGAATTACTGACCGCCACGCGGCAGCCTTCATTATTACATGCGGTCATTTGCTTTGCCGGCGTATTTTTGCTGATTTCACTCGGTCTATTTGTCTATGAAGCCAGCATTCATACGATCATTTTTCTGGCACTGGTTTGGGTTAGTTTGCAAGCGCGCTGGCTGGGTTATTCCTTTATCGATATCCGGCACATGATGGATGACGGTATCACCAAAGCACTGCCGGCCATTTATATTTTTCTATTGATCGGCATGGTCATTGCCAGCTTCATGCAAAGCGGCACCATTGCAAGCCTGCTCTATTACGGCATAGACCTGCTCAGTCCTACTATATTTCTAGCAACTGGATTGATCTTGTGCAGCTTTATGTCGGTTGCTACCGGCACATCCTGGGGAACCGTTGGAACGATCGGGATGGTATTGATGGGTATTGGTGATGCGATAGGCATTCCGTTACCGCTCGTGGCCGGCATGATCGTCTCCGGCGCTACTTTTGGTGACAAAATATCGCCGATTTCCGATACGACCAATCTGGCGGCCATGAGCGCCGGAACAAATCTTTACCGGCATATCGGCGCCATGCTCTACACCACCATTCCTACATTTCTCATAGTTCTGGGTATTTTCATTTTTTGGGGCATGCAATATGGTGACAATGCGTTGCCAAGAGATCATATAGATGAAATCCGCACGGCATTGGCAGGAGCTTACCAGTTAAATCTGTGGGTAACATTGCTGCCCTTATTACTGATGTTTGGTTTGAGCATCAAACGCTATGCTGCAGAAGTCAGCATGACATGCAGTATTGCACTGGCCATGTTGATTGCCATTGTTTATCAAGGCAAGGATGGTGTTGATGTGATCAACGCGCTCTGGCTGAATTCGCCAGGTACTACCGGAATTGGGAGTATCGATGATTTGCTCGGACGTGGCGGTGTTTACAGCATGGCGTGGACATTATTGTTATCCATCATGGCATTGGCACTCGGCGGGGTTCTGCATCATGCTGGCTTCCTTCGTGTGCTGTTGGTACACATCATCGCCCGCATTCGACGAATCAGCACACTCATCGCCACGACCATAATGTCCGGATTGATCGGTAATATGGCAATGGGAGAAGCGTATATCTCGATTATCCTAAATTGCCAGCTATTTAAAGGCGCGTATCAGGAGCGCGGATTGGATAAAGCCGTGTTATCGCGCTCGGTAGAAGAAGGCTCCACGCTGACCACAGGGCTTATCCCTTGGACTACTGCCGGCACCTTCTATGCTGCAACCTTTGGAATCCCGACATTGGACTATGCACCATATGCTCTACTGAATTTACTGAATCCTTTGGTCTCTATTGGTATGACGTTATTGGGGATTGGGTTATTGCAAAGTAAAAACCAACGCGAAAGAAAGTGAGGATTGTAAATGAAAGAAGAATCAAATCATCGTATTAGTTGGAAAGCTATACTTATTATTTTAGTCGCCTTGATAGGCGGCTTTCTATTGTCGTTCCTTGGCTTCGGACTGCTTTGGAGCGGCATACCTTGGCACGTTCAATTAATCATGATCTTGCCATTTTTGCTTCTGTCTCATGCAGTATTTCGCTGGAGTAAAGGGTCCATAGGGTCTTGTGCTTTTATTTTGATTGGCACAGCACCGCTTGGCATATTGATTTCACAATTTCGCGATACGAATGGTTCACACTTGATGCCAATTCTTGTTGTTTTCAGTTGGATCATAGGCATATTCGCCGGTTATTATTGGGGGAAATTGTCGCAAACTACCGAATCCCAATCATCTGAAGATATTGCTTCATCCTAAAGGAAACAATCACATGCATCGTCTCGAACTTAAAATTCCACCAGTAGCTCTGGTGATCTTATTCGCGCTCGCAATGTGGCTTGTTGCACGGATGAGTCCGGGGGCGGGTATTCAAATTCCAGGTAGAGAATGGGTGGCGTTGGTGATTTTGATTGTTGGGTTTGCGTTGATTATCGCCGGTGCTGTTGCATTCATTTCAGCTAAAACAACAGTAAATCCAATGACACCAGAATTAGCCACATCCATTGTCAGCAGCGGTATTTATAAGCTAAGCCGGAATCCCATGTATCTCGGTTTATTTCTAATGCTTGCGGCATGGACGATATTTCTGGAAAACATCCTGTCGGCTTTGCTATTGCCGCTGTTTATTTTGTGTATGAATCGATTCCAGATCATTCCTGAAGAAAATACTTTACTGACTAAGTTCGGTGATGAATATGCCAGATATTTGAAATCGGTTCGCCGCTGGCTATGACATCTTCATTTGTTTTATGTGTAGTCGAATAATTTCTCGTATATCTGCTTCCTGCTTCAGATTACCTCAGAACTTCTCTACGACATACTTCCAGAGACCTTTGCAAAACACATGACTCTATCTGAAGCACCTTCAATTCAGATTCTTTCGTGAGTTATGAAGTATTTTTTGTGAGTTTTTCGCAAAAATTCCAGAGATAATCGCCTCAAGCCGATCATTATCGGGTTAAATGGACGGATTATCTCCATGATTGTGCCTGCATCTGCTTGTCGACATACAGTTTTGGCAATCTTTTCAGGTTGTAGGTCATGGCTTGTAAAATATGCCAAGCATGTACTGAGGCGTCACCCCAACGCAATACCTTGGATCCGAACCATCGCGTCTGGCTGCCGAAGGTTCGTTCTACAACGTAGCGAATTTTGGTAATCAGGCTATTTCGTTGTAATTGTCGTAGCGTTAGTGGTTTGTTCTTGACCGCTTTATCTTGAATGCCGTTTTTTTATGCCACGTGACTTCAAGGCATCGTGATGCTTTTGCCTGCAGTAAGCTTTGTCGGCATGAACGCGGGCGCCGGGTTTGATCTCCGCTTTATCAAGCAGTGTCAGCAGCGGCTTGCTGTCATGGCAATTGGCGGCAGTCGTCTCAACCGCTATCACTAAGCCATTATCATCGACTACGGTATGTTGCTTATAACCAAAGATTGACTTGCCACTCTTCTTGATCCAGCGTGCTTCGGTATCCACGCCAGGTTGCGTAACTTCGATCACGTGCATGATCTGCTTCATTGTCCCGGTCTTCGCGGTCGTTAACCACTTCATAGGACGGCTTGCTCTTAGGCTTGCGGACTGTACGTGATGCTCGTATCCACATGACATCCTTGGGTTACCATGACGTCGTGCGTCTGTATCTGCCCATTGATTATCGCCAGCAATCCACCCCATGCGCTAGCTGCGGTCAGTCAGGTTCTGAAACGGGATAATACCAAATGATCCGGCACATCGTCTTCCAGATATAAACCCAAACAGCGCATGACATGCAGATTCGAGTTAGCCATGTCTTCTACCGCTTCATCGCTGAGACCACCATGCCAGATTCCTGCTAATAGCATTTTGAATAGCAGTAATCCCGGATAGGTCGGACGGCCTGCGGCATCTGATACAGGTGCATAATGTTGGGCGATTGCTTTTTCTATCAATGCCCAATCGATCAGTTGATCAGTTGATCAATTGGATCGAGGAAGTTTCCTTTACGAGTGTGGCGGGTGACATTAAACTCCGAGAAACTCATATAAATTATCTCAATAATATGATTATAAGCATTATTATATCATTAATCACATCTAAAACCGACTCTGACCGTGCAAAGTTCTCTATTTTTAGAAACGTGTACTTGTGATTCTTTTGTGCAGCAAGCTCCTTACGCTTATCAATACGCACCTTGCTCATGGCCTCGTTGAACAGTTGACAATGTGCAAGCAATCAAAGGTGACTGATGCCTTAGGAAATGATTCGGCCACCCCGGCACAATAAATGCGGGGGATAAATCCATGCTGAGTTATTCGATCTACTTCCTGCAGAGCCCCTTTCTTTATCAAATGCCATTCCAAATAGTACGTCACTGTTCATATCAAAATCTCTAGCTCACCCACTCAAAATTACCTAGATCCAATTTTTCTCACCCAGAAACCTGCCAAAGTTTTTTAATTATTTTGGAGGAGCAAGTAGTTACTATTTATTAACTATTTTCATTACTTGCCATGTAACAATCCATTCCGTTTACTATGCACTCCGTGCCAGCCTTTTTGTCACCCATTTGACAATCGAGCAGATGCCTTGCAGTATTGGCAGTATCAATCCCAGAGAGCAAAAATCGACTTGTCACGTGTGTCTCGTAAAATAAAAACAAGGATACTTCAAGCAAATGAACGTAAACATTCACCCCATCATCCTTTCCGGTGGAAGCGGTACCCGGTTATGGCCGCTTTCGCGCGCTAACTATCCCAAACAACTGTTACCGCTCGTCGGAAAAGAAACCATGCTGCAGGCCACACTCGTCCGTGCAGCTGCACTATCGAATGCGCAGGCACCGATTATTGTATGTAATTCCGAACATCGTTTTTTGATCCAAGAGCAATGCGAAGCGATAAAAATCAAGCCGGAAGCGATTTATCTTGAATCGGCTGGACGCAATACCGCGCCAGCTATAGCGCTTGCTGCATTTCATCTGGCACAGATCGATGAAAACGCGCTGATGATTATTTTACCAGCCGATCATGTCATAGACGATCAGGTTGCTTTTGCACAAGCGGTGGAAACGGCAAAAGTAGCTGCTCAGGAAGATTTTTTGGTTACTTTTGGTGTCGTACCCTCTGCACCGGAAACAGGTTATGGTTATATTAAGGCTGGCGTAGCGCTTTCGTTTGCTACACCGATTGCACTCACTGCATATCAGGTTCAATCTTTTTTTGAAAAACCTGACCGGGAAACTGCCACAGCTTATTTGCAGGAAGGCGGCTATACTTGGAATAGCGGCATGTTCGTTTTTACTGCAAAAAATTATCTGCAAGAACTGCAGCGGCACCGACCGGACATCTTTGACGCTGTCCAGAAAGCTTGGCAAGAAAAAACTACGGATCTTGGTTTTATCCTTCCCGGCAAGGATGCGTTTATGGCCTCTCCATCAGATTCGATTGATTATGCCATCATGCAGGTGACAGATCGTGCTGCTGTGGTACCTGCACAGTTCGGCTGGAGCGATGTCGGATCTTGGGATTCCCTGTGGCAGATTGCACCCAAGGACGGTGATGGCAACGTTACCAGCGGCGACACACTCGTATTTGATACCAAAAAAAGCTATATTCGTGCGGAGAATCGGTTAGTCGCCGTTATTGGACTCGATAACGTGATTGTCATCGAAACAACCGATGCTATGCTGGTTATGCACAAGAGTAAGGCACAACATCTCAGAACTGCGATCCAGCAACTCGAATCCAATCATCGCAAGGAGCACCTCGAACATCTGCGAGTCCACCGTCCTTGGGGTTGGTATGAAGGAATCGACAAAGGAGAGCGCTTTCAAGTCAAGCGAATCATGGTTAAGCCGGGAGAAAAACTATCACTTCAAATGCATCACCATAGAGCAGAGCATTGGGTGGTTGTCAGCGGTACCGCGAAAGTTACTGTAGAAAATCAAGCAACTTTGTTCACAGAGAATCAATCGACGTACATTCCACTTGGCAAATCACATCGTCTCGAGAATCCCGGAAAAATTCCTTTACACTTGATCGAGGTTCAATCAGGAACCTATCTTGGAGAAGACGATATCGTACGATTTGAGGATTCTTACGGACGCACCATTTAATTTGGAAAACCCAGCACCTATGGCTCTTTATAAAATAAAGATGTACGCTAATAAAGTACTCACTACAGGCAGCGGGGTATTATCTACGCTCTTCAATCTGCTGGTTTACAACCAGCTTTCGCTCCATGTGGTGCGGAATTGAACCCCGAAAAGATTCAACAAAATAACTTTCTAATCCATACTTCCAGCCTACTGGTAGCAATGACATCATCACGGTTATAACGCAGTATTTCTGCTTTGAGTTTTTGTTTCTCAGCTAAGTTTGTCTCTAAGCGGAAACGATTGAATTGCACGACTGACCATTGCGATCCGGATTCTTCATTTTCCCATTGAAAATTCACCAGATCCGGATGTTTGCAGATATCCTTGAGACCATACCCCTGCAGCGGCAACACCAGACAATCCAGAACCGGGTTCTGCATATCAAACAGCGGACTATCATCACCGAGCAGCCAGGCCACAGTGTTGTGATTTTCCATCGCATAGCGTTCGGCATATTGCCTGATGGTGGCTTTTTCGTGGTTCGAATAATGTGCAAGTACCAATGGAGAATAGTTCGAACGGTATTCTTCAATTTTTTGCAAGAAACCGAGCCAGCCTTCGTAATCACCGGTTTCATCATCGGTCCACACATAGTCAAAACTCTCTCGAGTATATTCGGGCACCAAAAATCCCCAAAGATAAACATGGCGCTGACGATTGGGCGTTAATGGATTGTCTTCAATATCAAAATGAATCCAGTTACCCTCCGGCAAAGTGGCTTTATTCAACTGAAATACCTTACCGCTTAGAAACGAGCTGGCTTGCAGGATAGCGCGGTGCTTTCTTTTATTACCTTTGAGATAAGGCACATCCGGGATGGATTCGACTTGGCTTATGGCAAGCTGGGAGATTGTTGAAATACCTGCTTCTGCCAAATGTTCAGCGGCCTTACCGTGAATTCCATAAAGCAGAGAGATATCTTCTTTCGCTTCAAAATCCGGACGGCAATGAGCATCATACGGACAGATACGGCATTTACTGTGGCTATAACGAACCGCCGGTTGTTGCGGGAGATCAAGCAACGCTCTCATGCTGCTTATAAACTCATCGACTACTGGGTTGACCTCATCACCAAGCCATGCTGTGCGGCCATCCCCGAGAAGAACCATTGCCGGCAATTCATTTCTCAGTAACCGGCGATATATTCCCAGTTGGATCTGGATTGCCTTTTTATTTTCACTGAGTGAAAGCTTGGCATCAGCCGGCTGATATTGACCACTTTCATGACGAATCAAAAAATCGGGATATCCCACCAAACCTTGTTGCTCATCTACAAGCCGTCCTTGGTAAATAACTGACGCACCTTGTTGCATCAAAACTTGGGTGTGTTCGAACGAAATTGCTTGAGTTACTGGATACTGGCTCTCCAGTCTGGCCAGCATGGCGGCTTCATGCTCTAGCCCTAGATCGCTGAGTAACTGATTAAATGCATCCGGCTCATAGACAGTGGGTTGATGTTTATCCAGCCATGCACGCCGGAGGCACGCAATCCACGCGGTAGCATCACTGGGTTTGATTAGAGTTTGGGCAAATTGGTTGGCAGTCATGGCTTTATTCAAAAGCCTCAAAATAAAACTGCTTATTTTAGCGGATTTAACTGATGCGCATTAGCCGGATACCTGCAACAACAATTACCCTACCAGCATCCTGCCGATTAGCGCCACGACTAACTGTAGATGCTTTCTTTGAATTGCTGTTGAATTAATTCAACTTTCGGCTGGTTCTCAAACAAAGCATATACACAATCACTGTCCAGCTTCTCACCGGCAAGCTGTTTGAGCATGTTAAATGCTCTCTCATTGCTCCAAGCTTCCTTGTAAGGACGGCAGGAAGTGAGTGCGTCAAATACATCAGCAACCGCAACAATACGGGCTTCAAGCGGAATCTCACCTTCACCTTGCCAGATGGATAACCACTGCCGTTAACAGCTTCATGATGAAATTCAGCGATATTTCTTAAGATATCAATGTTACTGAGATTACCAAAACCAAAATTTGCAACAATATCATCAATCATTTTTCTACCTTTACTTGCATGCGTATTCATAATTGATCGCTCATCCTCACTCAGCGGCCCCGGCTTTCGTAGAATGTTATCCGGAATAGAAATCTTTCCAATATCATGAAGCGGCGAAAACATGAAAATATGTTCAATATACGCATCATCCAGATCATACTGGTCGGCAAGTGACTCGGCGATGATACGGCTATAGCGTGACATGCGATCCAAATGACTACCCGTTTCAGGGTCGCGCAAATGGGTAATGCCACTGGTTGTTTTCAGTGCCGCACTCATAACTTTTAACGTGGAGAGTTCATTCACGACCATCAGTGCGATCAAATGTCCATAAATATCGAGGATGCTTAAAACATTCTCTGTAAACACGTCGCTTTCATGTGAATTGAAAAATAAAAATCCGACAAACTCACCGCTATGAAAAATCGGCATAGTATAGCTCGCTGTATAGCCTTGACGGCCGATTCTTTGCGTATGCTCATGCGTACCTTTTTCAGAAGTGACTAAATTATTGACGACTCGGGGCAGACCTTTAGCCAAAATCTCTTTTAATGACGGCACATTATCCAAGAACGCTTGATAATGAACCAACGGCTTGTCTTCTCCACTACTGTCCATATAAGTTTTCAATATCCGTGTTTCGGTATCATAGAGCGCGATAGCGATACGTGAAATAAAGGGAAATTTATCCTGAACAGAATGGTGCGCACTGACAATCTTGTCTCTTAACGGCAATGGCTTATTCAGATCGTCAAGCAGGTCGTAATGATCAAACATGGTTCCAGTCTCAAGAGCGAAAAATAACATAACGGCCATACCGGACTTGAATTTGAATTTATTTAAAGCTAGATAGATCATGTGCTACAAACCAGGGCAACTTATTTGCTCTTTACACAGAAACTAACAAGCGCTTGACAAAATAACGTTTTCAGCATAGATTCCATCCGTTGCAAATCGAGTGGCTTTATCTATTTAATTGCAACAACTAATGATATGGG
>CAMCBD010000050.1 GCA_945872825.1 Nitrosomonas ureae
TCAGCGATATTTTCGGCACAGCGTTAGCGACTGTGGGCACAGGAGTGAGTGCTGCGGGCCGGCTTCGTTTGCCCATTCGGTTGATGGTTTCCTTGCTGTATCTGAAGCATGCATTCAACCTCAGTGATGAAGAACTGGTGATTCGCTGGCCCGAGAATGTGGTCTGGCAGTAACAGGCGTACTACACACCGAAGCTGCCCTGTGACGCTACACAGATAGGTCGCTTCTGCACTGCTATTGGTGAATCCGGTGTTGAAAAGCTGTTGAAGGCAACAATTGACACTGCCGTGCAGACGAAGGTGGTCAAACCGGCTGAATTCGAACGTGTCATCGTCGATACGACAGTCCAGGAAAAAGCGATCGCGCATCCGGTGGATAGTCGCTTGCTGGAAATTGCGCGTAGCAAAATCGTACAGGCGGCCCAACGCAGCGGCATCACCTTGAAGCAGAGCTACGCCAAAGAAAGCAAGGAGCTGCGCCGCAAAGCCGGTGGTTATGCCCATGCCAAGCAATTTCGTCGCATGCGCAAAACCGTTAAACGCCAATGCACGATCCTTGGTATCGTGCTGCGAGAGATCAAGCGAAAACTGGCGACGGCAGAGCTGAAGTGTTCCGCATCGCTACAACCTCTGAACACACTGCTGGAGCAAGCACAGCGAATTCACAAGCAGCAACCGAAAGACAAAAACAAACGCTACGCACTGCATGCCCCGGAAGTCGAATGCATCGGCAAGGGCAAGGCGGCGTGGATGCCGACAACTCGGACGTGAACATCATCCATCGTGGCAAGTACAAGTCACTGACAAAACCGCAGCGACGCTGGCTCAGAAGCCGGCAGGCCGTGGAGCCTGCGATTGGGCATTTAAAGCCGGAGCACCGAATGGACCGCGCTGCTGGTTGCAGGGCAAATTGGGAGATGCGCTCCATGCTGTGCTGTGTGCGGCGGGATACAGCCTGCGCTGGTTGATGAGGGCAGTACTCCGCTTGGGGCCAAAGGGTATTTTGTTGCGCTTTGCGTTGCTTCAGTTGATCAACCGCTTCCGCGCAAAACAACCATATATTGGCGAAGCTTGCTTGTATATAAAGCTACCGCCACGGTTAAGTGAATTTTGCAGGGCCGACTATTTATGCACATATGAATGTGATCCAGCATCCAATGACCTTCCACAATCGCGCTTTCCTTCCGATTTGCCAGGTCGTGTAGAACTTCCCCTATATGCTTCCTGAGTTTCCCAAATAACAACTTTTCCCCCGCTTCGGAATAAATACACATGATATTTACAATCCTAGCGCGTATGACTCAAACTTTGGTACTCCTTCATCTTTGATTCCTCGTCTCGTGGTTGGGACGAGAACGTTACGATGAATGCCGTAACGGTCAAACCTTCGGGAGTCCCCCGGCTGAGCCGGGGGTTTACCTATTATTAATTATCCAACCCCATCCGGTGATTGATTTCACCACATCCCAAGTTTCCTCCATACGTCGAAGGGCATCGATCAAATGAGATTCGAGTGCGCCGATGCTGTCGAATACGCGGTTATGAAAATTCTTTTCGCGCAACTCATCCCACAGGTGCTCGGCTGGATTGCGTTCGGGTGAATAAGATGGTAGTAGCAGCAAACGAAGATTCTCAGCTAACGTCAGCGAATGGCTGCGATGCCAGCCAGCACCGCCCATTACCATAACGATTTCTCATTAGGATAGCGTCTGGCGATCTCATCAAGAAAGATTTGCATGCATTCAGTGTTGACATTAGGTAACACCAAACTGTCAAACATTCCGTCCAGCGGGTAAACTGCCGCATAAGCGTAGGTGTACTCGTAGGTAGGCATAGCCTTGACTAGCGGATGCACTGGACGAGGCGCCCATACGCGACGGCAGTCGCTGATGCGGCCAAATCTTGCTTCGTCTTGAAACATCAGCCGCATGGGGCGAGGCACAGCAAACTCTGTTATCGTTTGATCCAGCACCCCGGGGAGTTTTCCCCCAGTCTTCCCGGACTAAAAGATCCCCTTTTGGGTGAGTGGTATCGGGCGTAATCTTACGCCAACCGTGGCGCACTAGCATTCGATATATGGCCGAAAGTGAAAGCGGGACACCCATCTTCTGACGCAACTGATCAGCAAACGGCGGAACTACCAATACTCCACCAACGCCGACACTGTCAAATACCTCCCGCAACATCACCCTCTCTTCTTCAAGCGATAGATTCGCCCGATTACGCAGATCACGCTTGGCAACAGGTGCGGCCATTCTTCCAATGGCCTCGCTTGCAGTAATTCGTACGTGTGTGCAGGTCTTCCCTTTTGAGCGACCAATAGCAATGCCGTCTGCTCCAGATCTAGACTTAATTCAAGTAGCAGCAAAGCCCCTGCGCACTACGTAGTTCATCGGCTGTTTTAGCGATCCGTACCGCATTTCGAGCCAATTTAAGATGCTCTTCGCCACTTGCCGGTCTTGCCATAGTTGTCATCCATTTACGTGAGAACAGATGACTTATTATTATGGCGGCGAAGCGATGATTATCGACATACCGATCATTGGATAATTTTATAGACTAGGGCTTATGAGTAGTGTAGTGTTAAATTTCATGGTCTATCGTATCGAATGGAGGTTTTATGTTTCGCTTAACACTTCTAGGGTTGATTAGTCTCTTTTTTGGCTATCCGTTGACAGCAATTGCAGCGACAGTAACTGTAAATATCCAAGGCTTTGTATTCAATCCTCAAACAATTTCTCTCAATGAGGGAGATTCAGTTACTTGGAGCAATCAAGATGGTGTAGCACATAGTACAACTCAGGATGCCCTCTTATGGAGCAGCGATTTAAATCCTGGCGGATCATTTAGTTTTCTATTTAATACTGCTGGCATATATACCTATCAATGCCGATTCCATCCATCTATGAAGGCTACCATCAATGTTTCAAGCTCAGGAGCAACCGACCCGACATCCTGTTTGTTTAAATGGGTTGAATCTAACTACGCTACGTTCTTTGCACCTGCAGGGAATGTAAGTTTATTGACTTTTCCGCCCTATATCTATCGATATTATGCTGAAACAGATTCTTATCTAGCTGTTTCCTCTGCCGATAATCATGTCTATTATATGTTTGGCGCTGATGGCATCATACACGACGTGGGGCTTCTCTCCGATTGGCTTGGTATTGCCGGCTGCAACTAGAATCTGAAGGATCAAAAGTTGCAAGTGGATGGAAACATATCATCAGTCGTGGTGTATTGAAATGATGGGCACGAATAAAGTAAATCTGGATCAGGTCATGGTGACCACGGGACGCCGTGACGGTCAGGCACAGAACCACGAAACCAGGGCCAGCAACGCACACATCATGAGATCACAAAAAATCAGACCGCATTCATTGGTTATACTCTCTATAATCCGCTACCAGTCTTTTCGCTTCTCTTGCTTCCTGCGCAGTTGATCGCTTTTGCTACTTTGGTGTAATAAACAACGCCAGGCAAGACCACGGGGAATCGCGAGCTTAATAGCCAATTGAATACTTCGCATCCGAAAATGGTATTGTCTGAAATGCAGGTCAATCAGGTGGTTTGCTTTCTACGTCGAATACGAAACTCAACAATCCCAATCCAGCCAGCAACATGGCGTAGGTCTCAGGCTCCGGGACTGCGGCAATAGGAGAATCAGGGGAAAGTAAAAACACCCGAGATCCGCCACCAGAAGTGTCTTTCAAGATCCAGATCCCCATCCGCTAATTTATCCCGCGTCATTGAGCCACTGGCTCGCTATCCTTATTCTTTGGAAAATAGAGCGAGGAATTCGAATAGCATCTAAACGAGATGCCACCCCCCGCTCTACCTGGTCAAAGGCCAACCGATTAACAATACTGTGATGGTGACAACACCGGCTACGATATTCATCGGTATCCCGGCACGCAGGAAATCAGTAAAACGATACTCGCCGGGGCCATAAACCATCATATTCGTCTGATACCCTAAAGGTGTTGCAAAACTGGCGGAAGCCGCCATCATGATAGCGAACACAAAAGGCTCATTATTTAAACTGGCCTTCTCGGTGATTTCCAGCACAATGGGCAGCATTAAAAGCGCGGCAGCATTATTAGTAATGACTTCGGTTAATATTGAGATGGATATATAGACCAAAATGAGTAGAAGCCAGGGTGTGCCACCGCTCAAATCCACGATATTTGCCGCAAGATATTTGGCGACACCGGTTTTCTCCAAAGCCATACCCAGGGCAAATGATGATGCAATAGTAATGATAACCGTCAAATCAAGACTTCTTTCTGCCTGATTGGCAGAACAACAGCCCGAAATAATCATCAGACCGGCGCCAATCAGTGCCGCATTAAGCATAGTGATGACTTCAAAGCTTGCTGCTGCTACAACTCCTACGAGAATAGCCCAAGCAACATGCGCGCGCTCATGACGTGGCGATTCTGTGTTCAGATCGTTAATCAGCAGGAAATCCTTGTTATAACGCTGGCGGCTGACAAAAGCCGGTCTTGCTTCCAGCAACAACGTATCACCGGCCTGCAGTATGATGCTTCCGAGATTACCTTTGATGCGCTCGCCATTACGCGCCACCGCCAATACTGCCGCACCATAGCGAGAACGAAAGCGCGCATCGCGAATCGCGGACCCCAATGCTGCACAATGCGGTGATACGACGGCTTCAATCAAACGCCGTTCAGCATGTTGCATGATGAATGCTTGAGTTTGTTCTTCCTCAGTCGATGGAACAATTCCATTAATTCGCATCAAATCAGAGATTGCGTCGGTATCACCGGCAAATACCAACCGATCACCACCTTGAAGCACTTCTTCGGGTGAGACCACGGTAATCGCGGTTCCATTTCGATCAATCTCAATCAGGTATACGCGTTGCAAGTGCCTTAACCCGGCCTGTTCGATAGTTTTTCCGACCAAGGGACCATTGGGTGCGATGGAGACTTCCAGAGTAAACTCGCGCAGATTGGAAAAGACCTGGCCTTGCGTCCGGTCTGGCAACAACTTTGGAAAGGCTAGCCACATTAATAAAAAACCGGCAATGGCAACAGGTATGCCGACAGCCGTTATCGAAAACAAAGAAAAACCGGATTCACCGGTCAACACCTGATACTGACCGTTGACGATCAGATTGGTGCTGGTTCCAATCAATGTAATCGTACCGCCCAAAATGGCGGTATAGCTTAACGGAATCATCAACTTCGAAGGCGAAATCCCAATCTTGCGCGACCAGCTATAAATGGCCGGAATCATGGTGGCAACCACCGGAGTGTTATTCAGAAAGCTACTGAGAAACACGACTGGGAAAAACATCCGGGAAATTGCACCCCGCACCGTTTTCGGTCTGCCTAACAAAGCGGTCACTAATAAATCGATCGCGCCGGAGGCATGCATACCCGCAGCAACCACGAACATGCCCGCAACGGTAATCAAACCCGAGTTACTAAAACCGCTTAACGCATCGTTAGCACTCAGAATTCCGGATGCACTGAGTATCGTCAGTGCCCCAAGCATAATTAAATGCGGGCCAATCCGTGTAAAAATAAGTGTCGCCAGCACGGCGATGCATAAACTCAGTGCAAACCAACCTTGCCATTCCATAGCTTTACACTCCTGAGAAAAGATTCGAAATATACAGTAGTTACTGATACGGCTATAAATAATTAATTATTATAATGATATATCTACATATTATATGCAGCTATGCAGACAAATTTAAATTTCAAGAGGTTTTACCAGTTATCAGCTAAACTTGCTTCAACTTGAAAATCACCGTTGACCGTACGCCTGGTTAATTGACGGCATGATTTCAATAAACTTTTGCAGAATTGATTTTTTCAAAATACACAATGCGGAAACCCCAATGCATAAAACCCTTATTTTACTCCTACTTAGTCTGAGTTTAACAATAGCAACTTCCAGTTTCGCGCACCAACACATCCGCCCCGGGCTATGGGAAATCACCACAAAATCGGATTTGTTGGCGCTGGTGCCGCATATTCCTTCGGAACACATGCAGCAACTCAGCGACCTCGCCCGTCGCTATGGCCTTCAACTGCCTCAAATAGAAAATGGCGCAGCCACCTCAAAAATCTGCATCACAGCAGAAATGGCAAAACAGGCAATTCCCGCCTATTTTTATGAAGACCGTTCCGGCTGCACCGTCCAGAATGCAAAACGTATCGACAACAGCTATGAATTGGATCTCGTCTGTACAAACCAGCATTTTCAAGGTAATGGAACCGCACGGGGCACTTTCAGCAGCCCGGAAAGCTTCTCGGGAAATACCGAATTCGACAGCACCGTAAATGGCACGCCGGTTCATGCATTGGCTGAGACATACGGCCGCTGGGTTGGCGAACGCTGCACCGCAGTCAACCCGTTGCAATGATTGAGAGTTCTCTATTCCGAATAGATACTAAAAATAAACGGTTAGCGAATTAAATTCCCTTGTTGACGAATTACGCGGCACAAACCTATTTTGTCATTTTACATATTGCCATCCCAGCCTGCACTAGCTCAGATTAGATCGTACAGTTTATACATGAAAATCTGTTTTTAACCCCGCAACGGCAATGTAGGTAATTTTCAACAACCTGCTAAATTTATCTCTCGCAATTTTTGTGTGATAATCAGTGTGCCTTCCAGAATTGCCAGAAAACATCTCTAAAACAAAACCAATAAATCAATTTTTCTTGCACATCTAGAAGTAGGCTCTCCGAAGTTCAACTTAATAGTAAGGTGAAAACTATGACTCCTTTTCTTGGTGAATTAATAGGTACTTTTATTCTGGTTTTATTGGGTAATGGTGTCGTTGCCAATGTCGTACTGAATAAATCCAAGGGCAATAATGCCGGATGGCTAACCATCGCAGCCGGTTGGGGCATTGCACTTTTCGTGGCGGTTTATGCCGTGGCTGCTTCAAGCGGTGCGCATTTAAACCCTGCAGTGAGTATCGGCCTCGCTGCTGCCGGTAAGTTTGCTTGGGATTTGGTACCGATTTATGCGTTGGGACAAATGCTGGGCGCGATGTTGGGTGCGTTGATTGTCTGGATCACCTATCGCCAGCATTTTGATGCAACGACGGACCCCAATATGCAGTTAGCGGCATTCTGTTCGGGGCCAGCCATCCGCAGCCCCTTCAATAATATGATCACTGAAGCAGTAGGCACATTCATACTGGTGTTCGGCATTATGATGATTGTTTCGCCGCAGGCAAGCCTGGGAGCATTGGACGCACTGCCGGTTGCCTTGTTATTGTTTGGTATCGGCCTGTCATTAGGCGGCCCCACCGGTTTTGCAGTTAATCCGGCACGCGATCTGGGCCCGCGCATCATGCATGCCATCCTACCGATGGCCAACAAACGCGATAGCGATTGGGGTTACGCATGGGTACCCATAGTCGGCGGCTTCATTGGCGGATTGATTGCCGCTGTGGTTTATTCGGCGCTGTAAGATTTTGCTGGATTGGGTTAGTCTGACTAGCCCAATCAGCTATTCAGTTACGAGATTTTCACGATAAGCGCGATTGCGCTTGAAATATAATTCCGTATTCCGATCAAACCAAAGGAGATCAGACAGTGGCTTATAAGGAATATAAAGTTTTGCATGTCGTTGAAGGAGGATTGGGAACACTTTTTCTGGGTGTATCGGGTATTCCGATCAAGCAGTTGGAAGTCACGCTCAACAAGAAGCCGCAGAGGGCTGGACGTTAGTATTTCAATTTGTCGAGCAAAAACGTTTTTGCTGTTCTGGAAATGTGAAGCTGTCATTATCACCCTGGCCCGCCGACATCCCGTACTCCGTGATCATTCGGATAGAAGAAATTGAAATCCAAGGAAGTTATTCAGCAAGACGAAGAGCGCATCAGGAAACTGGTGCGTGAATTACCCGATGATAAAAGGCTATTATTTTTCAAAAAACAGCGCAAGATCCCGATACTTACGCAACACTCAACTTCCTGTTTATTGCGGGTCTCCATCATTTTTATCTCGGCAACTGGATTCGCGGCCTGATCAATATCAGCATATTCTTTACCGGTGTGCTTTTTTTATTCACCGGTCTTGCGGCACTCGGAATACTGATCAAATACCAAATGCCAATCCTGAAGTAGCAGATGTTTCCACAGTAACCTAACATATTTCTGGAGATGATATACAAGCTATCATCACAGGCCCTGATGGTGTAGGTATAAAAGGTCTGGGTACCTTCGATGGTTCAAGAAGTTTCGCTTGGGATATTAATGATTCCGAACAAGTGACAGGAGGCTTTCAAACTGGCGGGGGCGATAGACACGCCTTCCTTACAGGTCCTAACGGTGTAGGTTATACAGTACTGGGTACCTTAGGGGGGCAAGAAAACCAGGCCAGCGGCATCAACGCTTCCGGACAAGTAACGGGAACACCATATATTTCCGGTAATCTTCAGGCGCACGCTTATATCACTGGTGCTGATGGCGTAAGTATGAAAGATGTGGGTACTTTATTTTTAAACAGCTACGCCAGTGGCATCAACGATGCCGGTCAGGTAGTGGGATTTTCTGATGTGGCTGATGGCACGAACCACGCATTTATGACAGGTCCCGATGGTGTTGGTATGACCGACTTGGGTACTCTCGGAGGAAAGTTCAGTCAATCCCTCGCCATCAACGACTTGGGGGAAGTAGTGGGGACCGCTCTAACTGCAAGTGACAGCAGATGGCACTCTTTCATTTATAGTCACGGTGGCATGACCGATCTTTCATTACTAGCGCCCGTCGTTGCAGCCGGATGGAGTAATCTTTCTGTCTCCGATATCAATAACAATGGACAGATTGTTGGATCTGGAATGATTAATGGTGAATATGCAGGATTTCTGCTTTCATATACTCCGGACACCCTATTTGCCCCTAATCCTATATTCATGCCGCCTATTCCAATTCCAGAACCACAAACCTATCTCATGTTGTTGGCCGGTTTAGGGTTGGTTGGATTTATGGCGCGGCGTAGAAAATAAGCAGGCGCGAATGCCAGCTATAGATTGAAATACCTGATTCCATCAGTTTCTCTTGACCCTGCTCCAGAGGTTCAAACTAAGAAAACTCTGAATAACTCATCTTTGTCATTCCGAACATAGTGAGGAATCTTTGTAAATCAACAGCATAGATTTCTCGCTCTGCTCGAAATGACAGTTATTCAGAGTTTCCTTATGTTATCCCCGCACACTCTCCCACAATTTCTGTAATCGTTTGGTCGATACCGGGTACGGCGTCTTCAATTCCTGCGCGAAAAGCGATATGCGCAATTCCTCGATCTGCCAGCGAAATTCATTGAGATTCTCATCAATCAGCCCGATTTTCTGATGCTTTTCCCGGCGCTGCACATATTGTTGCCAGAGTACGGCTACTTCCCTGCTATTTCGTTCGTCGCGTTCCAGGTTGGTGGATAGTTTTTCCAGGCGGAGGGTCATGCCTTTCACATAGCGCGGAAACTGCTGCAATCTTTTCCAGGGTGTATGGCTGAGAAACCCGGGATAAATCAGATTGTCGAGCTGCTCGATGAGCTCAGCCTTTACGGTGTTGTTGCGAAGCGCTGTTAATCGCCCCATTAGGATTTGATATTCACTGCCTATCTGTTGCAGCAAGCTGGCAAGTGCGGTCGCGACTTCCGGCAGGCGGCCTTTAGCGCGTTGGTTGTGTGCAGCAAATTCGGATTCGGTGCGCGGCAATGGATCATCACCCAGCAATGCGCGATCAATGATGGCATTCAACATATCTTGTTTCAGCTCGCCCGGATTCATCCGGGTCGATAATTGCAAGCTGGCTTGTTTGAGTCCCGGTAAATTCTTATCCAACTGTTTGAGCTGTTCTTTCAGTGCCAAGCACAATAATCGTCTTACACCCAAGCGCATCATTGTATCCGCCGCTTCTTGCGTATCGAATAGCCGGATAGCGACACTGTCCGTTTGTTCGATCAGCGCCGGGTAACCGGTCAGTTGCTGACTATTGCGTTTAAACGTCACTTCCGCAGGCAAATCACCAAAATCCCACTGCGTGATGGCATCGCGCTCAATACTGATTTTCTCGTTTTCGGCATCGCGTTTTACAAATGTCATCTGTGCGGCTTTGCCGAGCTGCATTTGCAATTCGGCGAGATTGCGGCTCATGGCCAAATCGTGTCCTGTATCATCCTTCACTTGAATATTCATCAACAGATGCGCGGGCATATCTTTGGCTAGCCAGGTTTCTGCGGGAACCGGCAGGTTGGTTTTTCTGAGAATAAATTGCTCTAAAGCATCCCGCAGTGAGCCCTTTTGCAAAGCATTCGACGTTCCCTGCAGAAATTCCGTGACGGATTCCGGTAATGGGACCAGGTTGCGGCGTATCTGTTTGGGTAATGCTTTTAAATACCAGGTCACTTTTTCACGAATCAAACCGGGAACCAGATAATCCAGTTGATTGGCGTCCAGCCGGTTGAGCAATGGCAACGGCACAGAAACGGTTACGCCGTCGAGCATGTGCGTGGGTTCAAAGCGGTAAGTAAGTGGTAACACGCTGCCGTCGGGCAATGTCATGCTTTCTGGAAACTGAACTTCCGTGACATGACCGGCCTGATGGCGCATCAACAATTCACGTTTTAGATAAAGCAACTGGGAATCTTGCTGCTCAGCCTGTTTCCGCCATTTTTCAAATCCCGCGCCGTTGGTTATTTTTTCCGGAATGATGGCGTCGTGAAAAGCAAAAATTTCTTGCTCATCAACCAATACATCTTGCCGCCGCGCTTTATGCTCCAGTTCTTCGATCTCATGAATCAGTTCTTGATTGTGCGTGAAGAAAGACGCTTGCGTGACGTACTCGCCGGCAACCAGCGCCGAGCGGATAAAAATCTCACGGGATTCTTTGGGATTGATCGGGCCGTAGTGGATCGGCCGCTTAGTAACAATGATTAAGCCGTACAACGTGACGCGTTCATACGCCACCACTTGCGCCTGTTTCTTTTCCCAATGCGGATCAAAATGGTGTTTCTTGCATAAATTTCCCGCGATTCTTTCCAGCCAGATCGGCTCAATCCGGGCGACACAACGCGCGTATAGCTTACTGGTCTCCACCAATTCCGCAGCGACGACCCATTTGGCTTTGCCTTTTTTGAGCACCGAGCCGGGGAAAATCGCGAACTTGATACCGCGAGCCCCCAGATATTCGCCTTCCTTCTCGGTTTTGAACCCGATATTCCCGAGCAAACCGGGCAACAAAGCGCGATGGATCTTATCATAACCGGCGGGAATTTCGTTGGGCTTTAAACCTAACTCACTGATCAACACATGCAATTGACCATGAATCTCACGCCACTCCCGCAAGCGCCGGTAAGATAAGAAATTCTCCCGGCATTGGTCGATCAGTTTGCGGGTTGATTTTTTGTGCTTTAATAATTCATCAAAGAAATCCCACATTTTCAGGTAAGACAAAAAGTCCGAGCGCTCATCCTGAAACCGGCGGTGCGCATTGTCGGCAGCCACCTGCTGATCAAATGGCCGGTCGCGCGGATCTTGCAAACTTAATGCAGCTGTAATGATCAATATTTCATGCAGGCAATTTTCATTTTTTGCCGACAATATCATGCGGGCAATTTTCGGATCAATCGGAAACTTGGCCAAACGCCAGCCAATCGGTGTCAGTTGCCGGTCGTCATCGACGGCACCCAGCTCTGCCAGCAATTGATAGCCATCGGTGATCATCCGCGGCGATGGCGGTTCCAGAAACGGAAAGTCTTCCACATCGCCGATGTTGAGCGATTTCATCCGCAGAATGACGGTTGCCAGCGAAGAACGTAGAATTTCCGGATCGGTAAATTCGACGCGCCCCTGAAAATCCACTTCGGTATACAGGCGAGTACAAACTCCGTTGGCTATCCGCCCGCAGCGCCCTGCCCTTTGATTCGCCGATGCGCGCGAGATTTTCTCCACCAGCAATTGCTCGACCTTGTTACGGTAACTGTAGCGGTTAACACGCGCCCATCCGGTATCAATGACGTAGTGAATACCCGGAACGGTCAACGATGTTTCGGCAACATTGGTGGCCAATACAATGCGGCGGGTATCGCCGGGTTGGAATACCCGTTCCTGCTCGGCAAAGGATAAGCGCGCAAATAACGGCAATATCTCCACGCCGGAAAACCCAGGACGCAGACGGTCAAAATGGTGCTTGCGCAGTGTTTCTGCAGTTTCCCGGATCTCGCGCTCGCCGGGAAGGAAAACCAGAATATCGCCTGAGCCCAGCGTTATCAATTCATCGACTGCGTTGAGGATGGCTTGCTGCATATCGCCCTCCTCCTCATCGTCGACCACCGGCGGGTGGTAAAAGATTTCAACCGGATATAACCTGCCGGTCACTTCAATCACCGGCGCATTGTTGAAATGCCGGGAAAAACGCTGCGCGTCGATGGTGGCCGAAGTGACAATCAGCTTGAGGTCAGGCCGCTTCGGCAATAATTGACTGATGTAACCAAGCAGAAAATCGATATTCAGACTGCGCTCGTGCGCTTCATCGATAATCAATGTATCGTAGGCCTGCAACAGCGGATCGCCCTGCGTTTCCGCGAGCAGAATGCCATCCGTCATCAGCTTGATATAGGAATCCGTGCTGATTTTGTCAGCAAACCGCACTTTATAACCGACTGCCTGACCCAGAGGACTATTCAGCTCAGCAGAAATACGCGCAGCCACAGTACGCGCAGCAATGCGGCGCGGTTGCGTATGCCCGATCAGTCCGCTCACACCGCGCTTGAGTTCCAGGCAGATTTTAGGGATTTGCGTCGTTTTACCCGACCCCGTTTCACCGGATACGATCACAACCTGATGGCTGTCAATGGCGCGTTTGATTTCTTCCCGGCGCAGATTGACCGGCAAATCTTCCACATACGTTGGGCAGGGAAGATGCGCAAGACGCCTTGTGATGTCGTTGGGAGAGAATTTTTTCATAGGGATACAACACATGTCGGTATCAGCTAACAGCCTGATCATAAAACCAATCGGTCCGGTGCGGAAGATGCTTTATGCAATCGCGCTCATTTTTCCGTAGTTAAACTATAATGGTTGAAATGAATTTTTTCCCACACGAGATTCAGCAATTTTTAGCGAGTGGCGATACCGTATTTTCCTGAATCAACCAATTATTACCATCTTATAAAGCAGTGCTATCATGATAATAATCTGTGAAACACAAGATTTTACGACATTATCTGATGGATTATTGGATGAAATGTCTTATATATTACAAGTTCATCATGAATCCCCGATACCTCACATTAACTAACCTTGAAATGCTGCATTTGGTTTTTCGAGGTTACCGTAGCCACGATGGGCTGGGCTTTCTATTTCGAGGCCAGGCAGATGCTTCTTGGGATTTGCTGCCTAAAGCAGGGAGAAAAGAATTTTTTCTTCCCAACAATCGAGACCTTGGCAGGTTTTGGTCATGGACCCAACAGGCAGTGGCGTACTCTTCGTTACCTTCAAGTGACTTGGAACAACTCGCAATAGCTCAACACCATGGCTTAGCTACCAGACTTTTGGATTGGACTATGAATCCACTTGTGGCATGTTTCTTTGCATGTTCGGAGCAGATCAAGAAAGATGGCGCCGTCTATATATATGAGTGCCCAGATAAGATTGTTAACGAAGAACATAGCTTCAATGTGCTAGAGGAAACCCCCGGTGTCTTCGGATATTTCCCTAAATCAATATCCCCGAGAGTGTTAAACCAAAAGGGGCTATTCACAGTTCATTGCGAAGCATTCCGGCAAATTTCGGTTAGCAAATCTAGGCTAGGTAACGAAGAATCCAACCTCCTTGTGTTAATTATTCCGGCCAAACTAAAAGAGGATATTGTCAAGCACCTCGAAGACTATGGGATAGACAAATCCGTACTATTCCCTGATCTTGATGGGCTTTCCGCACACATTAATAGAAAAACTTTGCGCATAAAAAAGCCCGCATAACTTGGCGGTTAACACGGACGCTCCGCCGATAAAACCGGCTCCGCGCTGGTTGCCTCTACGGATAGGTCGCGAATTGAGAATATAGCCGATGAATCAGGTATATTTTTGTTTAGCGGTCTTGTGATGTGCGCATCACCTGTTTCGGATTCGTGATTCGGTATCTGACCTTGGTTGTCGTTATGAAATATGGTCGAATTTGAAGGAACAAATTTATTTAGGGGATGAAGCTTTCATATCTGAAATGCAGAAAATAATCGGGAAGGAAAAGGACGATTTATATATACCTGAGCAGCAAGAGCGGCTGATTGCAAAGCCTTTGTCTGAAATTACAGCTCAACACAAAGACCGCAAAATGGCGATTATTGCTGCTTACAAGTTTTGTTGATTTAAATCAAATCGACATACAATAAACAATAATATATTGTTGATAATAAAAATCGGTCGCTTAGAAATAATACCTATACATACAAGCCGAGAACATCAATGTCATTCATCTCGATATTATCAGTGTGTTAAAAATAAGAGGAGTTAATTATGCAATTTCAAGAAATGCAAAAAACTATCTTTTCAGTTAGTTGCTTATTGTTGATGAATTCTGCAAACGCCGCAGTGCTACTCGATGACAATTTCAACGGCACTTCCCTTTCTCCAGAGTGGCACATAGAGCAAGGATTTGCTGAGGTAAGTAGCGGGTATGTCGATATATTTGGGTCGACTGGTGGCTCCAGAGACGGCTGGATAGTCGCCGGAGAAGGAAGTTCGTGGTCGAATTACCATTTTAGTACTCATTTTATTGCAGATGGAGGAGGCGATAACTGGTTCCGCGGTGAAATAGCTTTCCGGGTTCAGGATTTTCATCCCACGACAAACGGAAACTTCTATCGTCTTATGATTGATACGCCAATTTGGGGCGGTGGCCCAGGCAATAACGGTGGCGGAACAGTTGCGTTAGTGCATCGGGCTACTGATATTCCTATGAACGACCTTGAAAAAGTTTCTCCATTTCCCGGAGTAATAGCGAATCAAGATAATGTAGTAGACATTTGGGCAATTGGTAATCACATTCAGGTTGCAATCAATGGTACTCAATTAATAGATGTCATCGATCCGAATCCTATACTGACTGGTGGCGTCGCATTAGGGGCCATATGGGAATCGCATGTTCGCTATGACTATGCTTTAGTTGAAGATATACCTCCAATTCCAGAACCAAAAACTTATGCCATGCTGTTAATTGGTTTGGGTTTGCTTGGGTTTATGACACATCGCAGAAAAGAAATTGCTGTGTAATTAAATGTGTAATTTAATCCAAAACGGGAGCTTAGCTCCCGTTTTTTTAATGAGTGGTAACGCACAAAAGGGGGCAGGTCGCGAATTGAGATATAACCGATGAATTAGGTATAATTTTGTGTAGCGGCTTGGTAATGTGCGCTTCACCATTTCGGTTTCGTGACTCGGTTCTTGGCCCTGCCTATACTGGCGGCTAACCCTTAGGTAGAGCCATTGTGCCCGCCCCGCCGCGAACGGTAAAGCTAATACACATCCCTTGATTTTTGTGCAATAAAGGTATAATTTATATACCATGATAACTTTTGAATTCGATGAAACAAAAAATCATGCTAACCTTAAAAAGCATGGTATTGACTTTATTGATGCACAATTACTTTGGAATGACCCAAGACTCTTGGAAATTCCTGCAAAAACTGAAGATGAGCCTCGTTATTTGGTTGTTGGTGTTATTAACAACAAGCATTGGTCTGCTGTTATTACCTATCGAGAAGCAAATGTTAGGCTTGTTTCTGTTCGTCGCTCACGCACTGAGGAGATTGCACTGTATGAAAGCTAAAGATTTTGAGCAAAAATTTGATGAAAATTATGATATTACCGCTTCGTTGGATTTATCAAAAGCCAAGCGGGTTTTACAAGAGCAAAAGCGAGTGAATGTGGATTTTCCAACATGGATGATTGAATCGCTTGATAGAGAAGCTGGAAAATTAGGCGTTACCAGGCAGTCTATTATTAAAGTTTGGCTCGCTGAAAGGTTGGAAAAGTCAGACCCAACTCGTCGCTCAAGCGGGGATGCCTAACGGCAGCAAAAGGGGACGGGGCGCGAATTGAGAATATAGCCGATGAATTAGGCATAATTTTGTTTAGCGGCCTTGTGATGTCGTATTTTCTTGAGTCATTCCCCACTTAATAAAATACAATTCAATATAATCATTACGATAATCTACAGCAGACAAGGCTATGCGAGATTATCGGATAGATTATTGGACGAAATGTCTTATACATTACATTGGGCACCTAAGGCAGTAGAGAGACGAGCCCATATAGTACGTAGAAAGTGACATCAGCTCTAACGAAAAAAGAAACATCATGACAGGCACTGTTCGTCTTCACCAAGTACTGAAAGCTCCGCCAGAGCGCGTATATCGAGCATTTACCACGCCAGAGGCCATGGCTGAATGGATTCCTCCTCATGGCTTTACCTGCACGGTTCACCACATGGAACCGAGGGCTGGCGGGACATTCAAAATGTCATTCACTAATTTCACAACGCAACACAGTCTTTCGTTTGGCGGTGAATACCTCGAACTCGTACCAAACGAGCTTCTTCGATATACCGATAAGTTTGATGGCCAAAATCTGCCTGGAGTCATGCAGGTCACCGTTTCGTTTAAGCCGGTTTCCTGTGGTACCGACCTAAGCGTCATGCAGGAAGGCATTCCAGACGTGATTCCCGTAGAAATGTGCTATCTCGGCTGGCAGGAATCGCTTACGCAGCTGGCAATACTCGTTGAGCCTGAAATTCCGCAGTAGTAGGTGCGTCGGTGCCCAAAAACCCATCCTTCCACCGGCCGGGATACAAGTACATAGGTCGAGAATAAAGAATGTATGCGCATTACCTGTTTTGGTTTCGTGATTCGTTACCTGATCCTGATTGTGTGACCCTGAATGTGGCTACCCAAGAAATCCTAATACTGATAAACAAGGTGCGCTTGCTACAGTAGGTAAACACCCGCCAAGTTCCATTATTCCCGTTTTTCTTTCAGCATATCCATGAAATCATAGAGGGCGATGGCCGTAATCTCATGCTGCAGCGGGAATCTGTCCTTCCCGGCATAAATGACAAACTTTTTTTTCGGCTTAAGCATGGGACAGGTCGCGAATTGAGAATACAAACGATGAATTAGGTATAATTTTGTTTAGCGGCCTTGTGATGTGCGCATAACCTGTTTAGGACTCGTAATTCGTTACCTGCCCTGGCTATGCGCTATCAATTGCATCCAACAACGATTGAGGTTATTCCGCGCAAGAATAAAGAGTAAGAATCCTTGATTCTTGACTTGGCAGCTTTTTTTGCACTTTTCATAGTTCGTGACCTCTCACCTTTCTGCATCTATTGTTTGTGAATTTATTGTGAATCAGATGTTAATTTTTTGTGAATTTTGTCGTTATAAACTCCGGGCATTTTTTGATTATTCGAACAATCAGATTTTTGGAGATCTTATGAAGACAAATCACACTTTTTTTGCATCAGTACTCGTTATTGTTGGGATATCTTTTGGCATTCTTACAGCATTTGAATTGCCGGAATCAATCATGCAATGGATCATTTCTGATACTGTACTTGGTATGTTGTTGTATATGAGTTACCTCACTATTGCGTTGCAATATGACCATTCTCAAGGCGACTTTTCTACTGAGTTGCCATCAGGCCTTGCGTAAGAACTCTATATGATGACACATACAAAACATTCAAATCATTAGTCTATGATATATAAAAGATGTGGGATCAGATCCTGCATTTTTTATGCGTTTCACTACTAATTAATTGTGTTATCCAAGTCTCCTGTATTGATTTAATGGAATATGCATTCGTAGTCTAAGTTTTATCATAATGAACTTTTGTCAGACCCACAACAATAAGCAGCACGCACAATTAATCAACGATCAATCACGTTATTTCCATCACAGCGTGTGTTTCGCACAACCGATCTCGAGAAATCCTAATTTCTGACAAAGCCGGAACACAAGGGGGCGATCTCGAATTGGAAATATAAATAATGATGAATTAGGTATAACTTTTTTAGCGACCTTGTGATGTGCGCATCACCTGTTTCGGATTCGTAATTCGGCACCTGACCCTCTGGTTATGCTATCAATTGCATCCATCAACGATTGGGGTTGTTCTGCGCAAGAATAAAGAGTAAGAATTCTTGATTCCAGATACCTTTTTCCCTTTTTTGATACGCCTGCTAAGCGGTAACAAAGAACTCCAATGGTAAAGAAAAACAAAGAAATTTCTTTCGACGAATCTGGCGACTGCTCCACAGAAATCCAAGAACAATTCCAAAAAGACGTTGATGCTTTTGAGCAAGCGAAATGGTGCCAGCCATTTCAGGTTTTGGTTGAGTCAGGCATATCTTTGCCTCCATCTGGTGAGTTGTCAGATATAGAACTTAATCCTGGATAATTTGAGAGTGCACCACAGTAAACCAGTAAAGGCTTGGCTGGAAGAAAATAAGGAAAAGATTGAGTGCTTTTATTTACCCAGCTACAGTCCGGAATTAAATCCGGAAGAAAGACTAAACTCAGAATTGAAACAGGCTATCGGTTCGAAAGTGCCGGGCGTACCAAGGAGAAATTGCGTAGCGCTGCCAGCGATCACGTGGCGATGCGGGAGAACAATCCAGAGCGGGTCGCCTCTTACTTCCAAGACCCATATGTAAAATATGCCGCTTAAAACTATTTAATCGCCGGGTCAATAATAATAAGGATTACACTTTCATTGCAATATTACCAATTCGTCACTCAAATCCACTACCTCGATGAGGAATAAGCTCACAATTTAATGTTGAAGCGTTTCGGCTTCGGGATACTTGAAGTGGTACCGCAAAACTGGACAGGTTGTTAAGCTCTGTTATGGACACTATAGAGGATCATAATCATGAGCAAGAAACGCACACAATATTCCAGTGAATTCAAAGCAAAAATAGCGCTGGCTGCGATACGGGGCGATGAAACCA
>CAMCBD010000051.1 GCA_945872825.1 Nitrosomonas ureae
GGGTATGCCATTCAAACGCAAGAGAGGTGAGGAATTGCCAGCAGAACATGCCGTGCTCAATCGCATGCTGGCTTCACTACGCGCAAAGGTAGAACATCCGTTTCGTATTGTCAAAAGACAATTTGGTTATACCAAAGTCCGTTACCGAGGATTGTTCAAGAATGCACAACAGTTCTACTTGCTGTTTGCTCTGGCTAATCTCTACCATGTTCGTAAGGTGTTGATGCCAACCACGGGATAATTCCGTCCAAATACCCTTGGAAATCAGCATCAGGGGGACAGAATAGTGTGGAGTCTGCTAAAATACAGCTATTAATCGCACAATAATGCCAATATTAGCTACTTTGCCGATAGCTTTGTCACCAAAACTGAAATAAATGACTTAATCAGAGCTCGCTACTGGCGAGAAATTGCAGCCGATTCATCTGGGGGAAATTCTGCGTGAAGAGTTTCTTATTCCGCTGAAAATAACACCCCATGCGCTTTCTCTGGCCTTGCAGGTTCCCGCACCGCGCATTAACGATATTGTGCGGGAACGCCGCGCGATCAGTGTCGATACCGCGCTTCGGCTGGCACGATTTTTCGGCACCCGCGCGGAATTCTGGATGAGACTGCAAACCGACTACGACATGGCAATTGCGCGCGCCAGCTTGGGCGATGCATTAAACCGGATTCACCGTTTTGAACCGGTTCAGGCATAGCGAGCAATTTTTCTAAGCCACAGCAGTTTTACACACACTTCACCCAAAAAATTCTCAATCGACCGGTACGCCCGGTTCGCTGCTACTTCCTTATAGACTGTTCCAAAACTCGGATTATTGGCTTTCGGGTTCGTAAACGCGTGCATCGTGCCGCCGTAAACGTGCACTTGCCAATCCACATGGGCTTGGGTCATTTCGGTTTCAAACGCGAGGACTTGCTCCGGCGGCACCATCGGGTCGTCGTGGCCGTGCAGGCAGAGCACCTTTGCAGTGATTTTTTTATTGGCGGCATGGCCAGGTGCGAAAATACCGTGGACGCTGATCACGCCTTGCACATCCGCGCCGGAACGCGCCAGTTCCAGCACACACATGCCGCCGAAGCAGTAACCCATTGCGGCAACTTTCGTGGCATCAACTTGCGGCAGTTGCCGCACAGCGTGCAATGCGGCGTTGATTCTACGGCGCAATAAGGCGCGATCTTGCGCAAACGGTGCCATCAACGCGCCATTCTTTTCCGCATCGCCATCCGCGCCGAATATGCCCTTGCCGTACATGTCCAGCGCAAAACCCACGTATCCCATGTCGGTGATTCTTTCCGCGCCTTTGCACGCCATTTCGCGCCGCCCGCTCCAGTCGTGCGACACCAGCACGGCGGGTTTGGGCTTGCCGGTTTCGTGATAGGCCAAATAACCTTCCAATTGCTGGCTACCGTCTTCATAATCAATGGTCTTTGTAATCATATTGCGCCATCCTTTTTTAAATACTCAGTGAGTTCAGTATATTGTTTCCTGCTTAACAGCATATCAATTTGTTCAATTATTTACATTTTCCAAAAAAAATACGACATAATCTTTGCGCATTGATAGATTGGCAAACTATCTCAGTAGCTTAAAAATTTAACAAATAAAGCTATACTTCGATAACAATGATATCTTGCCATTGCGTACAAGCAAATCCACATCGGGATGTTTATCATGCGACGGCAAGAAGGATTGGATTGTTTTGCTGCTTCCTGATAATTAAAAAACTCTCGTACAAACCTTTCCATAAGGAATTTAAACCATGGTGCTTTTAAAAAACAAAATATTTTCTATAGTCTAGCTACCTCTTTACTGTGGACAGCCAACACAGTGCTCGCGGAAAGTGTCGCGATTAAATACGATCAGATATTTATTGCTGACAAAGGATTGGTTGTTAAAAACTTGCTTACCGGGCAACTCAATCAGTGCACAATACCACCTTTGCTTGACCCAGCCGGTAATGATGTCACCAATTCATTGACGACTGCGACCGATATTGTCATCAAGCGCAACTATGCAATTGTCACTGTGCATCCCGTGGATAGTCAAGGCAGCACCGCGACCGACACCGTTACTGTGGATGTATCCAAGTGTCTGGATAAAAAAACCATTCCGGTAAAAGAATGTATATCCACCGTAGATTTGGATAAGGGCATCTTAACGATTCCATGCGTTAAAATTAATGGCACCATTGTCACTGTCAATATGGATCGCCGTGGTAACTCATCGAATTGGGAAGTTTCATTCTTCCAGAATAATTCCAATATGGCTAATTACAGTACTGACGATGATGATGACGAAGAAGAAGATGACGAGAATAATAAAGATAAGCGTAAGAATCATTAAAAATGATCATCATTGATCAAATTTTCTGCTAATTTCGTTAGTCGCATCTCGCAGGGCGGCAACTAAAGGAAAAATAGTTTTGCCGCTCTCCTTCAGAGTTATATCAGGTAGAATCGATTTTCAGGGATATTTCACTTATCAATCGATTAAAACAAATGGTAGTCTCGTTGTACGACACGATCTCTATCATATAAAGGACCTGATCATGACAAACAAACTTCAACAAGTTGCAATCGGTGTTTCAGCACTATCGCTCTGGGTATTATCCATTCCCGCCTTCGCGCAGGATTTTCCGACTCAAAAAGTTTTGCCATTGGAATTATCAACCCAGGCGGCGATGGCGGCAATCAAAAAATGCCATGACGATGGCTTCAAAGTCAGCGTGGCCATTGTCGACCAATCCGGATTACTCAAAGTGCAACTCAAAGCCGATGGTGCCGGGCCGCACACGCTGGATAGCAGCCGCCGCAAGGCTTACACCGCCAACAGCTTGCGCGACTCGACGCATAAATATGCGGTGCTGGTCACGCAGAAACCGGAATTGCAAAGTTTGACCCGCTTGAATGAAAACATTCTTCTTCTAGGCGGTGGTTTTCCGATCAAAATCGGCGGTGAAGTGGTCGGCGGCATCGGTGTCGGCGGTGCGCCGGGGATTGAGTTTGATGAAGTGTGCGCCAGCGCGGCGCTGAAAGTCTTAAAAGCGGATGATACATTTGAGAAGAAGTGATTATTTATTACGCATCATCGCTGCATAGTCGATGAACAGCTCTTCCAGAAATAAGCGGGGATTCAGCGGATGATGCGACAGTTGTTGCTTGGCATTTAAAGCCCGGGTAAAAGTAATACATTCCAGCAAGTCAACCTGTCCGCTTAATGCTTTGATGGGAGTCAACTGGTTTAAGTAGTAGCGGATTTTTCCGGTGGTGCGATAACTAACCAGGTCGTAGCACCATTTTTGCAGCCAGTTGACGACAAGGGACAAATTTGTTTGCTGCAAAGCAGCGGCCAGCGAAAGCGGATCCAGACGGCTGGGGTGGCCGATTTGCTGGATGAATTGTTCGTGTTGTGTTGCATTCTCTCCCTTACCCAGCAACAACGCAGATAACGGAGAAAAGCCGGCGGCGGCCAGGCAAGCTTCCGGATCACTGATCGCCTGCTGTTTTAGCCATGCCACAGAAGTCTCCACATCCGGTATCGGCATGGCAATTTGCTGGCAGCGGCTGCGTATCGTCGGTAGTAAATGCTGCGCTTGATGCGTCACCAGAATAAACAAAACATGCTCCGGCGGTTCTTCGAGTTTTTTTAACAGCGCGTTGGCGGATGCCGTATTCATCGCCTCAGCCGGATAAATCAGGATAACTTTGTAACCGTTTTGATGCCCGGTCATATAAACAAAATCGGCCAGTTTGCGAATCTGATCGACACCGATTTGCTGGCTGGCGGGTTTCTTGGTTGCAGTGCTGCCGGATTTTTCCTCACCCTCCTCTTTTTCGCTATGCTCACCTGGATTGACTGTTAACGCTTCCGGCATGACCGGATAAAAATTCGGATGACTGCTTTGCTCAAACCATCCGCAGCTCAAACATTCCCCGCACGCTTTACGCGCTGCAGTCGGCGCTGTGCATAACAATGATTTCGCCAGTTGGCGCGCAAATTCATATTTGCCGATTCCCTTTTTCCCTTTGAGCAATAAGGCATGCCCGCGAAATTCACGGTTTTGCGTCAACTTCTGCCAGATTTCCTGTTGCCAGATAAAAATGTCAGCCATGATTCAGTAAAACCTTCAATGTGCGTTCAACCGCAGCTTTGACTTCGGCCAAAGACTGACTGCTGTCGATGAGCTTGATCCGTTCAGGGAATTGTTCGGCTCTGTCCAGATAAGCGGCACGCACGCGTTGAAAAAAATCGGCTTGTTCTTTTTCAAAGCGGTCGACGCTATTGATTTGACTGACACGCTGCTGCCCTACTTCCACCGGCACGTCAAAATAAAGTGTCAAATCGGGTTGCAGCGTACCTTGCACCCATTGCTCCAAAATCGCCAGTTTACCGCCATCCAATCCCCTGCCCCCGCTCTGATAGGCAAAGCTGGCATCGGTAAAACGATCCGACACCACCCACTGCCCTTGCGCCAAGGCAGGCAAGATCACTTTATCCAAATGCTCGCGGCGTGCGGCGAACATTAGCAATGCTTCTGTTTCAGGATGCATGCTGATGGATTTATCCAGCAACAAAGCACGCAGTTGTTCGCCTAACGGTGTCCCGCCTGGTTCCCGCGTAACAACAGCGCTCAATCCCACACGCTGCAATAGCACGACAATCCAGGCAAGCTGGGTCGATTTACCCGCACCGTCAATGCCTTCCAGCGTAATAAATTTGCCTTGCTTCATGCGATTCCGGTTTTCAAGTTTTGTTAAGGTAAGCTACCATGCACGGACATTCAATTATCAATCCATTCTATCATGCACATTGATGCTGCCGGTTTGCTCGACACCGCTCAATTTATCACCTCTCCGAATTGCGATGAGCGACCAATTGGCACTGACATCAGCTTGCTGGTGATCCATAACATCAGCCTCCCGCCGAACGAATTTGGCGGCAATGGCGTGATTGAACTGTTTACCAATCAAATCGACCCGCAAGCGCATCCGTATTATCAATCGTTGCAAGGACTCAAAGTATCCGCGCATTTTTTCATTCGCCGGGACGGCACGGCGATACAGTTTGTGTCCTGTAATGATCGTGCCTGGCATGCTGGTGTATCTAGTTGGCAAGGCAAAGATCGCTGCAATGACTACTCAATTGGTATTGAATTGGAAGGCAGCGATACCACGCCGTTTACCGATGCACAATATGCCGCCTTAGCTGCCTTGACGCAGTGCTTGTGCGCCCACTACCCGATCAAGGATATCGCCGGGCATTCCGACATCGCCCCCGGCCGCAAAACCGATCCGGGGCCTTATTTTGACTTGAAGAAATATAAACTAGATCTAGGCGATAAGAAATACGAAGTATAGCGATACATGATGCCTTTATTGATTCTGGTCATGAATTAATGGCATATAACTTGTGCTTATTGTTCCTAACATAGTCTTGAGGAAATTCCGCTAATTCTATGTCTTCTTTGCTTCCATCTATTGGGAATTCTGGACAGAGCTTACTTAAACTGTAGTTCTTTATCCTCTTTTCATTTTCACTGATAAAAAGCGCTTCGGAGGTAATATTAAGGGGAGCTGAATTTCTTTTTGTTGTTAATAAAAATGTTGTCTCTCTTTTTTCACTCGGGATAGAATATTTCTCATACGGATCTTCATAAGGCATAATTTCGTTTAAAAAATCTAAGTCATTTATACGAATAATTTTCGCAAGTGGTACGACAATAAAAATATAATCGGCTTTATTTATAATAGCTTTCTTAATATTTAAATGCCCAGCCCCCCTTGCACATAAAATAAGATCTTCCATTCCCAAGCCGACCATAATCCAATTGGCAGTGATTATTCCAATCGTTATAGATTGCTCTTTTTTATCGGTACATAATTCATCGATGGCTTTTACTGTTGCTTCTCCTGTTACTGCTTGATAGTCATATAAGGGCTGTCCACCTAAAAGATGTATATTTGATTCTTTAATCTTAAATTTTTTGGGATCTCCCTTTCTATGTAATTCAATAATCCCAGCTAGATTGTTTGTAAACAGATTAATTGATACTGGGCTCTGAGTTTTTATACCTTCTGATACGATTAGAGGAAATACCTCTGCTATTGTCGTTCCAGCATCTAAAAACAAGTTAATATTTTGTATATCTTTTATATTTTCTGTTTCAGCTTCTAAGAGTGTAGGAATACAATCCTCGATTAAGGCCCTAGCTAACGCTTGTTTTTCTAGGACAAAATGCTGTTTCCTACGATAGTAATCATTTATTCGTGCAGCCCACCCAAAGTATTCAATTAGAATGGTGTTCACTCTGTCAAACCTTTGATCAAATACTTTTTTAAGTTGATAGAAAAGAAATATTATTAAGAATAATGCAATTACCCCAAAAAGAAATATTGAGAAAGTGTGATTATTAGATGAACTTAAGTACAGCCCTGCAATTACTGAGATGGCAGCGAAAACGCCAGAAGTTATAATTTGATCAGAGTTTCTGCGATAAAAAGAACATATGCAAGAATAATATTTTCTTAATCTAGTATTTTTTTTGTTCATTTAATTATTCTCGTTGATTCCAGCGTTAAATAGTTTGCTAATCGCGATCGTATAGCATGGGCACATGAAGCGAATATACCGATACTATAGCCATAGTTAATCAATACATTTGGAGAATGAGACTATGCGCATTTTCCAAGACTAGTCGCGTACCACACGGTAGCTGGCAGTTAATCGGCACTCCCCACTTGGCGCAACTTCCACCACATCATCCACCGCATTGGCAGTTTCAACACACAACAGACGTTGATAATCGGCATCTTCCAAATCAGCCATGTCTTTGGCGATTTTCTCCCAGGGATTCCACACTACCGCGGTTTTACTGCCTTGCGAAGTGATCTGGATACGGCGGTTCAACGCGCTATCATCGATCGTTAAGGTATTACCGACATCCAGGTAGATACGATCGACCTCGGATTCGATGGTCACCGCGCCCGATTGCTGCTTTTGGGTATTGCCGCCGCCCGCCTTGTCGATATACTCGCAACCTTCCAGGCCAAGCACTTTGGCTTGCGCGATATTGCCAACTTTAAAATACGTATGGAACGCTTGGGTGATGGTGAATTTTTCCTTGCCGGTGTTGCGCGTGATCAGCGAAAGGTTCAGGGTGTCACCGATGACGATTTCTTGCCGCAGGCTGAACGAATGCGGCCAGATGGCTTGCGTTTCCGGCGTATCGTCCAGTCCGACGGTAACTTTGATGTCGCCATTTGTTAGCGCTTCAGTCGCCACCACATTCCAGCCGCGATTGCGCACAAAACCATGTCCGGGGCGTCCTTTACCTTCCGGGTCGGCACCAAACCACGGCCAGCAGATTGGGGCACCGCCTTTGATCGCTTTGCCGTCTTGGTAATAGGCCTTCGCGCTCAAAAACATCACGTCGTCCGCTTCACCGGCAGGCTGATACGACAATACCTGACCGGCATGAATCGAGATCAATGCTTTGGCTTTGGCAGTTTTTACCTGAATCATCGGAAGTCCGCCGTTGCCTGCGATAAATTCCACTTGACCTGCAATACCGAATTGCGTGTTGAGTTGTTCGATCGTCATGATTTTCCTTTATTAATTTGTTGTTTAATTTTCTATTCTTGAATGGGTTTGATCCGGCTAGCTGCAAGTTTAGCACGGCTCCGTGCTTCGTCTGTATCCGCACCATTGGCCAGCGCAACCCCCATACGCCGGCGCATAAACGACTCGGGTTTGCCGAACAAGCGTAAATCGCTTTGCGGCACGCTGAGCGCTTCAACCACGCCGGAAAATGCAATGCCCTTGGCTTCGAGTTGTCCGTAAATCACCGCGCTGGCACCCGGCGCATGCAAGGAAGTATCCACCGGCAATCCCAATATGGCACGCGCATGCAAATCAAATTCGCTTTGCCGTTGGCTGCACATTGTCACCATGCCGGTGTCATGCGGGCGCGGGCTGACTTCGCTGAACCAGACTTGGTCACCTTTAATGAACAATTCCACACCAAAAATACCCAATCCGCCCAGATTGTCCGTTATTTTCCGGGCAATTTCTCGTACGCGTTCCAGTGCTACAGGCGACATTACTTGCGGTTGCCAGCTTTCGACGTAATCGCCATGCACCTGCACATGCCCGATCGGTTCGCAGAAGTGCGTTTTCACATCGCCATTCGTATCCAATGCGCGCACCGTCAGTTGCGTGATTTCATAATCAAAGTGAATCACGCCTTCGACAATCACCCGCCCTTGATTCACCCGGCTGCCGCTCGCAGCATAATCCCACGCCACTTCCACTTCCCCGGCGTGATCAATGCGCGATTGCCCTTTTCCGGATGACGACATGACCGGTTTCACGATACAGGGATAACCGATTTTGCCGTCAATGGCTGCACGCAACTCATCCAAGCTATTGGCAAAGGCATACGGCGAAGTCGGCAAGCCCAGCGTTTCTGCTGCCAGACAGCGGATGCCTTCGCGATTCATCGTCAATTTAGCGGCACGCGCGGTTGGGATTACTTTGGCCATGCCCATTTGTTCAATCTCAACCAGCCTATCGGTCGCAATCGCTTCAATTTCCGGAACGATGATATCGGGCTGCTCTTGTTCAATCAAAGCGCGCAGTGCCTGGCTGTCCGCCATATTGATCACATGCGCGCGATGCGCCACCTGATGCCCTGGCGCGTTGGCATAGCGATCAACCGCAATGGTTTCGACACCCAGACGTTGCAAAGCGATAATGACTTCCTTGCCGAGCTCGCCACTGCCCAACAACATGACTTTGGTGGCTGACGAACTCAGCGGTGTGCCGATAACCGATCGTTTATTCATGGTATATTTTCCTCAGTTGCTGATTTTTTCGTATTCTGTTGTTGTAATGCCCACTGCACATGCTCGCGCACTAAGGCGGAAGCATCATCCAGCCGGGCTTGTAATGCTTTAACGATTGCGCTCGAGTAAGGCGCATTGCCTAAGCCGACGGCGATATTGCGCAGCCATTGCGGATGACCAATGCGGCGGATCGCACTGCCAGCCAGTTTCGCCTCAAAGGTTGCCTGATCCCAACCGAACAATTCAACCAGCGACACATCATCCATGCCATTGCGCACATGAAAGTCGTTTTCGTTGGTGATTTGGGCGAATTTATTCCACGGGCATACCAACTGGCAATCATCGCAACCATAAATGCGATTGCCAATCAGCGGACGTAACGTTTCCGGTATGCTGTCTTTTAACTCAATCGTCAGATAGGAAATACAACGCTGCGCGTCGACCTGATACGGTGCGACAATCGCTTGTGTCGGACAAATATCAATGCATTTGGAACAACTGCCGCAATAATTTCCGGTTGCCTCATCAACGGGCAGCGGCAAATCCACATACATTTCACCGAGGAAAAACATTGAACCCGCCTGACGAGACAACAATAAAGTATGCTTGCCCCGCCAACCCAATCCGGATTTCTGCGCCCACGCGACTTCCATCACCGGTGCGCTATCGGAAAAAACGCGGTAATTAAATGGTCCCGCTTCTGCCGTCATTTTATCGGCCAGCTGCTGCAAGCGTGCGCGCAAAACCTTATGATAATCGCGCCCCAACGCATAGCGCGAAATAAATGCCTGCTCACCCGTATTGATCACATCCCAGCTATTCTTAGCAGACGGTGGCGCATAATTCATACACACGGAAATAATCCGCTGCGTTCCGGGCTCAAGTTCGGCTGGCCGGGTGCGCTTGGTGCCATGTTTCGCCATATAATCCATGTCGCCATGATATCCTTGCTCCAACCAGTTAAATAGACCTGATTCCACCGCTGACATATCTGCATGGGCATCGGCAATCCGGATATCTTGGAATCCAAGCTCTTTACTCCATGCTTTGATGGCAACCGCCAGGGCAGCATAGTCCGGTAATTTATTTGTTGAGGTGTTCTCTTGCATAACGTGCATTCTACAGATTCTGAACCCATACAGAGCTTGACCTATGATCTTGCTGACGAAGCAGCGATGCTAGATCTAGGGAAAAAAATGGCTGCCTCCTTGCATGCCGGACTGACCATTTATCTGTTTGGCAATCTCGGAGCAGGAAAAACAACACTGGCGCGCGGTATTTTACACGGCCTCGGCTATCATCATGTAGTCAAAAGCCCTACCTATAATTTAGTTGAAATCTATAAAATATCTAAGTTATACTTGTATCACTTTGATTTTTATCGCTTCAATGATTACTTTGAATGGGAAGAAGCAGGCTTCCGAGAATATTTTAATTCAGACTCAATTTGTGTGGTGGAATGGCCTGAAAAAGCCGGTGATTTGTTGCCAAAAGCTGATCTACAGCTCTTTTTTAGTATTCTTGAAACCGGCCGCAGTATTGAAATCCGGGCTGGCACAGAAACAGGAAAACAATGCTTGATACAGTGGGAAAATCAGAAAGCAGTGTAATCGCATATTGTAATGGCGGCAGGCTTGCATCCATAGAAAATGTCTTTTTGACATGCTTTATTCTGATCTTTCTATTTCTAAGTCAGTCTGCTCTGGCTGCGGACACCACCGTTCAATCTGTGCGTGTTGGATTAACACCCGACTATACGCGTATCACATTGGAATCCAATCAGCCGCTTGAGTATGAATTAAGCATGCTGGAGAACCCACATCGCGTTGTTATCGATTTAAGTCATACCAAGCTTTCTCAGGCGCTTGCCTCGCTACCCCAGAGAGTCGATGCCATCGACCCTTTTGTGCAGAAAATTCGTGTCGGTCAGTTTACTCCCCATGTTATCCGGCTGGTATTCGATCTAAAATCAAATGTTGTGCCACGCACATTTGTAATTGAACCCAAGGAAAATTTTGCGCATCGATTGGTATTGGACATTTATCATCCGAATAAAGCCACCAATGCCGATTTGAATGCCCGCGTCAATCCCGCCGCCACCGCTGATTTCGAGAACGACGTTCTGGATGAATTAGTTGCCACGCTGGTACAAAACAGCAATAAGCAAAAAACAAATCAGATGCCGCTGATTCGCCCGCATCCACCCAAACCGCAACTCAATCCAACCAAGAAACCTGACAGCTTTCAAGCAGCACAAAACCGCAAACCCAGTACGACGCCACAGAAAAGCTTGGTTCCTCGGATTATCATCGTGGCGATTGATCCCGGTCATGGTGGCAAAGATCCAGGCGCAGTGGGTTACCAAGGCACCCACGAAAAAGATATTACTTTGGCAATTGCCAGAAAGCTTAAAGAGCGCATCGACAAAGAACCGAATATGCGTGCTGTTCTGACCCGTGACGACGATTATTATATTTCACTGCCGCAGCGGCGTATTAATGCCCGGCGTGCCAATGCGGATTTGTTTGTATCGATACATGCAGACGCCAATCCTAAGGCGCACGCACACGGTTCCTCGGTATTTACCTTATCCGAGCATGGTGCCACATCAACCACGGCCAGTTGGCTTGCTAATAAGGAAAACAGTGTCGATAGCGATTTGATGAGCGGCATTGACATCACATCAAAATCAAAAGCTATTAGAGAATTGCTGCTGGATCTGTCACTCAGTGCAACCATTAATGACAGCGTCAAATTGGCTGAATATGTTCTGAAACAACTGGGTGGCATTAATCATTTACATAAAAGAAATGTCGAGCAAGCCGGTTTTGCCGTACTTAAATCCCCTGACATCCCTTCCATCCTGGTGGAGACAGCTTTTCTCAGCAATCCGAAAGAAGAAGAGAAGTTACGCAGTAAGAACTACCAAGATAAAATGGCCGATGCGATGTATCTAGGGATTAAAAAATACTTTGCGGACAATCCGGCATTAGCACGCTCTGAAATGGCTCAAGTAAAATAAACACGTTTTTTGCTTGAAGACTTTTATTCAGCGCAATCTGTTTCACAATAACCATATACAATAGTTTTTCTTGTTCCGGCAGATCACGGTACGCTTGATGTAGGTTATCGAGAACCCTGCTTAGTTAATAATTTATCGCTATTGGTTATAAACATAATTGGCGTTTCTATGAATCAGACCAAGCCAAATTCAACACGCACCAGCCATTCTCAGAAAATGATGAACCAGTGGTATCAACTTTGCGCTAAACAGGGCTATCCACATATTAGCCTGACGGGTAATTACACTTTAACGGCGCTGGAACGCATTTGGGAACCGCTAGCTGTCGAGCTGACTCAGCAAGCCGAAAATAAGAATCTTTATTGGGATTTAACGGGTATTCAGCAAATGGATACCACGGGTACAGCTATGTTATGGCGCGCCTGGAAAGCGCAACGCCCCGAACATTTACAATTGCGTCCTGAACATGAAAGAATGTTTAAACGGTTGGAAAATCTTCCTAATCTCCAACCGGAAGGCAAACAGAGAGATTTGCTATGGCCCATAACAACTTTAGGCGGGTTAGCGCTACTTTTATGGCAACATACCCTGGGTCTGATTATATTGATTGGCCAGTTGCTGATTGATGTTATTTACTTAATCCGGCATCCTGTTTATATTCCATGGCGTGAAATTTCTGCAAACTTATATCGCACCGGCGCACAGGCGTTGGGTATTACAGCTTTGGTCGGATTTCTGATTGGCATCGTAATCAGTTACCTCTCTTCCAAACAATTACAGTTATTTGGCGCAGATATTTTCATTATCAATATATTGGGAATTAGCATTATCCGTGAACTGGGTCCAATGCTGGCTGCGATCCTGGTGGCCGGCCGTTCCGGCTCATCCATGACCGCACAACTCGGTGTCATGCGCGTAACCCAGGAACTGGATGCTTTGACAGTTATGGGTATCTCGCATAGCCAGCGCCTGATATTACCCAAAGTTCTTGGCCTCGGCATCGCAATGCCATTATTGGTCATGTGGACCAGTGCAATCGCCTTACTGGGTGGCATGGTCGCGGCAGAATTACAGTTAGGTTTAAACTATCGATATTTTCTGACCACATTACCGGATTCTGTACCCATAGCCAACTTGTGGCTAGGACTGGGAAAAGGGATTGTATGCGGCATGGTCATTGCGCTGATTGCATGTCATTTTGGTCTAAGAATCAAACCCAACACGGAAAGCCTGGGTGAAGGCACTACCTCTTCTGTGGTGACGGCTATTACAGTAGTGATTATTATCGATGCGATTTTTGCAATTGTATTTTCCGATGTAGGGCTTACCTAGAGAAATGACAAACCCGGAATGCATCATTGAAATTGAAGCGCTATCTACCCGCTTTGGTAATCTGGTTGTCCATCAAGATATCAATTTATGCGTTTTACGTGGGGAAGTACTGACTCTGATCGGTGGTTCAGGGAGTGGAAAAACGACATTGTTGCGCCAGATACTCGGCCTGGAACAACCTTTTCAAGGCAGCGTTAAAATTTTTGGTAGCTCCCGGGAGGATCCCGGCTTTAACCTGCAGAAAAAGAAAATACGGAGCCGTTCCGGTGTGCTTTTTCAGCAAGGTGCGTTATTTAGTGCATTATCTGTGTTTGATAATGTTGCTTTACCGTTACGTGAGTTACACACGCTCAGTGAAGAAATTATTCGCGAATTGGTTATGATTAAATTGGATATGGTGGCAATCGGACCTGAACATACGAATAAAATGCCCGCGGCCCTATCCGGCGGAATGATCAAACGTATTGCTTTAGCACGAGCCTTGGCCTTGGATCCTGAATTATTATTTCTCGACGAGCCCACTGCCGGATTGGATCCTGAATTAAGTGAAAGCTTTGTAGAACTGATTCTCGCATTGCGCAGCGAAATGGATCTAACCATTGTCATGGTGACACATGATCTTGATACACTGGTTGCATTGTCTGATCGGGTTGCAGTCTTAGCAGATCAACAGATTGTTGTAACAGGCACCTTGAATGAAGTATGCAACTTTCAGCACCCATTTATTACCAGCTTCTTTAAGAGCATACGACATAGTATTAATCAAAAAAATTATCCGGAGCAAACATGGAAAACCGCGCCCATGCCCTCGTAGCAGGCATATTTGTTATTTTCCTGAGTATCACAGTGACTTTAGTCGCGGTATGGTTCAGCGGTAGCAATATCCAACGCAATGCATATCTCGTGGTAACTAGAGAATCTGTGAGCGGGCTCAATCCGCAATCCGCTGTCCATTATCGCGGCGTTAGTGTTGGCAAGGTTGAAAATATCGAATTTGATCCGGATGATCCGCATCAGATTCTGATTCATATCTCGGTTGATGAGAATGTTAGGCTTCAAAATACTATTTATGCACAATTGGGCTATCAAGGCGTCACTGGGTTGGCTTATATACAACTCAACGATGGTGGCACAGGTGATGAGCAATTACCGAGCGACGCGCAAATCCCAATGCGCCGCTCGTTACTCGATGAGGTGACTGGATCGGGCCAAGACTTGCTCAGCAATGTGAATCAATTGGTATTAAAATTGCATAAATTGCTGGATGACCAGAATCAAACACATGTTTCGAAAATTCTTCAAAATATCGAAAAGACCACCAGAAATTTTGATGGCATTGCCGGCCATTTACAGCCTGTATTAGAGTCTGTCACCGAACTATCAACTCAGTCCGCCACCCTGGTTAAGCATTTAGATCAACTATTAGGTGAAATAAATATTACTGCAGCAAAAATCAATCAGAAAGAGGGTATTTTTGACAGTTTGTCTCATAGCACACAGGAATTAGCAACCACGATTCCTGAATTGCGGAAAGTGAGTAACAGCATTGCACGTAATTCAAATAATTTAGATAAGGTATTGCATCAATTGGAAGAAAATCCACAAAGCTTATTATTTGGCCGTCCTCCGTCATTACCTGGCCCTGGAGAAGCCGGATTTACCCCTCCTGCAGGCAAACTTCAATGACGAAAATTGCGTTATTATTAATTCTTATTGTTCACCAGCTCGCAGGTTGTGTGTCATTCAACAAATCACAACCCCGGGTTTCTATTTACGATTTCGGCATACAACAGGCGCAGACTACCAAACTGATATCGCAGCAATCACTACAGCATCGAAAGAGCTTGCTGATTGCCGACGCAACAGCACCGTCATGGCTGGATAACAATGCAATCCATTACCGGTTGCTGTATCAAAATCCCACGCAGTCCTATACGTATGCCAGCAGCCGTTGGATAGCAGCACCCGCAGCCTTGCTTACTCAGCAGATACGCAACCGCATCGTTGCCAATACCAGCGAGCAGGTCATAAAAGACAACAGCACAGCGAAAGCTGATTATGCCTTACATATTGAATTGGAAGAATTTACGCAGCTATTCGATGCGGTGGATGCGAGCCATATTGTCATTGGTTTGCGTGCCAGCTTAGTTGAACGCAATACACGCAAGCTATTAGCCCAGAAAGATCTCAGCATAACTGAAAAAACACCTACTGCAGATGCAGCAGGCGCCGTATCTGCTTTAAGTTCAGCAAGCAATCAGTTAATTAATGAATTGGTTGCTTGGCTAACCGCCGAATTACCCAACGTTAAGCCTTAGCACCTACCACCAAAATTAATCACGAGTTTGATTAATTTATTATTCTCTTATGTTAGTATCCCGTAAATTTATTGCTTCAGGGATTTTCTTATGCGTTTATTGTTTATCATACTGTTTTCAGTCTACCTACTCAGTGCTTGCGGTCTTAAAGGGCCTCTCTATCTTCCAAAAACGGATGATGCCAATCGTGCCTCATCTACTGAAATTGAAAAGAAATGAGCGGATTTTCTGAATTTGTCTACCATGACAATGAGCTCTATGTCGAATCTGTGCCGTTAAAACAGATTGCGAAAGAATTCGGCACGCCATGCTATGTCTACTCACGATCTGCCCTAACCAAAGCGTATCTGGAATTTGATTCTGCTTTTTCTGGTCGGGATCACTTAATTTGCTATGCAGTAAAAGCCAATTCCAACATTGCCATACTCAATCTATTGGCGCGGCTTGGCAGCGGCTTCGATATCGTATCAGGCGGAGAACTACTTCGGGTTATGAAAGCCGGCGGAGATCCAAAGAAAACAGTTTTTTCCGGGGTTGGTAAGAATATTGATGAAATGCGCCTGGCACTAGAAGCCAATATCCTGTGTTTTAATGTGGAATCTGAAGCGGAATTAATTGCTTTAAATCAGATCGCAAAAGACATGGGTAAAATTGCATCGGTTAGCTTACGCGTAAACCCAAATGTCGATGCGAAAACCCATCCCTACATCTCTACCGGTCTTAAAGAAAATAAATTTGGTATTCCGGCCACTGAAGCTGAAAGAATTTACCAATCCGCTCACCAGTATGCTCACATCCGTTTTACCGGATTAGATTGTCACATTGGCTCGCAACTGACAGAGATTGAACCATTCATGCAGGCAAGCAGCAAAATGCTTAATCTACTCGACACCTTGCAATCGCAAGGCTTAGCGATTGAACATCTGGATTTAGGAGGTGGCTTAGGCATTCGTTATACCAATGAAACACCACCGTCAATTAAGGATTATGTCTCCGCGCTATGTGCCAGCACCCAACAAGTCAAACAACGCCTTTTAATTGAACCAGGCCGCTCACTCGTGGGTAACTCAGGCATCCTACTGACTCGAATTGAATACCTAAAGCATACGCCCGCGCGAAACTTTGCTATTGTCGATGCAGCAATGAATGATTTAATGCGCCCAGCACTCTATGATGCCTATCATGAGATTCTTCCAATCGCCAGAAACAATGAGGAAATCAAGAACTATCAAGTTGTTGGCCCTGTTTGTGAAACAGGTGATTTTCTGGGTCATGATCGCAAGCTTGGTTTGATCAACGGTGATTTATTGGCAATTATGTCAACCGGTGCCTATGGCATGAGTATGAGTTCAAATTACAATACCCGGCCACGTGCGGCTGAAATTATGGTGGATAAAAACACAATCCATATTATCCGGCAACGTGAGACCATTGATCAATTAATCGCTACCGAACGAATCTTGTCTTAATTTAATGGCATAGATTTGGAGATGCGCTCAATTGTAGTAATATGCCTTATCGTTTTATGACAAATCAGTAATGACAAGCCTCTCTTCCAGTTTCGATGACGAACAGTATCAGGACCATATTTTGCAAGGTGTATCTCGCACTTTTGCATTAACTATTCCACAGCTACCTGAAGCGTTACGCCGCGTTATCGGCAATGCATATCTGCTATGCCGCATCACCGACACCATTGAAGATGATAGCGCTTTAACTTTAGAACAAACCCGGCAACTATCGCATATGTTTTCTGAAGTAGTGTGTGGCAATGCATCAGCCGAAGATTTTGCACAACAGCTATATCCTCTGCTTTCCGAGCATACAATTCCAGCAGAACATGATTTAATTAAAAATACTCCTGCTGTCATCCGCATCACGCATGGCTTTAATCCGACGCAGCGCAAAGCATTGGAGCGCTGTGTTCGAATCATGGCACAGGGCATGTCCGACTATCAGGAAACAGAATCTCTGGAAGGTCTCAAAGATCTGTCCGCAATGAATCAATATTGTTATTACGTTGCCGGGGTGGTCGGTGAAATGTTAACCGAGTTATTCTGTGATTATTCAGCGGAAATCAATAGTCAGAAACTGACCCTGATGAAACTTTCCGTATCATTCGGGCAAGGATTGCAGATGACAAATATCCTCAAAGATATTTGGGATGACCGTAAACGCGGCGCTTGCTGGTTACCGCAAGATATTTTTCTTAAAAATGGATTTAATCTCGTTGATTTGCAGCCGGGTACATCCGATACGAAATTTCAGGCCGGATTAGCAGAGTTATTGGGCGTAGCCAAAGGTCATTTACAAGATGCGCTGATATATACCAGCTTGATTCCTCCACAAGAAAAAGGAATTCGCCGGTTCTGTTTATGGGCAATCGGTATGGCGATCCTAACTTTAAATAGAATTAATCAACACCGGGATTTTTCTGAAGGAACTCAAGTTAAAATAAGCCGCCGCAGTGTTAGGGCCACCATTGTAACAACCAGTCTGTTTGCCAGTCAGGATTGGATATTAGAATTACTTTTTAAGCTAACATCCAGCAAGCTCCCTGAAGTAGCTGTACACAAGGAAACTCATTTCAGCGATTAAACAAATAATCAATAACCTGCTTATATAACTTAAAAATAACACAAAAATACAAAGCATTATGAAATCATTGGTCACTGGTGCAACAGGATTTCTTGGCTCTGCTGTTATGCGATGCTTGCTAACGGCAGATCATGAAGTTCGTGTATTGGTAAGACCGGATAGCGATCGAAAAAACCTGGAAAACTTCCCTGTTGAGATTACTGAGGGAGATCTACGGGATCATCAGTCACTGAGACGCGCAATTAAAGGTTGCGATAATCTGTTTCATGTTGCTGCGGATTATCGTCTTTGGGTTCCTGATCCAGAAACCATGCATGAAATCAACGTCAATGGCACACGCGCACTGATCATAGCGGCAACTGAGGAAGGCATAAAGCGTATTGTTTATACCAGCAGCGTAGCAACGCTAGGTTTAAAACAAGACGGGTCGTCTGCTAATGAAGATACGCCATCCAATTTTACTGCCATCGCAGGATATTACAAACGCTCTAAATATCTGGCTGAACA
>CAMCBD010000052.1 GCA_945872825.1 Nitrosomonas ureae
TTTGGTGTTCCGTCATTACGGTAGCGGCTTGGCCAGATGGCTTGCGGGGTGGTTCCAAGGTGTTCTGCAATCAGCCGCTCATACTTTGGGTATGGCATGTTGAGTGCATTGTTAAGTGTTGTGTGGAAGTACCCGAGATCCCTGGCCAATTTGCTCAGAGTGGTTCCGGTCTTACGCACTGCGGCGATTATGTCGGCGCGATGCCAGTCTTTTTTCGAGGCTGGTTTTTTTGGCATGTTTAACGTGTTAAGTAATTTTGACATAATGCCATCATAAAACCGAGTAACCGAGAAGTTAAGAACCCTACTTAATATTTTTATTTATTTTTATTGAATATCCACTATTATTATGATTAATAACATTAAATACATAAGTCGGGTACAGCATAAATCACCCGAGATAAACACCCGAGATAGATATCATGAAGTCGGGTGACTATATTTGGTTTTCTCCTGTGCAATTAGCGTTGTTAGGTAGGGCTGGGGTTATTGATTTTCCTAGGAGCGACAAGAATGCGCGCGAGAAAGCTAGAGCTTTAGCATGGAAATCCAGAGAAATTGAATGCAGAGGCGGGAAGAAAGGCTACATGTCGCAATTCCAACCACCGGCTGATGTGTTGGAGGCCATTCAATCCTTTCTAAAGGAAAACCCTGATTTCTTTACTAAGGCTAAGGCGGATGTTAAGGATAAGCCGTATTCAAAGCCTTACCCTGTCAGCAAAGCCACGGCTTTAACGCTTAAAAGCCCTGAGCCTGCTCATATCGTTACCGTTATCGATACCCAAACAATGATATTCGTGATGGTTTCTGTTGATGCTTTGATTACCAAGAAGGGTATAAACATAGACCCAGACCCAGTAAAGAAAGCTGAGCTGATATTGCTGATTTATGATTACTGCAAGGGAACGGGGATATGTAACGAAGATATTGTTGCTAAGTTTTTGAAACTCGCTGGTTGAATATGTCCTAAAAACTTTCTATTCCAGTACCAAATAAAGCGCAAAATTTGATATTTTCGTCCTATTTTTTGATATTTTGTACCAAATTAGTTTTTGGCTGAAATTTCTGCTGATTCATTAATCCATGCGCTTTTCGCGCTTTTTTTCTTTCTCTTTATCTAGTACCAAATAAGACACCCCCTCACAGGCACCTGAGCAGTTTGCCCAGCATGCCAGAGTCGTAGATGACGTGTTCAATGGCACAAATTTGGCACAATCGAAGTAAAAGCGATTCAGTTATGTTTATAAGTTGTTGATTATTGGTGCTGTTGCGCAGAATCGAACTGCGGACCTACTGATTACGAATCAGTTGCTCTACCAACTGAGCTACAACAGCCTGGATTTGAACCAAGCGGGCTATTATAGATGCTTGGGCAATTGCGGGCAAATTATAAAGAACCGGATTCGACTGTTTGCGGTTTGGTTATGATTTTTTTGCAAGCTGATGCCGATTCTGTTTTTCTGAACGATCAGATTCAATATTTTTTCAACAACTTTCGCTTAAGTTCGGCGAAATTCTTTAAAAACTGTACATTTTTAGCGTAAGAGTCCATAATTATTAAATGGATTCGAAAAATGTAAAAGCAAGAAATATCTTGATTATTCATGGACCCAATTTGAATCTGTTGGGTGTTCGTGAACCGGAGATTTATGGCGGCACGACGTTGCAAGATATTAACAGAAATTTAAGCAGATTAACTGAAAGTACAGGTGTTAAACTGGATTTCTTTCAGAGTAATGCTGAGTCGGCTCTGATAGATAGAGTTCAGCAAACGATGAGTGATGGAACAGATTTCATAATCATCAATCCGGCTGCATACACGCATACCAGTATTGCTTTGCGTGATGCACTTGCTGCTGTCAAACTGCCTTTCATCGAAGTGCATCTTTCAAATATCTATTCTCGTGAATCTTTTCGTCAGAAATCCTATTTTTCCGATTTGGCGATAGGCATTATTAGTGGTTTTGGGGCTAAAGGATATGAATTGGCGCTGGAATATGCAATGACATCTTAAGTTAACCGGATGTTGAATATAAACTATCGATAGATCTTAATTTAAACTTCAAATCGTTTCGCAACGCAGCTGTAATCTTGCTCATTTTTACATTAAATATTTTTGTTCACAAAACTACCTTAAAACGAGGCCTTGTCTCGGGAGATTGGATATGGATTTAAGAAAGCTTAAGAAGCTCATTGAACTGGTTGAAGAATCAAGTATTGCGGAATTAGAAATTACGGAAGGCGAAGAAAAAGTTCGCATCAGTAAATCTGGTTCCGGGGTGCAAAATTATGCGTTTATGCCGCCTGGCATGCAGCCGGTGATGTCCCCTGTTCAGCAGCAAGCACCAACGCCTAGATCAGAAACAGCAAATAACAATGGATCTTCAGCTGCTGACAAGAATGCAATACCGGATGGCCATATTGTTAAATCTCCCATGGTGGGAACATTCTATCGAGCCGCATCGCCGGGTGCGAGTGCATTTGTCGAAGTCGGTCATAGGGTTAAAACGGGCGATACATTGTGCATTATTGAAGCAATGAAGCTGTTGAACGAGATTGAAGCCGATAAAGATGGGGTCATCAAAGCAATCTTGCTCGAGAATGGTCAGCCTGTTGAATATGGCGAACCCTTATTCGTAATTCAATGATTATCTGAATAGAGATCAGATAACTATGTTTGAGAAAATTCTTATAGCAAATCGTGGTGAAATTGCCCTTCGGATCCAGCGCGCTTGTCGTGCGATGGGTATCAAAACAGTGGCAGTGCATTCTGAAGCCGATGCGGAAGCGAAGTACGTCAAACTGGCCGATGAATCGGTCTGTATTGGCCCGGCACCGGTGGCGCAGAGCTATCTGAATGTGCCGGCGATTATCAGTGCTGCAGAAGTAACCGATGCGGAAGCCATTCATCCCGGTTACGGGTTCCTGTCAGAAAATGCAGATTTTGCCGAACGGGTGGAGAAAAGCGGTTTTGTGTTCATCGGTCCGCGGCCGGAAACGATTCGCTTGATGGGCGATAAAGTCAGCGCGAAAAATGCCATGAAAAAAGCCGGTGTGCCCTGTGTGCCGGGATCAGATGGCGCATTACCTGAAAATATCGATGAGGTTAAGAAGATTGCGCGGGAGATCGGTTATCCCATCATCATTAAAGCTGCAGGCGGCGGCGGCGGCCGCGGAATGCGGGTTGTACACACCGAGGCAGCCTTATCCAATGCCGTTATCATGACGCATAACGAAGCGCAATCAGCGTTTGGGAATCCGGTTGTTTATGCAGAAAAGTATCTGGAAAATCCGCGTCATATCGAATTCCAATTATTGGTAGATGAACATGGCAATGCGGTTCACTTGGGCGAAAGAGATTGTTCCATGCAGCGCCGCCACCAAAAAATTCTCGAAGAAGCGCCAGCGCCCGGCATATCGGAAAAATTGCGTAATAAAATGGGTGAGCGTTGTGCCGATGCGTGCCGCCGTATTAAATATCGCGGTGTGGGCACTTTTGAATTTTTATTTGAGAACAATGAATTCTACTTCATTGAAATGAACACGCGCTTGCAAGTGGAGCATCCGGTGACGGAAGCGATTACCGGTATCGATCTGGTACGGGCGCAAATTAATGTGGCAGCCGGTCTGGTGTTGCCGATTAGTCAAAAGGATGTCGTCATCAAGGGGCATGCGATAGAGTGCCGCATCAACGCAGAAGATGCCTACAAGCTGACACCTTCCGCCGGACGTATTACGCAATATCACGCACCGGGCGGACCGGGTGTACGAGTTGATTCCCATGTTTACCATAATTACATGGTGCCGCCGCATTATGATTCCATGATCGGTAAGATCATTACTTATGGGGATACGCGTGAACAGGCAATCGCACGTATGCGGATTGCTTTATCCGAAATGGTGGTCACCGGCATTAAAACAAATATTCCATTGCATCTGGATTTGCTGACCGATGCATCCTTCCTGCGCGGCGGTGTCGCGATTCATTATCTGGAGCAGAAACTTGCCCTGCATAATAAGAAGGATTGACAGGAAAACGATCATTCCCTTTCAAATTGACTGTTCACAGCCTCGATAAGAAGCATGTCCTGGGTTTCGCTGATTATCCAAGCTGATGCGGCGCATGCCGAGTTGCTGAGTGACGCCTTGATGGAACAGGGCGCGCTGTCAGTGGATATTCATGACGCAGCCGCCGATACGCAAGATGAACAATTGCTGTTTGGAGAACCTGGCGAACCGAGCGGAGTGATCTGGCAGAATGCGGAAGTTTCTGCACTGTTTAGTCAAGGTGCGGATTTTGACGAAATTATGCGTACTGCCACGCGTCTCGCGCAGCTGAATAGTCAACCCAATTATCGTTTGGAGCGTGTCGAAGAACAGGATTGGGTGCGCTTGACGCAGTCACAATTTGATCCGATTCAAATATCCCCGCGTTTATGGATTGTTCCGACCTGGCATCAATCGCCCGATCCGGCGGCGATCAATCTGATACTCGATCCCGGCCTGGCTTTTGGTACCGGCAGTCATCCTACAACGCAACTATGTCTGGGCTGGCTAGATCAGAATCTGCAACCCGGAGACAGCGTGATTGATTATGGCTGCGGTTCCGGAATATTGGCGATTGCGGCGATAAAGCTCGGCGCAAATCACGTCACCGGTATTGATATTGATCCCCAAGCGATTACGGCCAGTCAGGATAATGCACTGCGCAATGACTGCGATCCCGCGAAATTTGTTTTTGCAACAGCGCATAAAGTCGCCGAGCAGGATTTGCAGCCGAATGAGCAAGTGGATGTTGTGGTTGCAAATATTCTGGCGAATCCTTTGATTATACTGGCGTCCATTCTTGAGCAAGCAGTCCGGAAAGGTGGCCATATTGTGTTGTCCGGCATCCTGCAGGAGCAAGCCGAGGACGTCAGAAGCGTGTATCAGCAATGGTTTGATATGCGCGTTGCCAATGCACAAGAAGGTTGGGTGCTGTTAACCGGAATCAAAAGGTGAAATAATCGTTGCCTTGTAGGATTTGCCAGGATTTTAAGTTGATACAAAAACAATTAAATTCCTATTCAATTATCCGGTTATTGGCACCTAATCTGATCATTACAGGGAGTAGTGTATGGCGCTGGTAACACTCTGTCCTGGTTGTGGCACGACCTTTCGTGTGAATGCCGCGCAATTACAGGCCCACAGAGGTGAAGTGCGCTGCGGGCATTGTCAGCGGATATTCAATGGGTTTGCCACGTTAATCACCGTCAATGAATCCGCCATTGAATCCCCATCTCAGTTTCAATCGCAACCAATCAGCGAACCGCAAGCATCCACAGAAAATCTGGCAGTAATCACGAATTCGGGTAGTGCAATGGATCTGCGGGTTTCTCCGGACTGGAATCCGGAAACAACGGAAACTTCGGATAACCCCTTTGATGATGACAAGCCAGCTGAACAATCGCGAGGTTGGGGACTGGCGAATGTTCTTCTGTTGCTGTTGTTGATCGGGCAGATCGCGCATGCCTATCGTACCGAACTGACGATCATCGCACCGGAAATCAGACCGTATCTGGAACGCTATTGTGCGTTCATTGCCTGCACGGTACCCTATCCGCAAGATATCAAACGACTGGGTATCGAATCATCGGATTTGCAAAAGAATCTGACGCGGCAACCGGAAGTCACTACCATGCGCGCGATCATCAGCAATCACGCGCCTTTCCCGCAAGCATTGCCGGCACTGCAACTCTTATTGCTGGATGTTCATGATCAAATCATCACCAGCCGTATTTTTACCGCCCAGGATTACTTGCCGGATCAAGATAAATCGCTACAATTCATTGAACCCCGGCGTGAGATTGAGATTCGGCTCGATTTTGATAGCAGCCAATTGAATGCACTGGGCTATCGTGTGCAATTGCTTTATCTGTAATCAATTTCAGCGGTTGTGACAAAACACGATTGCACGGAATGCAAAAAGAGAGCTGGATGGAAAAGCTAGAATAAGTAAATAGCTTTCAATGGTGGATGGCGCTTCGCTGATCCACCCTACTGATTACCGCTAAAAAATCCGCAGGGGCTACGCCGCTGCACCCCGCAAAGGGTCAAAGCACAAAGATCAAAGTCACAAAGCCCTGGCGATACGAAAACCCAGGCCGTTGCCGACCACATCGGAGTCGTCCCTGAGACGAAGAGCCGATCGCAAGTACCGTGGATTGTCGAACCACGAGCCGCCCCGAACCACCCGGCGATCGCAATTACCGCTATTTTTCTCCAGCCAAGCCGATCCATCATCTGGGGCATTCTGGTAGTCTTTATGCCAGCAATCTTGCATCCACTCCCACACATTGCCGTGCATGTCATACAAACCAAATGCATTCGGCGGAAATGAACCTACAGGCAGCGTCTGCTTGCCGTCAAAATTTGCCTGATGTTTGGCAATGCTTTCACCGGTGTAATAGGGCATTTTAGTGCCGGCGCGACAAGCATATTCCCATTCCGCCTCGCTGGGCAGACGGCAGCTATGCTGTGTTTGCTGACTCAACCAGTCACAGTAAGCTTGCGCATCATGCCAGGATACGTTGATAACAGGCCTATTTTTTCGTCTCCAGTCTCGATCCCCCGGTTTTTTTCTTCCGGTTTCTTGGCAGAAACTATCGTATTCATCGAAAGTCACCGCATAAACGCCCAATGCAAAAGGCTGTGCGATTTGCACTATATGTTCTGGCGTTTCATCACTATCAAAATTCAATGAACCCATCAAAAAACGGCCAGCGGGAATCACCGCCATCAAAGGGCCTTCACCACCAGTTTGCAATTTATCGCGGAAGGTTTGACCGGGTGTCAGCGATAGTTTTGCGATGGGTTGTGCTGGTTTTTCTGCGTCGCCGTTTAAATGCAGCCGCAACGGAACCAGAAGCTGTTCGAACCCAGGATGCCCCGGTTGATTGTTCCAGCCAATCAGATCCGCGGTTTGTATGCGGCCGAATCCATACGGAAATTCCGCTGTCTCGATGAATGCCGGAAAAAGAATATCTTTGCGTTTACCATATTCGGCTTCTTCCAGCACGAAATCGCTGTCGCGCGAAGTTGCCGACCACAACACCACCACGGCCCGGGTCGCGTGCAATTCTTTTTCAATCTCTTTGTGCCAGCGGCGACCGACATGGGTTTGCCTGTCAATAAAAACCCGCCAGCCTTCCGCCTCAAAAAGCTGCAACAACCGCATCGCGGTATCGCCGTCTTTTCTCGAATAACAAATGAAAATATCGCTCATTCTCTGCAAATTGAATTACTGTCCATTGTGTATTATAAAGTAGTTTTTGAATAACCCGCTTTTGTCATTCCGAACGGAGGGAGGAATCTTTGGGGATCAACAGTATAGATTTCTCGCCATGCTTGAAATCACAACATGTAGGGTGGATAAGCAACGCGCCATCCACCTTTTGCCACTAACAACCTGCGCGATAGATCGAAACGGCTCAGGTATAATGCCCCATCCATCTTTTTTACAACATGAACTAATCCATGACTAGAGAATCCCGCACCGCTTTATTGGAAAGTTTGTTTGCCCAGCGCATCCTGATTTTGGATGGCGCGATGGGTACAATGATTCAGACCTTCAAACTGACCGAGGCGGATTTTCGTGGCCAACGTTTTGCCGATTTTCCGCATGACCTGCGAGGCAATAATGATTTGCTGACACTCACGCAGCCGGGAATTATCCGCTCGATCCATACGGGTTATCTGGAAGCGGGGGCGGATATCCTTGAGACCAATACCTTCAATTCGAATGCGGCTTCGATGGCGGATTATCACATGCAGGATCTGGTGTATGAATTGAATTGCTCTGCCGCAAAACTGGCGCGTGAAGCGGTGCAAAGTTTCGAGGCGAAAACACCGGAAAAGCCGCGTTTTGTTGCTGGCGTGATCGGGCCGACCACCAAAACTGCTTCCATTTCTCCGGATGTCAATGATCCGGGGTTTCGTGGTATTACTTATGATCAACTCGTCATCGACTACACCGAATCGATTCGCGGGCTGGTGGATGGCGGGGTGGATATTCTGCTGGTTGAAACCATCTTCGATTCGCTCAACGCGAAAGCGGCGCTATTTGCCATTGACCAATTCTTCGAAGACCATGGCATTCGTCTGCCGATCATGATTTCAGTCACCATTACCGATGCCTCCGGACGCACGCTGTCAGGACAAACGCCGGAAGCATTCTGGAATTCGGTTAGCCATACCCGGCCGATATCCGTCGGAATTAATTGTGCGTTGGGTGCTGAGCTCATGCGCCCGTATATCGAAGAACTGGCGGGGGTGGCGGATGTTTATACCAGTGTGCATCCCAATGCCGGTTTGCCGAATCCGTTATCCGACACGGGCTATGATGAATCGCCCGAATATACCGCGAATCAAATCAAAGGATTCGCGCAATCCGGCTTCGTTAATATTGTGGGCGGCTGTTGCGGGACAACCCCAGCACATATCAAAGCCATCGCACAAGCGGTTAGTGATATCGCGCCGCGTAAAATACCCGAGATTCCCAAGAAATTGCGTTTGTCCGGTTTAGAACCATTGAATATTGGCGATGATTCACTGTTTGTGAATGCCGGCGAACGAACCAATGTCACCGGCTCCAGGGCATTCGCCCGTTTGATACTCAACGATGATTATGCCGAAGCGTTGAACGTAGCGCGCAGCCAGGTTGAGAGTGGTGCGCAGATCATCGATATCAACATGGATGAGGCCATGTTGGATTCACAAAAAGCCATGGTGATATTCCTGAATCTGGTCGCCGCTGAGCCGGATATCTGCAAGGTGCCGATTATGCTGGATTCCAGTAAATGGACCGTGATCGAAGCGGGTTTGAAATGCGTGCAAGGTAAATCCGTGATTAATTCGATCAGCATGAAAGAAGGCGAGGAAGAATTCATCAAGCACGCCAAACTGGCTCGCCGGTATGGCGCGGCGGTGATTGTGATGGCATTTGATGAATTAGGCCAGGCCGACACGCTGAAACGCAAAGTGGATATCTGCACGCGCAGTTATCGTTTGCTGGTTGATCAGGTTGGTTTCCCGCCCGAAGACATTATTTTTGATCCGAATATTTTCGCGATCGCGACGGGGATTGAAGAACATAATAACTACGGTGTCGATTTTATCGATGCTACCCGTACCATCAAACAAACCCTAGCGTATGCCAAAGTGAGCGGCGGGGTGTCCAATGTTTCGTTTTCCTTCCGCGGCAACGAGCCGATTCGTGAAGCCATTCATACCGCATTTCTGTACCACGCGATCAAAGCCGGTATGACCATGGGGATTGTCAACGCCGGGCAATTGGGTGTGTATTCGGATATTCCTGCTGAGCTGCTGGAAAAAGTTGAAGATGTCATTCTGAACCGGCGTCCGGATGCGACTGAGCGTCTGGTTGAGTTTGCGGAAAATTTCAAAGGTAAGAAAAAAGAACAGGTGGAAGACCTGGCCTGGCGCGATGAACCACTGCAACAACGGCTGACGCATGCCTTGGTCAGGGGTATTGACACCTTTATTGTGGAAGATACCGAAGCGATGCGGGTGGAGATTGACAACAAAGGCGGTCGTCCGATCCAGGTGATTGAAGGGCCGTTGATGGAAGGCATGAGCGTTGTGGGCGACTTGTTTGGCGCGGGTAAAATGTTTTTGCCACAAGTGGTTAAATCCGCGCGGGTGATGAAACAGGCAGTCGCCCATTTGTTACCTTTCATCGAAGCCGAAAAGAAATTATCCGGCGATAACAAGCCCAAAGGGAAAATTGTCATCGCCACCGTCAAGGGCGATGTGCATGATATTGGCAAGAATATTGTCACAGTAGTTTTGCAGTGTAACAACTATGAAGTGATCAATATGGGTGTGATGGTGCCGAGCGCGCAGATTCTGGATATGGCGCGGCGTGAAAAGGCCGATATTATCGGCTTGTCCGGACTGATTACGCCTTCCCTGGAAGAAATGGCGCATGTCGCCAAGGAAATGCAACGCGAGGGATTCACGATTCCACTATTGATCGGCGGCGCAACCACTTCCCGGGTGCATACCGCAGTCAAAATTGCGCCGCATTATGAAGGTGCAACCGTATGGGTACCTGATGCTAGCCGTGCAGTGGGTGTGTGCAGTAACTTGCTTTCACGGGATTTGCTGGCGGGTTATGTGCAGGAAATCAAGGAAGAGTACGAGAAAGTGCGCACCCAGCACAAGAACAAGAAAGGGACGGCGAAGCTACTGACACTGGCTGAAGCGCGCGCCAATGCGTATCAAACCGATTGGACGAATTACCAGCCGTATCAGCCGGAACTGATTGGTGTCCGTACGTTGAATAATTACCCGCTGGAAAAAATTGTTCCGTATATCGATTGGACACCTTTCTTTCAAGCCTGGGAACTCGCCGGGCGCTATCCGGACATCCTGACGGATGAAGTGGTTGGAGAAACGGCAAGCCAGCTATTTCGCGATGCGCAGACGATGTTGAAGAAAATCGTCGAGCAGAAATGGTTGAGTGCCAATGCGGTGATTGGTCTGTTTCCGGCCAATTCCGTCGGCGATGATATCGAAATTTATACCGACCAGACGCGCAGTAAGCTGGCCATGACTTATCATTGTTTGCGCCAGCAAGACCAGAAACCGACCGGGAAACCCAATCGCTGCCTATCTGATTTTATCGCACCCAAGGAAACCGGTATCAAGGACACCATTGGTTTGTTTGCTGTAGGTGCCGGATTCGGTATTGATGAACGCGTCAAAGCTTTTGAAGATGCCAATGATGATTACAGCGCGATTGTACTCAAAGCATTGGCGGATCGTCTGGCAGAAGCCTTTGCCGAGCACATACACTCGCGCGTGCGCCGCGAATTCTGGGGCTATGCCAAGGATGAAACCTTAACCAACGAGCAATTGATTAATGAAGAATACAAAGGCATTCGCCCTGCACCGGGTTATCCCGCGTGTCCGGATCACACCGAAAAGGGACCGCTGTTTGCAGTACTGAATGCTTCAGAAAATGCCGGTATCATTATTACCGAGTCGTTTGCCATGGTGCCGACCGCAGCAGTATCCGGTTTTTACTTTGCACATCCCGAATCCACTTTCTTTGCTGTCGGTAAAATCGGCAAAGACCAAGTGGAAGACTATGCCAAACGGAAAGGTTGGGCAGTAGAGGAAACTGAGAAATGGCTGGCGCCGGTGCTGGCATATGAACGGTAAGTCAAGAATAAGCATACTGCTTATTCACTTGCTTGAATTATCAATATCAATATAATTAAGATGATGTGGAAATTCTGATAAATTTTTTTGGAGGCTATAATGAAAGCAAGAATATTACGCTATGCGATGGTTCTACTCGTGGTACCGGTACTTTCTGGATGCTGGCTACTGGCAGCGGGAGGAGCCGGTGCATATGGTGGCTACAAGGCTAAGGAAGAGGGCTATGGTGTTCAGAACCCTATTACAAAGGACAAGAAGGAAAAGACTGAGGATCAGAAGAAGTAGTAGGAAGGGTTTGAGTACACTCTGCTTGCCTCATACGGTTTCTGTTTAGGCGGGCAGGGGTAGGCTTGATCAATTCGATGTGCTTAACATGCCTAATGTAATATATACAGCATATGTATTCATTAAGTTAGCGCAAAGAATGCGTTTCTTCACTAAAAATTACTGAATGAAATGTACGAATAAGTTTGTTTCGAACATGATAGTTCGCCACTGAAAATGCGGTTACTTTTACCCATCTGAATTTTCTGTGCTAGGCAGTAAACAAAAGGAATAGCAGTTAGGCTAACTAGCTATTTTCTCAAAATTCCTATGTTTGTGGATAGCAAAACGTAATCCCAGTTGCAACAATTCATCCCAAATATCCCCTTGTGCTACCCCCTTAATGATCCGGTCTATTTTCGCAGCGTCGCTTAATCCTTGCATTAGCGATTGCAAGCTGATGCTTTTTGCGGCGGTCATCACTGATTTTTGCCGATTTCCCCAGACTCTGGCGGCTTGAAGTAATTGCGCGGGTGGTTGGCCGTTGTCGAAGCCCTTGCGGATGATGATTAGCTGGCGGATTTGTTCGGCGAGGGTGGCGAGGATCAAGAGCGGAGCGGTGCCTTCGCCTTGTAATCCGGTCAGGATACGGGTGTAACGAGCAGTACTGGCTGAGATCATGGCATCGGATAATTGATAAACGTCATAACGCGACACATTCAGAACCACCTCTTTCACTTGGTCGAATGTCAGGTTGCCGGCGGGATAGAGCAACGCGAGTTTTTGAATTTCCTGATGTGCAGCGAGTAGATTTCCTTCCACCTGATCCGCAAGAAATTGCAGTGCGGCAGAGTCGGTTTTTTGTTGCTGCTTGGCAAGTCGTTGTCCAATCCAGCCGGGCAGCTGGTCACGCTCAATGGCGTAAACCGGAATCAGGATGCTGGCGGTTTCAAGCATTTTGAACCATTTGGTTGCTTGCCCCTGTTTGTCTACTCTGGGGAGAGTGATGAGCGTGAGGGTATCGGGCGGCAGTGCGTTGCAGTAGACTTCTATGGCTTTACCGCCTTCCTTGCCGGGTTTGCCGGAGGGGATACGGATATCCATGATTTTGCGATCGCCAAACAGAGACAAATTGTTGCTTGCATTCAACAGATCAGACCAATCGAAGTGTTGATCAACGGTGAACAGCTCACGTTCGTTATAACCTTGCTGGCGTGCATGGGTACGGATTAAATCAGCGGCTTCCAGAATCAGCAGCGGTTCATTGCCAAATAATGTGTAGAGCGAAGCAGTTTGTTTTTGCAGGTGCTGGGGAAGCTGTTCGAGTTTTATCCGCATGCCGGCAAGTAGCGTCAATGAGGGCTAAGCTGGCATTTTAATTGCGGACAAGCGCCAGATGATCTGCTGGATGGCGTCAGCCTGCATGTCTTTTTGCAGCAACTTTTCCTCCGCTTCTTTAGCCAGGATTTGCGCATCCAGGAAAGGAAGGACGCGTGTTATAGCAATTTCAGTGTTGGGGATAATTTCAATACCTTGTTTATCAACAAGACGATACACCACCCGGTAGATCAAATTAAAATCACGCACACGGCCACCGCCGGACAACGACAGGATGACCCGTTCATGTACAGCACTGACAACTTCCAGAACGGCTTCCGCTTCCACCGCATTGGAGGTGACTTTGGTTGTGGATGAGGTAGCTACCGCACGTTCCAGATCCAAACCAATGGTATGTCCCTCGGGTGCGGAGACATACATTGATTTGAATGGCAGTGAAGAGATTTGCCCGCGCAACTGGAACCCGCAAGCAGTCAGCAGGAACAATACCACCAGGATAAGAATTTTCTGTTTACTCAAATTCATAATTATTTGCTCTGTTCCTATACAACAATATTGACCAATCTGCCAGGCACGACAATGATCTTTTTGACTGCTTGCCCTTCGATAAATTTCAGCACATGCTCATTAGTCAGGGCAGCATGCTCAATGGCGTCTTTCCCGGCATCTTTGGGGACATTAATTTCTCCACGTAATTTACCATTGACCTGCACAATCAGCTTGATTTCATCCTGTACCATGGCTGCGTTGTCTGCTTGTGGGCAAGGCTGGTCAAAGAGTTCGGTGCCCGGTCTGAGCTCGCGCCACAGTTCATGGCAGATATGCGGAACGATCGGCGAGAGCAGCAACACAATATTTTCCAACGCTTCCTGCATCAGGTTACGGCTGGCTGGATCGTTACCCTGGTTTTTTGCTAGGCCGTTCATCAATTCCATCACAGCGGCAATGGCGGTATTGAATGTGTGACGCCGGTCCAGGTCATCGCTGACTTTGGTGATGGTCTGGTGTAATTGGCAGCGCAGGGACTTGAGTTCCGGCGTTAATGATTGATGCAGTGTGGGATTGATCTTGACCACGCCGTGCTGGAGGTGAGTATAAACCTGCTTCCATAGCCGTTTGAGGAAACGGTATGCGCCATCGACACCGGCGTCAGCCCATTCGAGTGTTTGCGTCGGAGGACTGGCAAACATCATGAACAAGCGCGCGGTATCGGCGCCGTATTCTTCCACCAGTCTTTGCGGATCAACCCCGTTATTTTTAGATTTCGACATGGTGCCGATGCCGCCTGATTCAACCGGCTGGTTGTCGGCTTGCAGGATTGCACCGCAGCGTTTGCCTTGTTCGTCATACTGGATGTTGACTTCCGCTGGATTAAAATAGGTAATGCGCCCGCTGTCTGGTTTGCGATAAAAAATCTCATTCAGCACCATGCCCTGCGTCAGCAGGTTGGTAAATGGTTCATCCAGAGTCATTAATCCCAGATCGCGCATGACTTTACTCCAGAATCGCGAATACAGTAAATGCAAAATGGCGTGTTCAATACCGCCAATATATTGATCGGCTGGCAGCCAGTAATTGACGCGTTCATCGGTCATCGCCAGATTCTGGTCGGGGCAGGCATAGCGGGCGTAGTACCAGGAGGAATCAACAAAGGTATCCATGGTATCGGTTTCCCGGCGCGCAGCTTTGCCGCATTTCGGGCAAGCGCATTCGTAGAAAGACGGGGTTTTTGCCAACGGATTACCCGAGCCATCGGGCACCAGATCCTGCGGCAAGACCACCGGCAATTGATCATCCGGTACTGGCACCACGCCGCAATCAGCGCAATGAATCAGTGGAATCGGGCAGCCCCAGTAGCGTTGACGTGAAATGCCCCAATCGCGCAGCCGATAGTGCACGCGTTTGCTGCCCAAGCCTTTTTGTTCCAGTTCCGCTGCGATAGCATCGACTGCTTGCTGAAATTCCAATCCGGAAAATTTGCCGGAATCAAAGGTGATGCCATGTTCTACATAAGCCTGTGCCAATGGCATTTCAAGACTGCCAGCCAGTGGCTTGATGACCGCTTTGATCGGGAGCGCATATTTTGTGGCAAACTCAAAATCGCGTTCGTCATGCGCAGGAACCGCCATAACTGCGCCTTCGCCATAACCCATCAATACATAATTGGCCACCCATACCGGCAGTTTTTGGCCATTGAGCGGATGAATCACAAACAAACCGGTATCCATGCCTTTCTTTTCCTGCGTGGCTAGATCGGCTTCTTTCGCTGAACCAAGTTTGCATTCCTGGATAAAGGCTTGCAACGCTGGATTATTTCTGGCGGCATGCAGTGCGATCGGGTGCTCAGCGGCAACTGCCACATACGTTGCGCCTTGCAGCGTATCCGCGCGGGTGGTGAATACTTTCAGATCTTGCGGTGTACCTGATTCGGTATCGGCCGGAAAGGTAATATCGACACCGTAGCTTTTGCCGATCCAGTTGGCCTGCATGGTTTTAACCCGTTCCGGCCAGCCGGTAAGCGCGTCCAATGCTGCCAGCAGTTCATCAGCGTACTGGGTGATTTTCATGTAGTACATCGGGATTTCGCGTTTTTCCACCGGCGCGCCGGTACGCCAGCCACAACCATCAATTACCTGCTCGTTTGCCAATACCGTTTGATCAACCGGATCCCAATTGACCGTACCGGTGGTTTGATACGCCAACCCTTTTTCCAGCATGCGCAGAAACAGCCATTGATTCCAGTGGTAATAACTGGAATCACACGTGGCGATTTCACGCGACCAATCGATACTCAATCCCAGGCTTTTCAGTTGCTTGCGCATGTAGGCGATGTTGTCGTACGTCCATTTTGCCGGAGAAACATTGTTTTGCATGGCGGCATTCTCAGCCGGCAGGCCAAATGCATCCCAGCCCATCGGCTGCATGACGTTGTAACCCTGCATGCGGCGGTAACGCGACAATACATCCCCAATCGTGTAATTGCGTACATGCCCCATGTGCAGTTTGCCGGATGGATAGGGAAACATCGACAGGCAGTAATATTTTGGTTTACCGGTAATTTCTATTGCTTTGAATGCGGCTGTTTGTTCCCAGTATTGCTGCGCGTTTTTCTCGATTTCCTGGGGATGATATTTTTCTTGCATGGAATTTGGTTTTTTTACTGTAAAACGTTGATTATACCGTGAAGCATTTGGGGTGATTGTGTCTATTATTCGACAGACTTTTGTTCTTGCTGTTGGGCGCGTTGCAGATTTCGTTCATGCACGCTCTGCAAGATTGTTTTTAGCTCACTTTCTCCCCATTCTTGTGCCTCAGATTCAGATAAAAATCCTTTCTGGCGCTTTGAAACAATAGTTCTCTTTGCCGTTACTTTTCTGATAATTTCTGCGGTCCAGCCAGCATTTTCTTGCTTGACACGAAATTCGTATTTTTTACCTTTTGCCATTTTTAGTTTCCTGAGAATTGATGGATGATCGGTGTGTCGGGTTTACCGCGATAGTGGAGGGATAGTATATCGAGCGGAATAGCGCGGATTTGTGTATTGTATGCTGGAGATTAGTGGCTTGTTGGAACGATTATTTTTATACGGGTGTAATTATTTTATTTCGATCAGTCGGTTGGAAATAAACTGCTATCAGTAGAAGCCCAAGGATTCTACCGCGATTTTATCTCAAAATCTGCAGCTACTTGCTTAGCCAAGTATTACCAGATTACTGTGGAATATATTATTATGCTGTCTCACAGCGGTCTTAGATTAGATAGGGTTAATCCAGCCGAAAACCGATTTTTAGTTTTACCTGATAGTGTGCAATTTTGCCATCAACGATATGTCCGCGGGTTTCTACCACTTCAAACCAATCCAGGTTACGTAGGGTTTCACCGGATTTGGCGATGGCTTGCTGAATGGCATCTTCAATACTTTTAGCTGAAGAACCAACGATTTCGATAACTTTATAAACGTGATCGCCCATTTTGGAATTCCTCTTTATATTGATAAAGAGAGCGTTATATCATACTTTAAGCCAATAGAAATACCAGAATATCTATGCGGCAATAACAGAAGAAATTGTTACTATTCTATAGATTCAAATAAATATCATAGAATGATGAAGCAAACTCAATGATCCATTTTAAGGAAGATACTTACTATTATGAAACTCAGAATGATATTGGTTCTATTGATTATTATATCTCTTGCTGCCTGTGCAACTACGCCAACAGGAAGAAGCCAGTTGGTTTTTATGCCCGATAGTGAAGTGGATGCGATGGGGTTGCAAGCTTTTTCAGATTTGAAGAAAGAAAAAACAATTAGTCAAAATGCACAGGAAGACCAGTTTGTACGCTGTATTACAAATGCGATTACACGTGAAGTCGGCGGTAATTGGGAAGTGGTTGTTTTTAAGGATAACACACTGAATGCTTTTGCTTTGCCGGGTAACAAAATTGGCGTGCATACCGGATTGGTTGAGCTGGTGGATAATCAGGATCAATTGGCCGCTGTGATTGGCCATGAAATAGGCCATGTGTTGGCCAAGCACAGTAATGAACGGATGTCTCAAAAAATGGGTGCGCAAATTGGTATTTCATTGATCGCAGCGGTGGCGGCGCCACGGACGCCCATGGGGCAGAGTGCACTGGGTTTGCTCGGTGTCGGCGCACAGTATGGGTTGATCATGCCGTTTAGCCGCTTGCATGAGAGTGAGGCGGATACTATTGGTGTTGAATTAATGGCGAAAGCTGGATTCAATCCTTCTGAGAGTGTCACGTTATGGCAGAAAATGGCTCAGGCTAGTCAAGGTCCGCAGCCTGTGGAATTCTTGTCAACTCATCCATCTCCTGAAACGCGTATCGATGATTTGCGAGGTCTTTTGCCTAAAGCCATGACGCTGATGCAGCAAGCCCGTGCAGCCGGCAAGACTCCGAGTTGTGTGAAATAAACAGCTATTCTTTGGGTTCCGGTTCGCTTGCTTGAAAATCCAGTTCCACTTTTGCACCGTCTGGATCATGAAAGAATAGTTGCCAGCTTTCTAGTCCTTTCAAGCGATGCAATTCATAGTGAATGCCATTTTGCTTTAAAGCATCGACTACAGCTTGCAGATTAGTCGCAGTAAAAGCCATGTGATCAATCACACCGGCTGCATTGGCCGGCAATGGTTTGCCTGCCATGATATGCAAGATTGCTTGATTTTTGGCATAAAGCCATGCGCCTGGAAAAGCAAAAGGCGGGCGATAACCTTCCGTAAGGCCAAGAATATTGATATAAAAGTCCTTGCTTCTTTCCAAGTTACTGCTCAGCACAGTGAAATGATTCATGCCTTCGATTGTCATTTTACTTATCTCGCGTTTAAAACATAATTTTATAGCATGGATTTTCAGAATGTTCTATTTACCTTTGAAAATTTGTTTGTTTAATCGATATAGGTATCTATACCCTACAAGAATTCAAAAGGCGTAATAATCTGCACTAGTATCATGAAGTGGTACCGCAAAACTGGACAGGTTGTTAAGCTCTGTTATGGACACTATAGAGGATCATAATCATGAGCAAGAAACGCACACAATATTCCAGTGAATTCAAAGCAAAAATAGCGCTGGCTGCGATACGGGGCGATGAAACCAT
>CAMCBD010000053.1 GCA_945872825.1 Nitrosomonas ureae
CATACCTTCCTGATGGCCTACAACTTCGCCAGACGCCTGAAAACTCTCAAGGGACTCACGCCCTACGAATACATCTGCAAAATCTGGACAAATGAGCCAGAACGTTTTATCTTTGATCCATTCCAGCACATCGTGGGACTAAACACCTAGATAACTTTGACAATTCACTCGACTATCGGTACATTTATTTACCCAAAAATGGATTATTTATCCTACACGCAGATAGCGATCTGGAATCGCTATCAAAACTGAGAACAACTGACCAAGGTATGATCATGCAGAATATCGACATGCGCAAGATTTACAATTTTATCCTATCGAACCAACTCCAGATCCAGTAGCCTTACCAACGGGCGGAGACATTTACTACGAGTGTATGGATTGCTTGATGATTGTTAATTCTTTGCCGTATATCAAATCTGCCTGCTCTTGTGGCAATCTTGAAGGCAGCGGCGGCAAGCTTACGGTAAAAAATTCATCGTCGATCCGGGTCGTGCGCGGAACGCTAAAGTAAACCAGATTTTGCCATACACACACACTTTTTCGCTGCTTTTGCTGCTGTTCCCATACTTCTCCTAGTAATCATTCAATAACGCTCTGTCCTTGGAATTCCGATCGAGAGATTTTGCTGATACGCCAGGAATTGTTATCCTATAATGGTTGGAATGCTATTACCTCAAGAGCTTGGTTGCGCGATGATTGATCTTATATGTAAGGAAGAAACATGATTACCTTGTACGGAATTGAATGGTCACGAGCAAATTATGTACTGTTTACGTTGGCGGAACTTGGCCTTGATTACCAGCACGTCAAAATAAATCCTTTCAAGGAAGAGAAGAACGCTCCCGAATATTTAAAGCTGAATCCACTGGCCCAGGTACCCACCCTGGTTGATGGAGATCTTGTGCTGACCGAGGTAATGGCTATTAATTTTTATCTGTCGAGAAAATATGGCGCTGAAAAACTGTGGGTTAACCGACTGGAAGATGAAGCGCAGATCTACAAATGGACTTTTTTTGCAGTAACCCAAATGGAACCAGCGTGCGTGGATCTTATTCTCCACCGGAAGGCTCTGGATGAGAAGGATAGAAGTCCTGACATCATCCAGTCGGCTGAAAAGAAACTGATGAAACCACTCGAGGTATTGAATACCTATCTTGCCGGAAAAGATTTTCTGGTGACCAATCAATTCACCATTGCCGACATTAATATGGCAGGTGTTTTTTCCTATGCGCTGGGTGGTAAATTTGATTTTTCTCCCTATAAAAATGTAGCACGATATTTAGATGCTATCTTAGCGAGACCTACACGCAAGAAAGCAGAAACCGTTTGATATCAATACTGAGAATTGACTCGTGTTGCGCTGATGAAGTAATGATCGACACGAAACAGGCCAATCATTTTTCAACACTTAGATCGGAGTCGCGTGGTAATTCTCGGGTATCAGTGAGTAGTCACTATCCCATAAAACAACGCGCTCAATTCGTTGCGATATATTTATAAAAATTTTGCTACTCATTCAGATTTTGACTGTTAACTGCGCATACTGACCTGTTATTGAGATAACTATGGGTTATACCAATCGATCCAAGTCTCAGCTACTTGAAGAGATACAACGGCTACACACCGAACTTGCTGCTGTCAATCTGATGACAGAAGAACGTACAACTCACTTTATATCAGTGAAGAGCGGTTTTCTCTGGCAATGCGTGGCGCTAATGATGGGCTTTGGGATTGGAATCTTGAAACTGATGAAGTCTATTACTCACCTCGCTGGAAAAGTATGCTGGGCTATGGAGAGTCTGAACTGGATAATGACTTAAACACCTGGGCTAACCTGGTTCATCCCGATGATAAGGACATCGTGTTAGAAAAGGTTCAGAAATACTTGGTTGGTGAAGTAGAGTCATTTGAAGTTGAAATGCGTATGGGTCATAAGGACAGTCACGAAGTTTTTGTTCTATCTCGAGCATTTCTTGTAACTCGAGAATCTGATGGTAAACCCGTTCGACTAGTTGGAACACATATTGATATAACAGAGCGTAAAAAAGCAGAAGTATTTGATAGCAAAAATGCCGAAATTCTTGAGATGATTGCAATAGGGCGCTCCGCATCAGACATCTATGATGCGATTGCTTTAATGTATGAAGCGCGGCACCCTGGAATGCGATGCTCAATGCTCGAATTAGAGGGTAATAAACTTCTGCACGGAGGAGCGCCAAGCTTACCGAAAGCATATTGTGACGCGGTAAACGGTCTGGAAAACGGACCCAGCGTTGGTTCGTGTGGCACATCTACTTATACAGGGCAGCGTGTTCTCGTTGAGAATATTGAGACAGATCCTAAATGGGAAAAAATCAAACATTACGCACTGCCCCATGGTATGCGTAGTTGTTGGTCTGAGCCCATTAAAGCTTCCAGTGGTAAAGTTCTAGGTGCGTTTGGCATGTACTACAATCATGCTGCGCTTCCTAACGACGAAGAATTACATGATCTGATAGCTGCAGCTAGACTTGCGGGAATAGTCATGGAGCGGAATCAATCTCAGAAGCGCATACGAATACTAGCCTATACCGATGAACTAACCGGGCTTGCCAATCGCGCCGCTTTTTCTCAGCACCTTGCAGAAATAACAAAGGCTCTAGACTAGGAGAGTTAATAAGCTCATCACGTTGATCCAACATATCATTAGCAGGCTGTCCGCCAGCACCACCTTCCGCCCAAACAATCTGCTTATTTATTTCAGCAAGTTGCTCGGCTATAGAATTAATTTGAACAACGGAACTAGTAATTTGCGTATTAATACCTTCACTAATTTGAAACATTCGCTGGTCCATGCTATGAAAACGGGCCACAAGCGTTTCAGCATTACTCAGCATGGCCTGACGAGACGGAATTACAGATGGATTAGTTGCCACATCTTGTATAGCGCTAAAAAATTTCTGAAGTGTTGGAGAAAGACCGGAAGTGGCTTCAGCGAACATGTTGTCCAACTGTTTTATCTCAACATAATTACTATCCAATAGCTGACTTTGTGTTTGAACCTGCAATGATTGTCTAACAAGAAATTCACTATATATTCGATGCACTGTTGTTGAATGAACACCAGACCCAATAAATCCTGCGCCGCTTGATTGTGGCGTATTCGTACTCAGAATAACTTGCTGTCGACTAAAACCAGGTGTATTCGCATTGCTAATATTGTGACTCGTAGTCAGCAACTGGTTTTGCGCTGTCAAGAGACCAGAATATCCAACATTAACAATACTATTTCCCATGATTTATATCCAATTCTTAAAATCTAACAACATATGATGACTGTATCGGTAAAATGATAAAAGAATTAAAGAAACTTTTACTCATCAAATAAATTCACGATTCTGCAATGTTTCACTATTGAGTATTCGAATCAATTTCTCGGCATACAATGGATCAGTTGCATATCCCGCACGTTGCAAGCCATTTGCAAAAGTAGCGGCATCAGTGGACTTCAATACTTTTGCATAGCGGGGATTATCTAATAGCAAATTAGCATAGTCACTAAATCCCTCTGCATATGAGTTATAAGCACGGAATTTTTCAACCACTTTCTGGGGTGCGCCATTGACGTATTCGGTAGTCACTTTTTCCACAACATCCCCTTTCCAGTTTGCACCGGCTTTGATCCCAAACAGATTGTAGCTTGGACTATCATCCGCATGGCGAATCTCATGTCTACCCCAGCCGCTCTCCAACGCAGCTTGTGCCAGCATGAAATGTGGCGGAATGCCGGTTGACTGTGAAGCTATCTTTGCATGCGACAAAAGTTTATCGATAAAATCCGTTGAATGATTGGATAATTTCTTTAGTTGTGTCTCCAGCGGGATTGGCACGAGAAATGCCTCAGCAGATGGATTCATTTTCCCAGCTGGCATCACTGCATTCGATGAATTCAAAACACTCGGCCATAACTGTTCCGATTTATCATTGGGATGACCATCTTTAACCACAGGTAGCTGATTACTGGAATTAACCGCTGAAATAATAGTGTCTGTATGACTTATTGAAGTTTGTGATTCAATCGCTTTATTAGCGCGTGTTAATTGCTGCACCATCATGTCGGCAATACCAATTCCTTTGGTAGATAAGTGTTGTGATAATTGCTGATCATACATTTGCGTAAAGAACTGTGTTTGCTGACTATCAAATAGCCCATCTTTAGGCGTTGCCTCACGCATACTTTTTAGCAACATGTTCATAAACAATGCTTCAAACTGTTGTGCCGCTTTTTGCAAAGCTTCATCAGGATTCTGTTTGGCCATTAAATGTAGATCATCAATGCTCTTGGCATCAACTGCGAGCTTACTAGAAATATCCGGTGAGATAACCATATGTTTTATCCGGTAATTAAATAATTTCCAACTCGGCACGCAACGCACCCGCTGCCTTTAACGCCTGTAATATGGACACTAAATCTTGTGTTGTCGCACCAATGGCTGTCAAAGCCTTGACAACTTCCCCAAGATCCGCGCCACTCGGTAATAGCATTAAATTCCCCTCATCAGTGCGTATTTCAACCTGTGATCGTTGTGCCACCACTGTTTCACCACGTTGTGCAAATGCTCCTGGTTGACTGATTACAGGTTCGGTATTGATAATAATGGATAAATTACCATGCGCAATTGCACTCGTTTCGAGAGTTACTCCTTGATTCATCACTACCGAGCCAGTACGTGAATTTACAACAACTTTTGCAGATGCTTTTGCGGGCGTTATATCCAGACTTTCAATCTGAGAAATAAACGCAATGCGCTGACTATTATCAACAGGTGCCCTTACCTGCACCACTCGGCCATCGATAGCAGACGCAGTTGAAGGATGAAGTCCATTGATGGCTTCAACAATACGATTAATCGTCGTAAAATCCGTAGAATTCAATTCCAGGTTAACAAAATCACCTTGCCCAACTGTTGTCGATATCTCGCGCTCTACAATAGCTCCGCCTGAAATACGTCCGGCGCTGAGATGATTAATCTGCACACTGCTCCCTGCATTCCCGGCTCCAACACCACCAACCAAAACATTTCCCTGCGCCATTGCATAAACTTGATTGTCAGCCCCTTTCAGAGGCGTCATCAGCAGTGTTCCTCCGCGCAAACTTCTCGCGTTACCCATGGAAGACACAGTGATATCAATTTGCTGACCAGGTTTAACAAACGCAGGTAACGTCGCTGTTACCATCACAGCAGCAACATTACGTAACTGCAAATTGGTACCAGGCGGCAAGTTAACACCCAATTGACCTAACATATTGATAATACTTTGTACTGTAAATGGCGTCTGGGTTGTCATATCACCACTACCATCCAAACCCACAACCAACCCATACCCTATCAATTGATTGTTGCGTACCCCTTGAATCGATGCCAGATCCTTGATGCGATCGGCCGCACTAATTCCCGGCACTAATAGGCCTATCACCAGAAAAGAATGAATAATTATGTTTTTTATTTTCATAATTTTATGTATTTATTTCAAAGATAAGTATGTTTCAAGCGTCGAATAATTTAGAAAGGTGTAACGGATAGAAAGAATCGTGATAACCATCCCATTGTTTGTGCCTCATCCAAATAGCCATTGGCTCGGTATTCAACACGCGCATCCGCAATTTGCGTTGAAGAAACCGTATTCGCCATGATGTGAACTGGATTCACAACTCCGGACAATCTGACAAACTCTTGCCCCTGGTTAATACCGATTTGTTTCTCGCCACTGACAACAAGATTCCCATTTGGCAATGCTTCTATAACAGTTACCGTAATCGTGCCTCTAAAATTATTTCTACTTGAACTTTCGCCACCGCCATCAAACTTGTTGTTAGATTTTGCTTCGACTGTTGCGTGTTTCGATAAAAGGCTTAAAGGAATCCCTAAAAGGCTTGGTACCGAGAAATCAATACTTCCAGAGCGATCGACATTACTCCCAGAACTCTTGCTGGCATTGGTTGTTTCATTCAAATTAACGATGAGAGTATCGCCGACACTCCGCGCTCTTCGATCTTCAAATAATGGCGTATACCGAACCCCACCCGTTGTGCTATGAATAGACTGAAAGATTGCTCCATTGGGGTGAGTCGCTACTGCTGCATGTTTTGGCGAGCGAAAGGTATTGGGTTGATGGGTGCTTGTTGATGGGGTCATCGCACAACCTGATACAAGCAGCACAAAAATCAGTATATACAAATACAAGAATTGATTTTTTATTTTCAGATTGTTATTAACCATCACCTCACTCCAGAAAGCCCATTCAATTATAATTGCGCCAATTTCTGCAACATCTGATCTGAAGTTTCAATTGACTTGGAATTCATCTCATAGGCACGCTGAGTTTGGATCATGCTAACCAATTCTTCCACGACATTCACATTCGATGTTTCAACAAAATTCTGTTCCAATAATCCTAACCCATTGGTACCAGGTGCATTCTGATTGGGTGTTCCACTCGATGCGGATTCCATGTACAGGTTCTCACCCATTTTCATTAGCCCTGCCGGATTAATAAAGCCGGCTAACTGGAGGTTGCCAACTTGAATCGGCGCAACAGAACCAGGTACTGTCGCTGATACCGTACCGTCACGTGCTATTGTGATACCGAGCGCATTCGGTGGCACAGTAATTGCGGGCTGAACCGCATATCCACTGGATGTTACAAGCTGACCATTAATATCGGATTGAAATGCCCCGTCACGCGTATAGGCTGTTGTACCGTCAGGTAATAAAACCTGAAAAAAACCTATCCCCCGTATTGCAACATCTCGCTGATTTCCCGTCTGTTGAAGTCCCCCTTGGGTAAATATGCTTTCTGTCGCGACCGGCTTAACGCCCGTACCTATTTGCAGACCTGAAGGCAATTGAGTTTGCTGGGAAGATTGCGCCCCGGGTTGGCGCACCGTTTGATACAGCAAATCCTCAAAAACCGCACGAGCGCGCTTAAATCCATTCGTACTAACATTCGCCAAGTTATTTGCGATAACATCCATTTTGGTTTGTTGCGCATCAAGACCAGTTTTCGCAATCCATAAGGAACGAACCATAATCATTAACCTCTTTAAATTTATTGTTTGATTAAACTCTTACAACCATTATTTGACTGGCCTGTTGTGCGTTCTTTTGCGCGTTTTCAAGCATTTTCATTTGCATATCAAATTGACGAGCGAGCGCTATCATGCTCACCATCTCATGCACAACATTCACATTGCTACCTTCCAATGTTCCTTCCACAAGCCTGACCTTGGCATCGACTTGTGAAACCCCACCATCTTTAAGGCGGAATAAACCATCCCCCCCTTGACAAGATTTTCTTCCGGCGGATTTACCAGCTTAATTCGACCCACCAAAGCTACGGTATTGGGCTGAGGATTAATCGGCACAGATGATACAGTTCCATCGACACCGATTGTGATTCGTGTTTCCGGTGGAACCGTGATAGTACCTCTGTCACCTTTGACTTTAAGTCCATTATGCGTTAGCAAAAGACCATTGGGGCTGACTTGCAAGTTGCCATTGCGTGTATAGGCTTCTTCGCCATTATCCAATTGAACTGCAATCCATCCAGAACCTTTAATTGCAACATCCAGATCGCGGCCGGTTGTTTGCAATGCGCCAGGTGTAAAATCCGCATGAATTGTTGAATCAACCACAAAAGCACGTGTCGGCAATCCGTCACCAAATATCGGCACAGCACGGAATGCGTTGTTTTCAGCCCGATAACCAGTTGTTGAAGCATTAGCAAGATTATGGGCAACCGTAGCCTGCTGATTTAGCGTATGGTTTGCTCCGGTCATCGATGTGTAGATAAGTCGATCCATTTTTTATTCAGTCTCTATAAAAAATAACGGTATCTCTCGATGAAATCATCGCTAAATATTAGCAATTGTTTGTATAATTTGATCTTGAGTTTCGATTTGTTTAGCGCTAGCCTGATACATGCGCTGTGCCATAATCAGCTTTACCAACTCAGCCGTTAAATCCACATTCGAATCTTCGACAGCATTCGATTGCAACACGCCCAGATTTCCAGTTTTTGGCGGGCCAACTAAAGGCTCTCCTGAACCGGGAGTTTCTGCCCAATGACCATCCCCGATTGGAACCAAACCTTGTGGATTAACAAAGTTGGCAAGCACAACTTGCCCGAGTGTTTTTGTTTGGCCACTACTATAGTTTCCAAGAATTATCCCATCACCACTTATTGAGAAACCTGACATACGACCAGAGGTATAGCCATCTTGTGTAAGTGCTGTCACACCAAACTTTGAACCATATTGAGTAGCAGTCGTCATATCGAAGCTGACTGTCTGTAATGTTGCTATACCAAGTGTAGGATCAATCAGACTATAATCAATTTCTATATCTAATGGTGATATAGTTGGAAGCGTACCAATTGTCTGGATTACGCCATTCTCGTCAAACTCCAGAGTTTGTGAAGCACTTCCATCTAAGGCAACACCAATCGGCTGACCGGAAGCATCAACTTTTCCATCTAAGGTTGCGTAGACATTCCAAGTATTTGCTGCTGCGGTTGCTTTCTGAAAAAAACTGATAAAACATGTGAGTTTCCAAGACTATCAATTACGGTTCCTGATGTTGTACTGTGATATGTCTTAGGATCTGTTGCACTAAAGGCGGTCGAAATTCCCGTTTCTCGCGAATCCAAATTAAATCCTACATCAAACTCCGTTGTTGCTCTAGGCGGAAGATCTGAAGTGCTAAATTTTAATTTGGCTGGTTCATCAATAGCTTCTATATCTCCATTCTCATCCGCCAAAAATCCCGTTAGATTGGCACCTGTAGCATCGACAATAAAGCCTGAATCATCAACATGAAACTGACCGTTCCGACTGTAACTGACTGTGCCATTATCATTCATGCGAAAAAAACCTTGACCGTTAATGGCAATATCTAAAGGATTACTGGTCGGTGTAACATTTCCCTGGCTGAATTGTTGCGCAATGGCGGATATTTTTGATCCGATACCGATCTGAGAGCTATCAGATCCCTCCATTGAGTTTGCAAAAATATCAGAAAATTGAGCTTGGGATTGCTTAAACCCGGCGGTATTCGCATTGGCTATGTTATTTCCAATCACATCCAGATTTGTCGCTGCTGCATTCAAACCACTTAAGCCATGCTGAAAACTCATTTTTATCTCCTAATCAAAATACCTGCTTAACGTCTGATATACTGACCAAACCCAGCTCGTCCATATCAAGCAATGTGCCCTGTTCCCCGTGGGAAATACTTTTTACCAAACCAAATGAAAGCGTATTGACATTAATATCATTTCCACCTTGCTTTGCACTCACAGCAAAGGTGTAGTCTCCGGTAGCAGCTTTGGCACCACTATCTGTCATGCCATCCCACCCAATCGTGCTAATGCCTGACGGTTGTGCACCAAGATCCATATTGCGAATGACAATTCCAGAGCTATCTAATATCGTTACTTTGAGCTGATCAACAGGTTGAGCCAGCTCAATACCGGCGATGGCTGCATCTTTATCAAGAGATATAGACTTCCCGGGAACAAAAGCACTGTGCCCTATCATTCCCGTCGCTTCAATTGATTGGCTATCTTCAAAATCAGAAGTCAAAAGCTGCAGTGTTGTATTTAACTTCTCTATGCCGGATACCGTACTAATTTGCGCTAATTGACTGGTAACCTCTGCATTATCAAGCGGCTTAAGCGGATCTTGATTTTTCATCTGCATAACCAGAAGTTTTAAAAAATGATCCTGTGGATTCTCAGCTTCTTTTTTAGCAGTGATTCCTGTCGTTGTTACCGATGGGACTGTTTGAAAATTGGTTGGCTGAACTGAACTCATCTTGTGCTCCTTTATTGGCCAATAGTTAGAGTTTTTTGCAACAGTGATTTGGTGGTATTCATCATATCGACACTGTTCTGATACGAACGCGATGCCGACATCATATTAACCATTTCATCGACAACATTGACATTGGGCATCGTCACATAACCGTTTTTATCTGCTAACGGGTGTTTAGGCTGGAACGACTGTTTCATTGGAGATTGATCGTGAACGACCCCAGCAACTTTAACGCCGCTTGCACCATTCGCAGCCGCCTGTAATGTACTGAAAATCACTTGACGTCCCCGATAGGGTTCACCGGTTGAGCTAGTTACACTATCAGCATTTGAAAGATTACTGGCAACTACATTCAATCGTTGGGATTGTGCCGACATGGCTGAACTTGAAATATCGAACACGTTGAATAATGACATGATTATCTCTCCTGCATCGCCATTGCTAAGTTTCTAAATTCATTATTAATAAATGAAATGCTCGCATCGTACTTAATTGCATTGTCGGCAAACCGAGTACGTTCCATATCCATATCTACTGTGTTTCCATCTGCACTGGGTTGTAAAGGAATACGATATAACATGTTATCCCCAAAAACCCCTTGTGCAGCGGAATTAATATGCATCGAGGATGTCGTATTTAAACTCACTTTATTCAGGTTTGTAGTCAATGAAAGCTTTTCATGTAGTACACTGGCGAAATCAATATCTTTCGCTTTAAAATTAGGTGTATCTGCATTTGCGACATTGCCAGAAAGTAACTCTTGCCTGGCAGCTCGTAAGCTTAAGGCCTGATGATGAAAATTTAATTCTTTATCAAGTTTGTTAATCATTTTCTATACACTCTAATTTAAATAGCTTCCTATCCACTTATTAGCACTTAGCATGCCAACTATAATAAATGTTCGAGCTGCTAGACCAACTCACAAAAAAGGCTTGAAATAGACGCTATCTTCGAACGTGACTTTTATTACAGTTATTTAAGATATCTGTGAGGCGGCAATAATTGCCGAGAACGGCAAAAATGAATGGTTAAAAATAAATCTATGATACGTTGCTTAGTGTTAATTCTTTGTCTGCCAATGCTTGTTTCTTCTATTCCGGCATTTGCATCACAGCACAAAACCATTATGCAGCATCAGGATATCACTCTGATTAAAAGAGTAATTGAGGACTTTCTATACAACAATACAGCTACGCTATCCGGGCAAGTTATTGTGAATGTGGGTCAGATTGACAGGCATCTTGCTTTACCGCAGTGTCCGCACCTAGAACCTTTTGTTCCAACTGGCGGGCGTTTATGGGGAAAAACTTCTATCGGGGTTCGCTGTGATAGCCAAGTTGCAAAATGGACCATCTATGTACAGACTGAAATAATTGTAATGACTGATGTGTTACATATTGCACGGCCCGTTGCAATTGGGCAGACACTTGCCTACGAGGATATCGCACCACAGAATGTTAATTTGGCACAGATGCCGGAAGGCATATTTACGGATGTCGCACAAGTAATCGGCAAAGTGGCTACCACCAACCTGACTGCCGGGCAACCATTACGCCCACAAATGCTGCGAGCACCGTACGTAGTCTTACGTGGTCAAACAGTGAATCTGGTTGTTCAAGGGCGTGGATTCAGTGTCCGATCGGAAGGGCAGGCATTAGCAGACGCGGCTGAGGGGCAAGTTGTTCAGGTACGTAATAAATCAGGACGAATCATGAGCGGACTTGCGCGCATCAATTCAATTGTTGAAATACAGCCATAACGTATTAACCCCAAACTTTTTCATTATTCTATTAGCTGAGCGCTATTTGCTCCTCACTTACGTAAACAAGTGATCTTAACCCCTCGATCAGACTTATAATTAAGAAACGTTTCAATACTCAAAAAACAAGTAGCTTTTTACACTGTGATTAAAATAGACCCTACCATTAAAATAAAAGAAATTCTGGCTGATGTACTAGGATTGGGGGAACGGCTCAATGCGATCAAATCGGATACCCTATTACTCGGAAATATTCCTGAGCTTGATTCTGTCGCAGTCGTTACGATTATCCTGGCTTTAGAAAAGAATTTTTCTATCTCGATTAAAGATGACGAGATTAGTGCGAAAACGTTTGATACGCTCGGCGCTTTAGTTAATTTTGTAGAACAAAAATTAACCGATAAAAACAAACTATCCGATTAAGATCGCCCATCAATCAATACTTGAACGATGCAGATTGTATTTTGATTTGAATACTGCATAATTGCTGCATCTAATTCAGAATAAACTGGAACAAAGCATTGAAATTACATCCTGCAAATTTTGCTCATCAATATATTTTCACCGGCTATGGAGATGGATACATATTGATTAATCAGATTCGTTACGAAAAGAACCTGATCGTTATGCCCGACCGCTTGATCGAAGACTGGCCGGTAATCTCAGTTTCACAGCTGGAAGTTCAGCATTTTGAAATGCTGATACCCTATAAGCCAGAAATTATCATTCTCGGCACAGGCATTACGCATAAATTTCCTAGTCAATCCGTTCTAAGCCAGTTAACCAAAATGGGAACTGGAATCGAAGTAATGGATACAAAAGCCTGCTGTCGTACCTACAATATTCTGGTTGAAGAAGGACGGCGTGTTGCTGCAGCGCTGCTGATTTAGTTTCTATCTATATAAAAGAAACCCAGGATTTATATTGCCGTATTGTCTAAACTAACCGAATCAGTCGCAAATGATGCAATAAATCTTTTCATTAAATCACGAGTTTTAAAAAAAGAAATGGCCATGACAATTATGATTGTGATAAATTCATGGTTGGAAAGTCAGGTATAGTAGAATTGGCTTCCTTCATAATATTAATATAGGAGTTAAAAATGAATAAATTTCTTATCGCTGCAATCGGTTTAGTCTTTTTATTGGGTTCTTCTGCCACTATGGCCAGTGGAAACAAAGAATCCGCACTGCCTCCAATGGCTGCACAGGATATTTTGAATCAAATGGCATGTGACGGTAAAAAAGCCGGCGATAAAATCAAAGATCGTGTTGACGGTGAAATGGTTACTTGCCCAGCTAAGATTAAACAACCTAATTTTGGCAAATAATAGTAATTACACGCACGTCGATTGATAGGTCAAGTGAGATAGGTTAAGGTTATTTTATTCTTCCACTCAAAGTCAGTTTCAATGAATTGAGTAGTAGAAGTAAATATTTTGAAGCTATCGGCTTGGCCTATTATTCTGCTGTGAGCCAAAAGAACACGTTTGAAGTATTTCTATACATACAAAAAATAGAATGCCCGTTCCGATTTGTTTGAGCAATCAGCTCGATGATTCTTTAGTCTTCAGAATGTTAAAAATCTTTCATAGCATCATCTCCCTCACACCGGCATAGCAATTAATTTTTTGAATCCTGCAGCTTTGCTTTGTGTATCATCGTCGTTACTCGAAACAAAAACAAATTACCATGTATTATCAGAATATTATCTATTATTTCTTGATATTACATCTTAGAAATATTCTTTAACTTTCTACAAACAAAGAATTAATTCTAAATTAAATTAAAAAAACTCGTAAAGATGTAGTAGAATGCTCAGCAAATAATATTCAGGTATGCAATCTATTCCTTTTGAATTATTTTTAATTTAAAAAATTAAATACCGGCAAGTTAAGATTATTTATTTGAAATACTAGAAATAATCATTCATATAAATTAAATACTCTTAACTAACATTCTCCTCGCTCATAACGAAAATATTTAACTAAATTAAAAATGATTTGCAATTTCGGTCAATTGGAGAGAAGAAAGAATGAAACAGGTATTTTTTTTATTTTGCGTCATATTTTTTTATACCAGTAACACCCTCGCACAGAAAAACAATCTAGACATTAAGTCGCAAGCTGCGCTGGTTTTTAATGCTCAAAATGCGCATGTTATTTATGATAAGAATGCAGATAAGGTAATGCCTATTGCTTCTATCACTAAATTAATGACCGCCATGGTCACGCTTGATGCGCATTTGTCCCCGAATGAAAAAATCACGATTACAAATGCGGATGTCGACAAACTGAAGCACTCATCTTCTCGATTGCCCGTTGGTAGCAGTTATCCTCGTCATGAATTATTACGCTTAGCACTGATGTCATCGGAGAATCGCGCCGCAGCAGCACTGGCTCGCACCTATCCTGGTGGCACCAAAGCTTTCGTTCATGCCATGAATCTAAAAGCCAAGAAAATTGGAATGTCCAACAGTCGCTTTGTCGACTCTACCGGTTTGAATAGCAGCAATGTAGCGACAGCGCGCGACTTGGCGAAATTAGTCTCAAGCTCAAATAGCTATGCTGCTATCCGTGAATTTTCAACCACATCACAGCATTCCGTATCACCAGGCAATAAGCGCGGTCAATTACAGTATGTCAATTCAAATAGTCTGGTGCGCAACCAAGGATGGGATATCGGTGTTTCTAAAACCGGTTATCTCAGTGATGCAGGCCGCTGTTTGGTGATGCAGGCCAAAATTTCAGGCCAACCCGTTGTGATTGTTCTGCTGAACTCCTGGGGCAAAAACACCCGTATTGGCGATGCCAACCGCGTAAAAAAATGGATAGAGAGTAACCAGGGTCGCAGGCAAGTATAAGAACGCCAGACTCTAAGTCAGATTATAAACTTCGCTGTACTTGCGTTTAAGATAATCAACGAAATAATCCGGATTCAAAGCCTCACCGGTAACGCGCTGAACAAGCTCTTGTGGCGAATAAAGCTTGCCCTGAGAATGGATTTTCTCATTGAGCCAGTTCTTAATCGGCGCAAAATTACCTTTAGCAATATTTCGCTCAGTATCGGGTTGTTCGCTCAGTAGCGTTTGGTAAAACTGACACGCATACATCGCACCCAGTGTATACGAAGGAAAATACCCAAACGCTCCCCCGCTCCAATGCGAATCCTGCAAAACACCCAACTTATCATTCGGCGGTTGAATTCCTAAATACTTCTGCATCAGTTCATTCCAGATGTGCGGCAAATCATCAACCTGCATCGAACCATCAAACAACCCTTTCTCGATTTCATAACGCAAAATAATGTGCAATGAATAAGTTACCTCGTCCGCCTCTACCCGGATAAAATCCGGCTTACACGTATTAATCGCGCGATAAAACGAATCGACGGTAGCAGATTTCAGGTTATCCGGAAATGCCGCACGGATCGTCTCGAAATAATGCTGGCAAAACGGCTTACTCTGCGCGATCATGCGTTCCCAGAATAACGACTGGGATTCGTGGATTCCCATCGTCAAGGATTCCGAAGCCGGTAGATCGCCTAGCTCATGCGGGCGGCCTTGCTCGTAGAGCGCATGACCAGTTTCATGGATCACCGCATACAGCGATTCGACAAAATTACTGTCCTTGTAACGCGTCGTGATGCGCACATCGGTCGGATGACTGCCGCCGCAAAAAGGATGCACCGACACATCCATACGTCCCTGCTCGAAATTAAAGCCAATATCCTGGCTGATTTTACGCGCTAAAGCTTCCTGCTTATCCAGCGCAAACCTGCCCTGCAGAAAAACAGTATCCGGTTGATAAGAATGTGCCTGAATGGCATGAATTAGCGGGATCAGTTCCTGCTTCAGACGCTCGAATACCGGCGTGATCATGTCCATCGTCGTGCCGCGCTCAAACAAATCAATGTTTGCATCGTAGGACTTCAAATCCGGCGATACACACTGCGCCCATTCTTGCTTAAGTTCCAGAAAACGTTTCAGCACCGGCGCAAAATCAGAAAATCTATTCTCCTGCCGCGCCATCACCCAAATGCCATGCCCGCGCGAACTTAACTCCGCCAGCTCCTGCACCAGCCGCTTCGATACTTTGGTCTCTAACTCATAACTATGCAGCGCTTCACGGATATTGCAACGCTCCAGCTCACTCAAAGCATCAAAATCCTTTTCCTTAAGCTCGTTCAAACACTCTCCCAGTGCAGGATCGGTCATTCGTTCATGAATAACACCCGCCAGCGCCGCAATCTGCTTGGCACGCGCCTCACTGGCACCCGCCGGCATCATCACTTCCTGATCCCACCCCAACGTACTCATCACGCTGCTCAAATGCGTGATTTCTTCCAATTTTTGGACTAAATTTTGATAATGCTGATTCATAATCATCCCGTTATTTAATCAAAACATAAACCTGCTCACGATCCACCTGATTCCAGGGGATAGCGCTAAAATCACAAGCCCAGTATCATACCAACTTTAACACCAACCATTCACACTGCCATGCTCTGGATAAAATCACTGCACATCATTTTCATGGTCACCTGGTTCGCGGGGCTATTCTACCTGCCGCGTCTGTTTGTCTATCACGCCCAATGCGATGATCAACCCGGCAAGGAACGCTTCAAAATCATGGAGCGCAAACTCTATTACGGCATCATGACACCTGGCGCGGTGCTGACCGTGGTTTTCGGCGTGTGGTTGTGGCTGGGTTATGGTTTTTCCGGTGACTGGTTATATGCCAAGTTGGCTTTGGTTCTAATACTGATTTACTATCATTATTGCTGCGGAAAATTTGTCAAAGCGTTTAAAAATGATGCCAATCAGCATAGTCATGTCTTTTATCGCTGGTTTAATGAATTCCCGGTGTTAGTTTTGTTTGCGGTTGTGATATTAGTAGTGGTTAAACCGGATTTGGTTACGATGGTTTCTGAGCTTTAGGATTCCTCACGTACGTTCGGAATGACAGCTTTGTTATTTCGAACGAAGGGAAAAATCTACTACTTATTGTTAGGCCATGTTCGCGTTAATTGTTAGCGTTAATTGTTAGCATAACAATCAATAAGATAGGAGATGCTATGAAGAACGAAAATTTTCAGGCTTTGGCTTCGGAGCTCACGCAACTGACACCACACCAACGCAGCATCTTGTCAGATCGATTGCGAGAAATTGAGCCTACCTCTGTGCCATGCACTCTGATTGAAAAGCGCCTATCGATCGAACAAACTACTATGCCCCCCCAAGTGTAGCAAAGAACACATTGTTCGCGGGGTTCTGCATCCACAAGCTACAAAGTTACCTTTAATGCCCTGACGGGCACCTCATTGGCGAGTTTGCGGCATATAGCCAACAAAGCAATTGTCTGAGGGAAGAAGTATTCGTTGTAGTGCCGGGACTTGCGGTGTGTGTAATACGACCTCGTTTCGCTGGCGGCATCGTTTTTTGGCCGAGCCAAGCACGCATAAGCCCGAGCAGTTAAAATGCATCGTAGAGGCCGACGAAACCTTTTCTCGCGAGCCCTTTAAGGATAAGCGGCAATGACATGACTCGCCCACAAGCGTGGAACACTGGCATCGAAGAGAGATCTGTCTGCAGAGCAGACCCCGTATTGGTCTGCCGTGACCGATCTGGCTGCTGGCATACGTGTGGTTGCCAGGGTTTATCACATACAAAATGCAATGCCTATGACAGTCGACTCAAAAACTGGATGCATCATTTTCATGGCGTGGCATCACGTTACCTGTCCAGCCATCTCGGCTGGCGACGCATTTTAGATGAAACCAAAGATGCTTTGACGCCAACGGATATATTACGCGCCGCTTTGGGCGTTCCGATGGATCAACAATTAACGCGAACATAGTCTAACAAAATAAACACTCCGGCACAGAACAAGAGTTAGGTAATTCTAATAAAATCATAAGGAATCATTCGAAAATATCGAGTTAGACAGCATAAAAAAACGGCGGAACTGCCATCTTTGAGTTTGATGGGAGTCCCGCTTTTTATTTTAGCTTCACATGCACATTGAAGTATTACTCACTAACTTCAGTTAAATTCCTAACTTTTCAATGGTGCTGCCTCGCTTTGGCCTCAGATTTTGCTTTTTCTAGAACGGCTTTCGCTGCTTTTTCGCAGACTTCATGATCATTGCCAGCTTTATCATCGCATTTTTCTTTGGTCACATCGTAATTCCGGCATTATGTAGCAGCCGCACAAAGCTTTTCTTCGTGCGAGGCATTAATATAGCATCTGTTTTTTTCTTTCAGGTGCCAAATGTCCGAATCCCACGTAGTTAGCGGCCTTGTTGCCAAACGAGCTGAAATGTCTGGGTTAATCCAGA
>CAMCBD010000054.1 GCA_945872825.1 Nitrosomonas ureae
AATGGCTGCCATGAGCTTCGAGTACATCGAGGTACTCTAAAACCGGAAACGGCAGCACTCAACGTTAGGCTATAAATCACCAATGCGATTTCTAAAGGACTGGCTGATCATTCAACAGCAGGAAGAACTGGTAGCATAAAACTGTTCGCCCATTGGAAGACGAAAAACAGAGGGAACCTCAGATTGCCTTATTGCTTTATTGGGATTTGTGTTTGCAAAGCACAAAGCTTGCGTTAAGAACGCACCGACCTAATTACACTGCAAAATTGCGGGACTAAACAATTAGTCAGAATTGACTGAAAGTATTATCACATATAGCTTAAAGCTCAATTTATGCAGCTCAGGAATAGTTAATGTCTTTGACAATAAAAACTGATAACAAAATGTTTATACCGTTCTTTATCACAATCACAAATTCCAACTGAGGTTATTAGGCTGATTCGTGGTAAACAAAATTTAGCGGTGAAATAATCGGGATATCGATTTATTTGTTCGCTATTGAAACCTTTATCCTAACAAGTGGAATTAACCTAGCTGAATATGGATTGTTTCGTAGTGTGTATTAATTATTAAAATGACAAGCATCCCATCATTGCTTGCATATGCACACAAATATGCAGTGTCACACAAAATAAAAAATTGTAGTGTTGTAGCGTTTTTAAAAGGCATAGACCAATGACTAAGGAAATAGAATTCGCATTAAAGAGAATCTCTCATAACAAAATAAAAGTTCCGCGGATATTAATTCTGATTCGCAACTATATCCCAGGTGGAGACTTGGAAAATGTTCTTAATGAATGGGAATACGAAGTCACTGGCATTTACAATTCAAATGAGATGGCGTCACTTAGAATGACAATAGATAAGCCTGACCTTATTCTGACTGACATGGCGCTGGATGAAAGCGACAACATTTGTTTAGACCATCGACTGAATCTGTCACTCGAGAATTCCAATCTTTGTATTTATTTTACATCGTATACCACAGAATCAATCGTACAACGCACCGAGACATTGGTTTCAGCCTTGGGTTGCAGAACCAACAGAGGTAGTAGTGAGAAGAGCCGCTGTTATATTAATTCTGATCTTAACCAAGATGATGATGGTATTGCGGAAGAAACGAGACCGGCAAAACGATTTTCTTTAAACCCTATCCGAGTATTGTTAGTTGATGATCAACCAATTGTGCTCTGGGGACTGGAGAATCTGATCAATAGCCAGAAACCTCGCATGGAGACTGTTGGAGTAGCGGCGAATATTTATGCTGCCAAAAAACTGATTATGGAAAAACGGCCGGATATTTTGATACTCAATATTTTCGTGGATGATGATAATTGTCTGAGCTATATTTCTGAATTTACCAATAATGGAGATACACGCATCATAATTTATTGCAGAACACACAATCAGAAAGTGATTGATCAAGCAGTTTCTTGCGGTGCGCGAGGAGTGGTCTATCAGAAAGGAGAAATCCAAACGATACCGAAAGTAATTGAGATGGTTTTTGGCGGAGAATTGCGGTTTGTATTAGGCGATCGACTATCCTGTCCGGCATGACGACAATTAGCTTGCCCGGCTGAGTGAAACTAGAAGCATGTAAAGTTACCTCTTAAAAAGGAGGTGAATTTGTCAGGTAAACACATCACACCCAACAGTCGCCGTAATCCGGTACAGAATCAAAAGTCCAATACCGGCAACGCACATACCACCAGATCACACAATAAAAATCATACTGAATCCATCGGCTCTATTCTCAACCCGGGACCTGGCCCCATGCTTCTTTAGAATTAGTTTATAGTTGTAATCTAATCAACTGCTTCGATTTCTGAAACAACAGATCTGGATCCCAATCCATAAAAATTAGTGAAAAAAGCAAGCCGATCGCTATAGTATACTTTAACGATGGTGGCATTTTTTAAGGTGGTAATTGCAAAATCATATAAATCATGATCATCTATGATGAAATGGCGGAATTTGCTCCCGCCAGTGCCAACTTGTATCGTCATAAAGTAGCTTCTATTAGCGCCTTTGTTTTTGATTAAATTTGTTATTCTTCCCAATTCAACACCGTGGGAAATCTCCTGATCCATAGTATAAATGTTGCCAACAAACTGTTTTTGTTCCAAGGGTTGATTCTGAATAACGGGATAAACCTCCACCAATTCGTTTACAGAAGAACAAGATAGCAGTGAATTATTTTTGGGTGTTTTAAATTCCAGTACGATGTCATGGCCAATGAGATTCTCAAGCTCCTCGTACCGATCCTTTTCAAAACAAAACTGCCATGGATTAGAAACCAGGTTAGGCGGTTGATTTCCAAGGCTAATAAAAGTCATACTTTCATGTCCGAGTGAAATTTCCCCGACATAAGCTCTGGTTACATTATTGTCACGACTTATTCTATTTAATTGACCGGAGACGTAACCTTCTGTGGTATGCAGTAATGGTCCAGCAGCAATCCATCCAGGAGCATAAATCAACATAAGTAATAAAAACATCACATTGATGCTGAGATGCTTGAGTAATTTAGTCATGATTGTTACGTTCTCGTAGTTTGTGTCGAAGTTTTCATTGCGCAGATCCAATATACCCTTAAGCAAGCTTCCAATGCACTTTTCTATGCAGATCATTGATACCAGTATTCCTGCCGATGCAAATCTATATCAATGAAGGTAAATAGAAACTGAATAAATTCATAAATCCGTACTGAAAATTAAGGAAATGCTGAATAATTTGTTCAAAAGCACCTAAAACACCCTGGGGGGGTATATGAGTCGCTACGCTATAAGATACATCGATCAAACCGTACCGGATGATTACGCGCCGCCGTTCTTGGCGCCAACGATGGTATCCGTTTCAACAGAGAGTCTTATTATCGGCTTAGCATCAGCTCAGGCAATGCATGCGGATATTCTTACTGCTGGCTTTGTCGTCTTAGTTGCAGGCGTCATGTCTATGGCTGCCGGTGTAACCCTCTGGGCCAGCTACAGAATCACGAATCCAGCACAGGCAATGCGCACTTAATTCATAGGCAATATTCTTGATTCGAGACCTGACCCCAGGTTCCATGACCCCAGGTTCCAGGCAATATTCTTGATCATCGATCTGACCCTGTGCGCTCTTTGCGTGCTTGTGACCCCGTGTTTGTGTTAGGGATCGGGCAGCATTTTAGACGGATTGCTAATTATGGTTTTGTGGCCTGATAAGATGGCTAAATTGTTTGATTTCAGTCAACAATTTTCCATAATATTTTTCATTACGATAACTCTCATGAATCTGCGCTAGAGCGCTTCGTATCAAGCCAACACCTACGTATTGAGTTGGTTCGTCCCCTTCGTCTACTGGTGGATATTCTCGCTCTCGTGACAAGACTGCAATTCATTGAGCAATTCAGCTGCGTCTTCTTGTGAAGGCTGTCCTCTCTCCGGAAACTTCCATCTGATATAGGCCATCAAGCTATCGAGATTGATTTCCGCGTCCAAGAGCGTAGCTGATGATTTCGAGATACTGGACGCTATTTTATCCTGATATTGCAATCGAGCGTCACGTATAGTGCTAAGTTAGTCATCTGCGGCTTCAAAGAGTCCTGATAAAGCATTGAGTTTTCGTCTAAGTTCTTTAGGAATATCCAATTCCTGCTTATATGACAAATGATGCGCTACCAATGCCCATGCATCCTGCAGCGCAGTGCGAATCTGAACTTCACAAATCAAGGTATGTAAATCGCCTAATCTGATACCTACTTGCTCTGGTTTTATCTTAACAAGGTAATGAAGCGCGTTATACCCAAATCTTTCCGCTCCTTGTCCATCAGATTTATCAACTCTTTCTATAATCACAAACGAGTCTTCAACTATCTTTTTAATGATTGAAATATCAGACGTATAAAGGAAAACAACTCTTACGCCAGCTAAATCGGTTATTTCAGTCATCGGGTCTTTGTAGTTCTTGCGACAAATTTTTTCGCAGAAACTCTCGAGGGTTTTTGCTCGGTGGGACAAATGAGCGTACTCCATCTTTGCATTTTTCAGAAGGTGTTTCAGATGGAATTCCACTTCTGAACTCAAACGTTCGTGCGAGGGGAGTAATTCATAATATCGCCGAATCTGATCTGGTTGTTCTTCCCAAACAACATCAAGATGTTTTTTGGTCACAAAGTGTCTCCTTCTTCTATTTGTTTAACAAAGTATTATAATTTTTATCTATCATACGTTAGAGAAAGAATAAAAAATTGTGATGCCGGATCCATTTAAAGTTGTTTATCGCAGAATCACTATGAAATAAATAAAATTAAATTCTGGCTTCAGATTTGTTGGTTTTTACGAAAGTACGAAAGTAAGGGGTCAGGTCCATAATCAAGAATCTTATTCTTACCCATGATGATATCAACTGTCGTTGGTTGTGCACTCGCTTTGTTGACGATCATGATTGTCATTTTCGTTCGCGTAGAAGTTTATCATGCCAACAACCTCAGTGCTTCTTGGTATTTTTCCATCGTCTGCCGCAAAATCTCTTCCGGCAATTCAGGCGCAGGCGCTTTTTTATTCCAATCTTGCGTTTCCAGCCAATCGCGCACAAACTGTTTATCGAAACTGGGCGGATTCTGCCCTGCCCTATACTGATCGGCTGGCCAGAAGCGGGATGAATCGGGTGTCAGCACTTCATCGATCAGATACAATTCACCGGCATCATCCAATCCAAATTCAAACTTGGTATCGGCGATGATAATGCCACGTTGCGCAGCGTAATCGGCTGCTTCGGTGTAGAGGCGAATGGCTTTTTCACTGACTTTGGCGGTCAGCGGTTTGCCTAATTGGGCTTCCACTTCCGTCAATGAAATGTTCTCGTCGTGCGCACCGGCTGGCGCTTTGGTCGAGGGGGTGAAAATCGCGCCGCCGGGCAGTTTTTCAGCCAGTTTCAACCCAACCGGTAATTGAATCCCGCAAATCGCTCCGGTTTTTTGGTAATCCTTCCATCCTGATCCAACCACATAGCCGCGCACAATCGCTTCGATCGGCAAGGGTTTTAAGCGCCGGATGACAAATGCGCGCCCTTCCACCTGTTCACGCTCATCTTCGGCCACGACCGATTCCGGCAAAATGCCGGTCAAGTGATTGGGAAGGATAGGCGCCAGTTTTTTGAACCAGAAATCGGATAGTGCCGTCAGCAGCTTCCCCTTCCCCGGCACCGCAGTCGGTAAGATCACATCAAACGCCGATAAGCGATCGGTTTGAATGATCAGCAGCTTATCGTGATCGACGGCATAGATATCCCTGACTTTGCCACGATGCAATAACGGTAGGCTTTTGATGCTGGTTTCGAATAAAGCGGAGGATGAAGTCATGGATTTTGGATTTAATGGTGTTCAAGTTGTTTTTTAATGGCGATGGCTTCTTGTAACGCCGTGTCGGTGTCGGTGTCCGTGTCCGTGTTTAACACGGTATAGTGCCCCATTTTACGGCCTGGGCGTGCTTCGGTTTTGCCGTATAAGTGTAATTTAGCCAATGGATTCTGCAGAACCAGATTCCAATCGGGTTCGCCGTTTTGCCACAAATCCCCGAGCAGATTGACCATCACGGCGGCACTGTGTTGCGTGGATGCGCCTAGCGGCAAGCCGCACAGGGTGCGCACTTGCTGTTCGAATTGCGAGGTGATGCAGGCGTTGATCGAATAATGTCCGCTGTTATGCGGGCGCGGCGCGATTTCATTGATCAATAACTCATCATTTTGCAACACAAAAAACTCGACACACAGCACGCCTTGGTAATCCAGCTTTTCTGCAATCTTACAAGCAATGGCCTGGGCTTGTTCAGCCAATTCCTGTGAAATTCTGGCCGGCACGATACTGATATCGAGAATGCCATTGATATGCTGATTCTCGGATACCGGGAAAGTTTTTAATTCACCATCCCTGCCACGCGCCACGACAACCGATAGCTCGCTTTTCAGCGGCATGAATTTTTCCAGCACGCAAACCGAGTGATTCAGTTGCGCATAGGCGGCTGCCAGTTCCGTTTCATCGGCAGCGGATTTCTGGCCTTTGCCATCGTAACCGAACTGACTGACTTTCAGAATACCAGGAAGCAAGTCCGCGGCATCTTGAGTGGCAAAGTCATCCTGCTGCTGTATGACCGCAAACGGCGCAATGGCAAAACCATGGGTACCTAAAAATTGTTTTTCTGCAATCCTGTTTTGTGCTATCGAAACACTGTAGGCATCCGGACTGACGACACAAGATTTAGCCAGTTTTCGTAGCGAATTCGCGGGAATATTCTCAAATTCGGTGGTAATGGCGGCACATTGGCTGCTGAGTTTTTCCAGCGCTGATTGATCCGCATAATCCGCACAGATAAAATCATCCGCGGTTCGTCCGGCAGGACTGTCGAGCGATGGATCCAATACCGTCACCCGGTATCCCATCTGCTGCGCCGCCATCACAAACATGCATCCAAGCTGCCCGCCTCCAAGCACACCCAGCATGGCTCCAGGCGTGATGCGCATTATTTCGGCAGCTCTGCGTTAAGAACAGATTCGGTTTGTTTCCGCCGGTATTCGTCCAGTTGCGCACTCAACTCGTTGTTATTCACCGCCAACAATTCCACAGCAAATAATCCCGCGTTGGCCGCACCCGCCTCGCCGATGGCAAACGTAGCAACGGGCACGCCTTTGGGCATCTGCACAATGGAAAGCAGTGAATCCAATCCTTGCAAATGTTTGGAATTAACCGGAACACCCAGAACCGGTAGCGTGGTTTTTGCGGCAATCATACCGGGAAGGTGCGCCGCGCCGCCCGCGCCTGCAATAATGCATTTGATCCCGCGTGCCCGGGCTTCTTCGGCAAATTGAAACATCAAATCCGGCGTGCGATGTGCCGAGACTACTTTGGCCTCATAAGCGATATGAAATTCATCTAATACCGCAATTGCGTGCTGCATCACATCCCAATCGCTTTTACTGCCCATCACGACGCTTATTAATGGTTTAATCATTTGGCATTAGTCGGCTAAAAATTTGAGAAACACTATTGAAAAGATCTTGCACGAGCAAGCTATTAAAACACGGCTGGCTATTTTATAAGTCTGTGCAATAATTGTGTCATTATTTCGATAGCTTCAATAAAAAATACAATTGGTATTATACTAATCTGATTTAGCAATGCGTCTACTCATTGAGTGAAATATTGCTGTATTGCGTTTCGCAATTTAGATTATCCTTAAACACGGCCTGTACCGGAATGAATCTTCAACGCGGAAAACAAAATAACGAACCAGAAATCAATCTGATACCGATGATTGATGTATTACTGGTGATACTGATATTTTTGGTTGTCACGACCACTTATTCAAAATTTGCTGAGCTTGAAATCAGTTTGCCTGAGACCAATGCGGAGAAAGTCGACAAAAATATCGACAAGCCCAATAGCATTGATATTACTGTCAACGCACTAGGAGATTATACAATCAATCTTGTGCCGATTAAGTTTTCCAGTATCGAAAGCTTGCGCGATGCATTACTCTCCGCGGCCAAGAATCAACAGGATCCGTTTATTATTATCAATGCGGATGCCAAAGCAACGCATCAATCTGTCATTACAGTGATGGAAGCCGCTCGGCTGGCGGGTTACAATAAAATCACATTCACCACGGAAACAAATAATGCTCACTGAGGATTATTCCCAATCATGATTGAATTAATTAAAAGTTATTACAACAAACTCGTTTTTCATTCTAAGGAGGCACCTATGTCCACTGTCAATCTCGATAACTTTTCCAAAGCTGCCCAATCCGGTTCGCAATATGTGCTGGCACCCCTTCCCTATGCAAATAATGCATTGGAACCGGTGATAACCGCCAACACGCTCAGCTTTCACTATGGCAAACATCACAAGACGTATGTCGATAACCTGAATAATTTGTTGGCAAACAGCGATCTGGCAGGACAAACGCTGGAGCAGATCATTAGGGCAACCGCCGGACAAGCTGATAAGGCTGCAATTTTTAATAATGCCGCGCAAGTCTGGAATCATATGTTCTATTGGCATAGCCTGAAACCCAACGGCGGCGGCGAACCATCCGCTGTGCTCAAACAAAAAATTGAAGCGTCATTTGGCAACTTGGAGGCGTGCAAAAAAGATTTGGCTCAAGCAGCATTGACACAATTTGGAAGTGGCTGGGCATGGCTGGTGTTGGATGGGGACAAGGTTGCCATCGCCAAAACCGGTAACGCTGAAACTCCACTCACTAAAAATGTCCGCCCATTATTGACCATCGATGTGTGGGAACACGCTTATTATCTGGATTACCAAAATCGCCGTGCCGACTATGTGAATACGGTATTGGATAAGTTGATCAATTGGGATTTTGCCGCAGCTAATCTTGGATAATTTCCTGATTTATGACTGATATTACAATCGCCCTGTCAAAAGGGCGAATTTTTGAGGACACGGCGCCTTTGTTAAAAGCGGCTGGGATCATTGCGCTGGATGATCCGGAATCATCGCGCAAATTGATTCTCTCCACCAATCGCGCCAATGTCCATTTGATTATTGTACGCGCATCGGACGTACCGACTTATGTGCAATATGGTGCTGCGGATCTTGGCATTGCTGGAAAAGACGTGCTGCATGAGCATGGCGGTTCCGGTCTTTATCAGCCGCTGGATTTAAATATCGCTCGCTGCCGGATGATGGTAGCCGTGCCTGAAGGTTTTGATTATGACTCCGCCGTGCAGCAAGGCGCACGATTGCGCATCGCAACCAAATATGTGCAGACCGCTCGTGAACACTTCGCTGGCAAAGGCGTCCACGTCGATCTGATCAAATTGTATGGATCGATGGAGTTGGCCCCACTTGTTGGTTTGGCTGACGCAATCGTTGATTTGGTTTCAAGCGGCAACACATTAAAAGCAAATAATCTTATAGCTGTCGAAGAAATCATGCCAATCTCGGCAAGATTGATTGTTAATCAAGCTGCGCTGAAGCTAAAGAGGGCTATTATTCAACCCGTGTTGGATGCATTTTCTGAAGCCGTTAAGCAATAAAATCTGCCGCCAATCACATTCACCAGAAATTCAATTTATACCATGATCCGAATTAAACGATTCAATTCAACCGATCCTGATTTCGATTCCAATCTTGAAAAATTATTGGCTTTTGAGAATGCCCAAGATGATGCGGTCGATGTCACAGTAGCCAAGATTCTTGCAGATATCAGAAGCCGTAAAGATACTGCCTTGATCGAATACACCAACCGTTTTGACCGGCTTTCTGCAACATCCGGTAAGGATCTCGAGCTGACGCAGGAAAATTTGCGTCATTCCTTGGAAACTTTACCGTCAATCCAACGTAATGCATTGGAACAAGCTGCCGAACGCGTTCGAAGCTACCATGAGAAGCAGCAATTGAATTCATGGCAATACACGGATTCAGACGGTACGCTGTTAGGTCAAAAAATAACCCCGCTGGATCGCGTAGGCCTTTATGTACCGGGCGGCAAAGCTTCCTACCCGTCGTCCGTTCTGATGAATGCCATCCCCGCGAAGGTGGCCGGTGTGAAGGAGCTGATCATGGTTGTGCCCACACCGGGCGGGGAAAGAAATGATATGGTTCTGGCAGCGGCTGCGATCAGTCAGGTTGACCGGGTTTTTACCATCGGCGGCGCACAAGCTGTCGGCGCACTGGCGTATGGCACTGAAACGATCCCACAAGTTGATAAGATCGTGGGTCCCGGGAATGCTTATGTCGCTGCCGCCAAGCGCCGGGTGTTCGGCATCGTCGGCATTGATATGGTTGCCGGCCCTTCTGAAATTTTAGTTATTTGTGATGGCAAAACAGATCCCGACTGGATTGCCATGGATTTATTCTCACAGGCAGAACACGATGAATTGGCGCAAGCAATTTTACTATCTCCCCATGCAGAATTTCTCGATCGGGTGATGCACAGTATTGACCGCCTGTTATCCGGAATGCCGCGCAAAGATGTCATCCGCGCTTCACTAGAAGATCGCGGCGCTTTGATTCAGGTGCAAAACCTGGATGAAGCCTGTGTAATCGCCAACAGAATTGCGCCAGAGCACCTCGAGTTATCTGTCGATCAGCCGGAAATCTGGGTGGATAAAATCCGCCATGCCGGCGCTATTTTCCTCGGCCGAAATGCGTGTGAAGCGCTTGGAGATTATTGCGCCGGTCCTAACCATGTTTTACCCACATCACGAACAGCACGATTCTCTTCCCCATTGGGCGTGTACGACTTCCAGAAGCGCAGCAGCCTCATCCAGGTCTCTCAACAGGGTGCTGCGAAGCTCGGAGAAATTGCCTCTGTTTTAGCGCATGGAGAAGGATTACAGGCGCATGCCATGTCAGCGGAGTATCGCTATAAAAGTCGATAAGCCGGGGATGACCATCGTAATCACTTCTCGATAGCTTCGGGATTTAATCATGCCGGTTATTACTTCACGCGAGCATCCGCTCATTAAGCAATTGATCAAGTTGGAAGGATCATCACAGTATCGTAAAAGAACGGGGCTAACGTTGCTGGATGGCGCACATCTTATTCAGATCTATTGCTCGGTACTGGGTACACCAAAGAATTTGATTGTCGGTCAAACTTATTTTGAAGATATTGAAAACAAAGGTTTTCTCAATAGACTCTTTGGCAATACGCTCCCTAAAATAACTATTGTCAGTAATGCCCTGATCCGTGGAATATCTCCCGTCAAGACGCCGACAGGAATTCTTGCGCTCATCGCAATTCCTGAACTGAAGAAAGAAACCGATCTTAGAAAAGAAATTTTCAGTGTTTTACTTGAAGCAATTCAAGATCCTGGGAATCTTGGCTCCATCTTACGTTCAGCAGCTGCCGCTAACGTAAGAGACATTTACCTTTCAAAACAATGCACCGATGCCTGGTCCCCCAAAACACTTCGAGCATCCATGGGGGCACATTTTTTTCTGCGCATTCATGAGAACTGTGACTTGCAGAAGGTTGCGCAGGAATTTTCCGGGACTGTCATTGCCACATCCATACAAGCCACAAAAACGCTTTTTGAGATTTCATTAGCTGGACCGTCAGCATTTGTGTTCGGCAACGAAGGCGCGGGGTTATCTAAAGAAATGATACAAGCATCCAACGAGAATATTTCTATCCCCATGCCCGGTAAAACCGAATCACTCAATGCTGCGGCTGCAGCTGCCATTTGTTTTTTTGAAAAGGTACGCCAGGATAGAGCATCAACAAAATTTTCCAGCATTGGAACTAAATAATGTCGCAGTGTATTATACTGCGCCGAACAATATCGTATTTTTGGAGCTTGCATGAAAATTTCATTTTTATCCCTTATCGCCCTGGTTGGATGTTTGCTATTGAATCCGGCCAATGTCATGGCACTTCACCATGAACCTCAGAACAGTCAAGGATCTGCTGGAAAATTAGCTACTAACGAAGGAACGGTCATCTCTTTCGTCGACACAACCGGTTATACGTATATGGAATTAGAGAATGGCGGCAATAAGTTCTGGATTGCAGCGCCTACGACCAAGGTCAATAAAGGTGACCATATTCGTTTCGTTGAAAGTATGGTGATGACTAACTTCACCAGTAAAACGTTGAACCGCACCTTCAGTACCGTCATTTTTGTTTCTTCTACCGAAGTTAAGAAATAATTTGTTAGGTAACATCGGTAAAGCCGATCAGCAATTTATTCTTGAGACTTTTTAATTCATCCCGATACGATGCTGCTTGCTCAAATTCGAGATTTTTTGCGGCATTCAGCATTTGCTTTTCAACACGCTGAATTTCCTTGGCTAACTGATTTTCACTCATGGCATCATAACGCGCCTGTACTTGCGCTGCTTTATGATTCTGCTGCGCGGATTCATAATTGTAAACACCGTCGATCAGATCTTTAATCCGCTTATGGACAGATCGCGGTGTTATATGATGCTGCAGGTTATGTTGAGTCTGCTTATCACGCCGGCGTTTTGTTTCATCGATTGCAAAACGCATTGACTTGGTTATTCTGTCTCCATAAAGAATTGCCGTACCATTTATGTGACGTGCAGCCCGGCCAATGGTTTGAATCAATGATCTTTCCGAGCGCAGAAAGCCTTCTTTATCGGCATCCAGTATGGCGACCAATGAAACTTCCGGAATATCCAACCCTTCGCGCAATAAATTAATGCCAACCAGTACATCAAATTTACCCAGACGCAAATCACGAATAATTTCCACACGTTCAACGGTATCAATATCTGAATGTAGGTAACGCACTTTGATTTGATGGTCGGAAAAATAATCCGTCAGATCCTCGGCCATGCGTTTCGTTAAGGTAGTGACTAAAACCCGTTCATTCTTCGCCGTCCGCAAACTAACTTCAGACATCAAATCATCAACTTGAGTTGTCACTGGACGCACTTCAATGATCGGATCAACCAATCCTGTCGGCCGGACAACCTGTTCCACAACCTGACCGCTGTTTATTTTTTCATAATCAGCTGGTGTGGCCGATACAAAAACTGTCTGCGGCATCCTTCTTTCAAATTCCTCAAATTTTAAAGGCCGATTATCCAGCGCAGATGGCAAGCGAAAACCATAATTCACCAAATTTTCTTTCCGCGAACGATCGCCTTTATACATTCCGCCCACCTGGGGCACGGTGACATGGCTTTCATCAATGATCATCAGGGCATTACGCGGCAAGTAATCGAGAAGCGTTGGGGGTGGTTCGCCCGGTTGTTTACCGGAAAGATGACGTGAATAATTTTCAATGCCTTTGCAAAAACCCAATTCATTCAGCATTTCCAGGTCAAATCGTGTGCGTTGCTCAAGACGTTGCGCCTCAACCAAGCGATGCTCCTGATAGAAATAATCTAAACGCTCACGTAACTCAACTTTGATTGTTTCAATTGCGCGTAGCGTAGTGCTCCGAGGCGTTACATAATGGCTGGAAGGATATACGGTATAGCGTGATAATTTTTGTAATATACGGCCCGTTAGGGGATCAAATAATGACATGCTATCGACTTCATCATCAAATAGCGAAACACGCACAGCCGTTTCAGAGCTTTCAGCAGGAAAAATATCCACCACATCGCCTCTAACGCGAAATACACCGCGTTTGAATTCTAATTCATTACGGTCATATTGCATTTCGGTCAGGCGTTTAATCATTTCACGTTGCGTGATTTTCTCGCCGCTGCGCAAATGCAAAATCATGCCATGATAATCAACGGGATCCCCGATACCATAGATACAAGATACGCTGGCGACTATGATTGCATCGTCCCGCTCTAGCAGAGATTTTGTGGCGGATAAACGCATTTGCTCAATATGCTCATTAATACTCGAATCTTTTTCAATAAAAATATCGCGTGACGGCACATATGCCTCAGGTTGATAATAATCATAATAAGAAACAAAGTACTCGATTGCATTTTCAGGGAAAAATTCGCGCATCTCAGCATACAGCTGTGCCGCGAGCGTTTTATTCGGTGCCATCACAATTGCAGGGCGGCCGAGACGTGCAATCATGTTGGCAATCGTATACGTTTTCCCTGAACCTGTAACGCCCAGTAATGTCTGAAATGCGAGACCATCATGAATACCTTCGACCAGCTTCGTAATTGCCTCGGGTTGATCGCCTGCTGGCTCAAATGATTGATGTAATTTGTATGGACTATTGGGGAAGGTTACGATCACAGGTATAATTCCAAGATTGATTTGTTTCTTTTATCATTTTAACATGCCGGTCCACCTATTTTTGTGTGAGGATTTTTTTGTGGAACTTTCTAATCGCGTTCAAACCATTAAGCCATCCCCTACCCTTGCTGTTACCGCTCGAGCTGCCAAATTAAAAGCTGAAGGCAAAGATATTATAGGATTGGGAGCAGGCGAACCTGATTTTGATACCCCACAGCATATCAAAGATGCCGCAATCGCTGCGATTAATAAGGGTTTGACCAAATATACCGCAGTCGGTGGAACACCTGGTTTAAAAAATGCTATTGTGGCGAAATTTAAACGTGAAAATAATTTTGATTTTGAAGCCAAACAAATTTTAGTTTCATGCGGCGGCAAACAGAGCTTCTTTAATTTGGTATTGTCCGTGATTAATCCCGGTGATGAAGTGATTATCCCAGCGCCCTATTGGGTTTCCTATCCGGATATTGTTTTAATCGCGGAAGGCAAGCCGGTTTTCATTAATACCGGGATCGAACAGAATTTCAAAATTTCTGCGGCACAACTGGAAGCAGCAATTACTCCCAAAACAAAAATGTTTGTCATCAACAGCCCCAGCAATCCATCCGGAGCGGTTTATACCCATGATGAACTCAAAGCATTAGGTGAGGTTTTACGCAGACATCCACAAATCCTGATTGCCACAGATGATATGTATGAACATATTTTGCTATCAAACCAGAGATTTACTAATATCGTTAATGCCTGTCCGGCGTTATTTCCGCAAACGATCGTTCTGAATGGTGTATCCAAGGCTTACTCTATGACCGGCTGGCGAATCGGCTATTGTGGTGGACCTGCTCATATCATAACCGCGATGGAGAATATTCAGTCGCAAAGCACATCAAACCCCAGCTCGATCTCACAGGCCGCCGCTGAAGCCTCATTAAATGGCGATCAATCGTGTATGAATCCCATGGTTGCCGCATTCAAAGAACGCAACATTTTTGTCACCGAGCAATTGAATCAGATTCGTGGTTTCCGCTGCTTATCTTCTGAAGGTGCATTTTATGCGTTTGCTGATGTTCGCCAATCAATCGAGGATCTCTATAAAAGAAACTTGATTGGTGTACAAAACGATATCGTGTTTAGCGAATATCTCCTGGAAAATGCTGGTGTCGCTGTTGTTCCAGGTTCCGCTTTCGGGTGTGAAGGCTATATGCGCTTATCTTTCGCTACTTCCTTGGAGAATCTGCAGCAAGCGTTAAGTCGTATCAAGAACTTACTTAGGTGACCTGACTGACTCGGCAGAAGAAACTACGCTTGCTTAATGTAGAGCGGCGGCAATAGCTGCCTTTTTTGTTTTTCCAGCTCGTGACGGCACATTACACAGGCCACACACGTGATTTGAATGAATTTCCAGCGTATGCACAACAAACTTGCCATGGCAGCTCACGCAACGTGCTATACACAATACGCCACTGTCAACAAAACGTACTAAAGTCCAGGCACGCGTCAAACTTAACACTTTCTCAAGTTCATTGACATTGATGTGCTCAATATAAAGTTTGTAACTCTTAATCAGCGCGTCTATGCCATCAACCCCAGCATTCGTTGTAATATAATTGTATATGTTAATAAATAATGAAGAGTGCATATTGGGCTGCCAGCTCATGAACCAATCTTCTGAATACGGCAACATACCTTTAGGGGGGGATACGCCTCTAATTTCTTTATATAACTTAACCAGTCTCTCACGGCTCAAATCAGTATTCATTTCGAGAACTTGTAAGCGCGCTCCCAACTCGATTAATTCAGTGGCAAGCTGAATTTGCTTGGCCTCAGTTATAATACTTCGATTGCGCATAATATATCCCTTTCCCGTCGATTAATTTCTTAAGCTACAGCTTCCGCCGGCTTTCCTGCCATTAATATCGCTGCATGAGACTTTATAACGGCTTGCTCACGATTATCACTGGTTAACATTTCAGCAATTAGACGGTCATCAAAACGAAAACGGCAAAGCAGCATGTTTGAAGCAGCCATTTTGATTAATTGTGCCGAGCTCAAATTATCCAAAATATCAGCGAGGTCTTGGTTAATTCCCAATCGATAGACTGCCGATACCCTATCATCGCGCAACATCTGTTTTGCCAGCAACAAATAGCTCAAGTTGATGTCTCTGATTTCATCGAGAATTTGATTTGTCTCCATTTCAACACCCCTTTAGATTAAAAAATGTTTAAACCAAAAATGTAAATGCGTAGGTGTTGATTTCCGATTATGCAGCATTGGAAGTAAATGGAAGTTCAGCCTAAACGAAGTTAGGTACTACTCCTATCGCAATGTAGGAGTTTTACCTACACGGGAGAAATAGCATTTTATTAGATTTGGAAGTTTCTTATGGATCCGGCGACTAGGCAAGTGTTCCGGTTTTACGTTGCGCCAGTAAATGCAGCATATCTTGAGCGATCATTGGCCTACTGAAAAGAAAGCCTTGCGCACGGTCACATCGTAAATGATGTAAAAAATCAAACTGTTCTTTAGTTTCAATTCCTGTTGCCAATACTAATAGATCAAGATTCTTAGCCATTGCGATGATAGCTGCAATAATTTCTGAGCTATCAGGATCAATAATAATATCATGTGTTAAGGAGCGATCTATCTTAAGAATATCAATGGGAAAATGCTTTAAATATCGCAATGATGAATAGCCGGTACCAAAATTATCCATCGCGATTTTAACATTCATATCTTTTAGTGCTTGCAAAATCTGGGTACTTGTTTCAGCATCTCGCATCAAAGTTGATTCAGAAATTTCCAGCTCCAGCAATTCAGGAGAAATGCCTGTCTCGGCAAGCACATGCGAAATACTACTAATAAGCTGCGATTGATCAAATTCAATTGCAGAAATATTGACTGAAATCGATAGCGATCCATAGCCTGCTTGGTGCCATAGCCCGGCTTGTCTGCATGCTTGCCGTAACACCCATCTACCGAGATCAATAATTAGCCCGGTTTCTTGCGCCAATGGAATAAATTTTTCGGGTAAAAGTAACCCAAACTCAGAGTGATTCCAGCGGACTAGCGCTTCCACTCCTGACAAAGCACCGGATTGGAGATCTACAGTAGGCTGATAATGCAATAATAGCTCATTCTTTTCAATTGCAGTGCGTAACGATGTTTCCAATACTGAACGCTTTACAGCGGCTTCTTCTATTTCTTTTGTGTAGTACGTACAAGTATTTTTCCACAGATAACGGGTATGCGATAAGGTACTTTCAGCATTAGCCAATAGCTTAGAAATACTGTCACCACCTGCGGGATAAACGCAAATCCCGATACTAAGTCGCAGATAAAATACCAAGCTATCAATAGTAACCGGCGGAATCACCAATTTAATAACTTGACTGGCAAACTCTTGTACACTTTCTTCATCTGTTACATTCGCATTAAAGAAAGCAAATTTACAACCCTCAATCCGGGTCAACCAGCAGTTTTCATTACTATAAGCAGATAATCGATGCGAAAACTGTTGAATTAACCGGTCACCGACACCAGAGCCATAGGTACTATTGATATAAGGCAAACGATCTAAATTTACTAAATACAATGCCGCAATAGCGTCGGACTCGGCTAGTCTCGCAAGCATGGCCGAAGCTTTATCAGAAAATAAATTACGATTGGGAAGGTTGGTTAATCCATCGTAATAAGCCAAGTGATATATTTGATCCTCAGCTTTAACTTTTGCTTTCCGGATTTCGGCATTTCTTATTTCCCTCTCAATGGCTTGAGCCAGGTGCAAAGTATTACCCTTAAGGACATAATCATGCGCACCAGAATATAAGGCAGAATGAACAGCATCCTCATCGGTGCCATCCGAATAATAATAGGCTCTAGACTAGGAGAGTTAATAATATCTGATGAGTTGCCATAGTTCACTAGCAAGTTCATCAGGTTGTTTTTTCCAACGCCATTCAGATTCTTTTAAATGCAACTCAAAGTTAACTGACACACCATTAAACTTTGCAAGCCGCC
>CAMCBD010000055.1 GCA_945872825.1 Nitrosomonas ureae
ATACCTATTTGCAAATAGAGAGACAACGGCGCGGCATTAGCATTTACTGGTGAAGATAAAAATGATTATGCGCCCATGTTGCTGAATCCTGATTTCTGAAGATTACCGAAATTTCGGTATGCTAAAAATAAAAAACCAGCGCTCAAAGAGCACTCGCATAAGAGGAGTTAAGACAACCATCCGACTATGCATTGATGCACTGGTTGACGCGGTCAAATCAAACTGAAGGAGAGTCGATTTATATTTTTATAGATTCATTTAATCTATATTAGTTCCCCAGGCAATTCTGCGATACAACAAGCAATAAAAAACCCACTACAAAGATGGAATTAACCTACGAGCTGATCCAGTAGGGATATTTGAATTCTTTGGCGAAGGGTCACTTGGAACTATTCCTGAAGGAAGCTGCATCTCTTCTTCTGAAGTTTTTACTTTTGCTGCCTTCTCTTTATCAATGACAAAACCGGTTTTAAAATTTGGGCCAATACTTTCTCTATCAACAAATTGATGGTTCGGATGAAAAGATTTATCGAAAGCAGATACATTACCTGCAAAAAGAACTGTACAAAAAATAATCGCTATCGCTAAGATTTTTCCTTGAATCATGATTTTTCACCTTTTAAGTAGTTTAATGTGAATCGTAATAATGATCGTAATCTTTATGTATGTCTGTTCGGTAGCATACATATTTTTTTAATTACTTCTCTTTGGTATTGCAAGAAACCATAGGCAATAAAAAAACCATTGCGCCGTAATAGGGTAGCGGGCACTGGAGAACAAGCTTAGATTTTTACTACTTAGCGAACCGCCTATGCAGCGGTATTTGTACTGCCTTTCGTTGCGTGCTAAATTCAAGTACCGTAAATGCGCATCAGGATCAGTCTTGAGCTTATTCAGAATAATATGATGGTCAACTCTGGATGGATGCTACTTGCAGTTAGCTAATGTCCGATTTCGCGTTGCTCAGCTTGATAATTAATCATGCTATAACTTTCACCTATAAAAAATATCAATAATTTTTTAAATCAATTTGATGCGTTTTTTTGACAGCACATATCACACCTAAACAACAGCTAAAAATTTTGAAATCTTGGACTCAAATTTAACCTGATCTACTACAGACCCAAATTTAAAAAACATACTGATCAGACCAGCTTCCCTATTCAGATCACCTACCCATCCGAAACCCGTAGTAGTCTGACTCTTTAGAGAAATCATCCCAAACAAAGGTTGGATTTGGCGTTGGAAAGGTTGGCAGCCAAAAAGTAGCCAGATCCACCGCGCCGCTTGCTGTACGGCCAGCCGTATGAACAACGCCCCATAGCACCCCCTCAGTAAAATCACTGAGTATGTTGTTATTCTTTTGATTCCATATACTGATATTCTTGGGTAGCTCCATCCATCCGGTAGTCACATTGGCCACACCACTCAGAATCTTCATGCCTGCCCTGCTAAAATAAACATCGGTGGTTATTGCTTCGTCTGCTTGGGCTTGAGACGAAAAAAGGAATAGCATAGAAAATATTAAAGTTAATCTGGAAATTGATCTCATCAAAAAACTCCTTTTAATTTTTAGGTTCTAGACTAGCAGATATAATCTGATAGTCTAGCGTCATATGAAAATTTTCTACTCTAATCGTTGACACTATTTTTCAAATAGCCCGGATATTTTATAGCCTATCGATAAAAGCCAATTGAAACGGCTACACATGGACATTCCCGCCGCATGGTCGACAAAAAAAGCCTTTCCGAACGTGATATCTGCACCAAATACATTACCCCTGCGCTGGTTAGAGCCGGATGGGATTTGCACAGCCAGATTCGGGAGGAAGTGAGTTTCACCAAAGGCCGTATTATCGTGCGCGGCAAGTTGCATACGCGTGGAGAACAGAAACGCGCCGACTACATTTTGTACTTCAAACCGAATATCCCGCTGGCAGTGATTGAAGCCAAGGAAAACAATTACAGCGTGGGTGCCGGTATGCAGCAGGCGTTAAATTATGCCGACACGCTTGGCGTACCCTTTGTATTCAGCTCCAATGGCGATGGTTTCCTGATGCATGACCGTACCGGACTGGCTGATCGGATCGAACAAGAGCTGGCGTTGGATGCCTTTCCATCACCCGCACAACTGTGGCAACGCTATTGCCAATCGAAAGGGCTGGAATCAGCGAAGGCCCGTCATACCGTCGAAATGCCGTACTATGATGATGGCACCGGCCGTGTTCCGCGTTATTACCAGGCCAACGCTATCAACAACACGGTGGAAGCCGTGGCGAAAAGCCAGCAGCGCATCTTGCTGGTCATGGCCACCGGCACGGGAAAAACATACACGGCATTTCAGATCATTTGGCGGCTATGGAAATCCGGCGCCAAGAAACGCATCCTATTCCTGGCTGACCGCAATATTCTGGTTGACCAGACCAAAAATAATGATTTCAAACCGTTTGGCGCGGCGATGACCAAGATCAACAAACGCCAGATCGACAAAAGCTACGAAATTTACCTGTCGTTGTATCAGGCGGTTACAGGTAGTGAAGAAGAACAAAACATCTACAAGCAATTCTCGCCTGATTTCTTTGATCTGATCGTGATTGACGAATGCCATCGCGGCAGCGCCGCAGAAGATTCCGCCTGGCGTGAGATTCTGGCATATTTCTCCTCCGCCACGCATATTGGTTTAACCGCCACACCGAAAGAAACCAAGGATGTTTCGAGTATTCATTACTTTGGCGATCCCATTTACAGCTATACGCTGAAGCAAGGTATTGAAGATGGCTTTCTCGCACCGTACAAAGTCGTGCGCATCGACATCGACAAAGATCTGCAAGGCTGGCGGCCGAATAAAGGCCAAACCGATAAAAATGGCCAATTGATTGAAGACCGCATCTATAACCTGAACGACATGGACCGCACATTGGTACTGGAAAAACACACCGAACTGGTCGCCCGGAAAATCACCGAATTCCTGGCGGCAACCGATCCTTATGCCAAGACCATCGTGTTTTGTGACGACATCGACCACGCCGAGCGCATGCGCCAAGCTTTGGTGAATCAAAATCCCGAGCGGATCAAGGAGAACCGCAAATACGTGATGCGCATTACCGGCGATGAAATCGAAGGCAAGGCTGAATTGGATAACTTTATCAACCCGGAAGAGCGCTACCCGGTGATCGCCACCACCTCCAAACTGATGACCACCGGCGTCGATGCGCAAACCTGCAAACTGGTAGTGCTGGATCAACACATCAAGTCGATGACCGAATTCAAGCAAATCATCGGGCGCGGCACCCGCATCAACGAGGATTACAACAAATTCTGGTTCACCATCATGGACTTCAAGAAAGCAACCGAACTTTTCGCCGACAAGGATTTCGACGGCGAACCGGTAGTGATCTACGAACCGAAAAGCAACGAATCCCCCGTACCCCCCGATCAAATACCCGGAACACACTTCGATGAGCAAGGCAACCCACTTCCCCCCTTAGAAAAAGGGGGGACCGAGGGAGGATTTGAAACAACGGGCATCGAAGCAGAACCCGAAGAATCCTCCCCCAAGCGAGTAAAATACATCATGGGCGATGTCACCGTGTATATCGTTGCCAAGCGCGTGCAGTATTACGGCCCGGAAGGCAAATTGATCACCGAATCACTCAAGGATTACACCCGCCAGACAGTACGCAAAGATTATGCCTCGCTTGATGAATTCCTGCGCCGCTGGAGCCAGGCCGAACGCAAAGCCTCTATTCTGCTGGAACTGCAACAACACGGCGTATTGCTCGAACCGCTGGCGGAAGAAGTGGGCAAGGATTTCGACGCGTTCGACCTGATCTGCCATGTCGCCTTTGACCAGCCGCCGCTGACTCGGCGCGAACGTGCGGAGCAAGTGAAAAAGCGCAACTACTTTGCCAAGTACAGCGCACAAGCACGCCAGGTGCTGGAAAGTCTGCTGGAGAAATACGCCGATACCGGCATTGAAAACATCGAAGACATCAAAATCCTTACACTCGATCCGTTCAAAGACATGGGCACGGCCAGCGAACTGGTATCCGTCTTTGGCGGCAAAACTGCCTACCTGGCTGCGCTGCACGAACTGGAAGACAATCTCTACGCCTGATTAACATGATTAATACAAAATTCAACCGATGAGCATTTCCACCACCATCAAATCCATTCAGGACATCATGCGCAAAGACGTGGGTGTCGACGGTGACGCGCAGCGCCTGAGCCAATTGGTGTGGATGTTATTCCTGAAAATCTTTGATGACCGCGAAAACGAGTGGGAGCTGCTGCAAGACGATTACCGATCACCATTGCCGGAGCAATACCGCTGGCGCAACTGGGCAGCCAACGCCGAGGGCATGACCGGCGATGCACTCAAGCAGTTTCTCGACAATGATCTGTTTCCCGGTTTGCAGCAACTCGAAGCCAAAGGCGGCGACCAGCGCGCTTATGTGATCCGCTCGGTGTTCGAAGACGCTTACAACTACATGAAATCCGGCCAGTTGATCCGGCAGGTGATCAACAAAATTCAGGTGGGCGTCGATTTCAACAAAGCGCAGGAACGCCACCTGTTCGGCGATATGTACGAACAATTACTGCGTGATTTGCAAGCGGCCGGCAATGCCGGCGAGTTTTACACACCGCGTGCAGTCACCGAATTCATGGTGCGCATGGTCAACCCGCGCCTCGGCGAAAGAATCATGGACCCGGCCTGCGGTACCGGTGGTTTTCTGTCCTGCTCGATTGAACACATCCGTAAACACGATGTGAAAACGGTGGACGATGAAATGCAACTCCAGGCCAGTATTTTCGGCGTCGAGAAAAAACCGCTTCCGCATTTGCTGTGCACCACCAACATGATCCTGCATGGCATCGACGTACCGAACAACATCCGCCACGACAACTCACTGGCGCGCCCGCTTATCAGTTGGACACCGAAAGAGCGCGTCGATGTGGTTGTCACCAATCCACCGTTTGGCGGCATGGAAGAAGACGGCATCGAAACCAACTTCCCGGCGGCATTCCGCACCCGTGAAACCGCCGACCTATTTTTAGTGCTGATTATGCAACTACTCAAGACCGGCGGCCGCGCCGCGCTGGTTTTGCCCGATGGTTTCCTGTTTGGCGAAGGTATCAAAACCCGCATCAAGGAAAAGCTGCTGCAAGAATGCAACCTGCACACCATCGTGCGCCTGCCCAACGGTGTGTTCAGCCCGTACACCGGCATCAAAACCAACTTGCTATTTTTCAGCAAAGGCACACCCACCCGACACATCTGGTTTTACGAGCACCCTTACCCGCCCGGTGTAAAAAGCTACAACAAAACCAAACCGATGAAAATCGAAGAATTCGACGCCGAAGCAGCCTGGTGGGGAATTGAGGCCAACGGCTTCAAGCATCGCGAAGCCAATCAATTTACCTGGAAAGTCAGCTTGGAAGACATTCAAGCACGCAACTACAACCTCGACTGCAAAAATCCGCACATCAACGAACAGGAAATCCATGACCCGAACGTCCTGCTGACGCAATATTACGTCATGCAAAATGACATTACTCCACTGCGCAGCCAGTTAAAAAATATACTAGACGCAGTATTAATCCCTAAATCCATCAACCCAGACAAGCAACTACCTCCCTCAGAAAAAGGGGGGCAGGGTGGGTTCAATGAGAAGCAGGAAAAATGATGCAACCCTACAAACCAATCCTAAAACCCTTTTCCAGAACCTTGCGCAGCAACCTGACCGACGCCGAACAACGCCTCTGGTCAAAATTACGCCGCGAGCAAATTCTAGGCGTGCAATTTTATCGCCAGAAGCCCCTGGCCAACTACATCGTCGACTTTTATTGCGCAGCAGCCAATCTCGTCATCGAACTGGACGGCTCGCAACATTTTGAACCGGATCACCAAGCCAGCGATGCGGAACGAGACCGGGCGCTGGAATCATTGGGTTTGTTGGTATTACGGTTTGATAACCGGCAGGTTATGCAGGAACTGGATGCGGTGATGCGGGTGATTTTTGAGGCGGTGGAAAAGCGAATCCCCCTTGAAATCCCCCCTAGCCCCCCTTTTTCAAAGGGGGGTGGAGTATGAGCGCTGAAACTCCGGAAGTTGCTTCTGACAAAATGCAAAACACTAAAGCACCCACATCAAAAACACCACCACCAGCCACCATCCCCCCCTTTGAAAAAGGGGGACTAGGGGGGATTTCAAGGGGGCCAGGGGGGATTCAGACTCAACTATTAACCACTCACCTAGAAATCTGGACCACCGCCGAAACAGAAAAGAAATCAGGCCGTGGCCGCAGCAGCGGCAATGGAACCAGCGTATACGGCATCAAGAAACTACGCGAACTGATTCTGGAACTGGCCCGTGCACGGCAAATTGGTGCCGCAAGATCCGAATGATGAGCCGGCTGATGAATTGTTGAAGCGGATACAGGTTGAAAAAGCTAGGTTGATTGCAGAAGGGAAGATCAAGAAAGACAAACCGTTGCCGCCGATTTCGGATGAGGAGAAGCCGTTTGAATTGCCGCAGGGGTGGGAGTGGGTAAGGCTTGGTGAAATCACAAATTTTGGCATAACAGAGAAGCTTGATTTTATTTCTGATGAAACGTGGGTTCTTGATCTTGAGGATATTGAAAAAGATACTTCTAGACTGCTTCAGAAATACAAATTTTCTGAAAGGAATTCATTGAGCGCTAAAAATAGCTTCCAGGCGGGTGATGTTTTATATGGGAAACTTAGGCCATATCTGAATAAAGTTGTTGTTGCCGACGAAGCCGGCGTTTGTACAACCGAGATTTTGCCAGTTCGATGCTATGGTCCATTTAGCAGCAATTACTTTAAATTTGCTCTCATGAGTTCTCATTTCATAAATTATGTGAATGTAAGAAGCTATGGCATGAAAATGCCACGACTCGGTTCTGAAGACGGAAGGAAAGCGTATTTTCCATTGCCGCCTCTCCCAGAACAACACCGCATCGTCACCAAAGTCGATGAACTGATGGCGCTGTGCGATCAATTGGAAACGCAGCACATCAACGCCGCCGAAGCGCACGAAAAACTAGTGAGCCACCTGCTCGGCACACTGACCCAATCGCACAGCGCGAATGACTTCAGCGCCAACTGGCAGCGCATAGCTGCGCATTTCGAAACTTTGTTTACCACCGAAGCCAGTATCGATGCACTCAAACAAGCCCTGCTGCAACTGGCGGTGATGGGCAAACTTGTGCCGCAAGACCCGAACGATGAACCGGCCAGCGAATTGTTGAAGCGCATACAAGTGGAAAAGGCCAAGTTGGTTGCTGAGGGGAAAATCAAGAAAGGCAAATCCCCCCTGGCCCCCCCTTTTACAAAGGGGGGAGTCGAATTCAGCAGCAACCACCTCATCAGCTATATCCTCAACCACTCTATCAACCACCCCTTTAGCCGCTCCTTCAACCATCCTTCCAACGACCCCTCCAACTACCACCCCCCCCCCAACTATCCCCCCCTTTGAAAAAGGGGGGCTAGGGGGGATTCCAGGGGTGCCAATTGGGATCTTGGGTTCAAAAGGAATTTCTGATGAGGAAAAGCCATTTGAATTGCCACAGGGATGGGAGTGGTCGTGTTTTCCAGAGCTTGGCGAATTTGGTCGAGGAAAATCAAAGCACCGTCCAAGAAACGATCCGATGTTATTCAATCCGGGTATTTATCCTTTAGTACAAACAGGTGAAGTTGCCCGAGCTGATAGCGTCATAGGTGAATATCATTCCAGATACAGTGAAATTGGCCTGGCTCAAAGCAAAATATGGCCTACAGGAACTCTATGTATAACGATTGCAGCAAACATTGCCGATTCTGCGTTGTTAGGATTTGATGCATGCTTTCCAGATAGCGTTGTGGGGTTTATGCCTTGTGAATCGTTAAATGATGCAAAATATTTTCTTATTTTCATGAAAACCGCGCGTAAAAATCTTATGAAATTTGCTCCGGCCACGGCACAAAAGAATATAAATCTTGAGATTCTTGAATCGATTCTGATACCGATCCCTCCTCTACAAGAAATATCTCGCATCGTCACCAAAGTCGACGAACTCATGACCCTCTGCGATCAACTCAAATCCCGCATCACGCAAGCCAGCCAATTGCAGAAAAAGCTGGCGGATGTGGTTGTTGAGCAGGCGATAGCTTCCTGAAAGAATGTATGAGCGATACCGGCGAGCGCTTGTTTCGTTGCGCGTTAACCGGCCAGGAATATTTGTTTCAGCACTTTCCGCCGACACTCAGCCGTTTTCAGTTTTATGTGTTGCAATGGCTGGAGATCGAGCACCGGGCAATGCAATTGATTCGAGCCAACACTGGCAAGACCAGGTATTTTTTATTGATGTTGCCGTGTATCTAAAACGAGAAGCGATGTTGAAAAATATGGTCGACTTTTTTGGCTTGCCGCATATGCCGGTGTTCAATTTGGATTTGCGCCGCAATAAGACTCCGTTTATTGGTCCCACCATCGTCACAGAGCAGGATAAACAAGAATTCAAGGCGGTTGTGCGTAATTTTTTCCCGGTAGTTATAAAAAGCTATTGCAGGGTGAGCCTTACCGCGATTGCAGTTGGTTCGCTGAAGTAAATCAGTTGATGGCGGATGAGCAGCAATAACCGCTTACTTTCAGCAATTGTGCCGAGATTAGCAACAAATCTCGTTTGTGCAACCTATGCCCGCATCGGATGTCTCATCGGCTAATGCTTTACAATGCCTGATTTGACAGATAATGCCCGGCTTAATGAATAGATAGGGTGCTTATGAAAACAGATACAAAATCCGCGAATGATAGTGTTGGCTGGCGGTTTGATAACAGCTATGCGCGTTTGCCCCAATCGCTGTATGCACAGCTTCATCCTGTGCCAGTGCGCGCACCGCGAGTGGTGATAGTAAATCATACACTCGCAGAATCGTTGGGATTGGATTTCCACACATTATCCGAAGAAGAAGCCGCTTTGCTGTTTTCCGGCAATGCTTTGCCTGACTCGATGCAGCCGATTGCGCAAGCCTATGCCGGTCATCAGTTTGGCCACTTATCGATGCTGGGTGATGGACGGGCGATATTGCTTGGCGAACATGTTACTCCGGCGGGAGATCGGTTTGATATTCAGCTAAAAGGCTCTGGCCAAACGCCGTTTTCACGTCGTGGCGACGGCCGTGCGGCGCTTGCGCCGATGCTGCGCGAATATATCATCAGCGAAGCGATGCATGCGCTTCATATACCGACTACGCGCAGTCTTGCGGTAGTTGCCACCGGCGAATCTGTGATGCGGAAAACCATGCTCCCCGGCGCGATTCTCACCCGTGTAGCGGCGAGTCATATCCGCGTGGGGACATTTGAATATGTCGCGGGAACTGGGGATAAAGCGGGAATTAAAACCTTGGCTGACTATGTTATCCAGCGCCATTATCCGGATCTTGGTACAGCGGAAAATCCTTATCTTGCGCTCTTAAATAGCGTGATTGAACGCCAAGCATCGCTCGTCGCTCAGTGGTTGCAGGTTGGTTTCATTCACGGCGTGATGAATACGGATAATATGACCATTAGCGGCGAGACGATTGATTATGGCCCTTGTGCATTTATGGATGCGTACGATCCGGATACGGTATTCAGCTCAATTGACCAGCGTGGCCGCTACAGTTACAGTAACCAACCGCATATGGCGCAATGGAACCTTGCACGCTTCGCCGAAACATTGCTCCCGCTCATCCACCCCGAGCAGGAAAAAGCAGTGGCGTTAGCGGAGCAAGCTATTCACGCTTTTCCGGAAATATACCAAGCCCACTGGATCGCAGGAATGCGGAAAAAGTTGGGATTGTTCACTGAAGAGGCCGAAGATAGCGAGCTCATTGCAAGCCTGCTTACCTGGATGCACAAACATCAGGCCGATTACACCAATAGCTTCCGCGCGCTGGGTTCTGAGACCTGTCCCGAAGATGCCGTGTTTCACGATGCCGATTTTGTTGCATGGCATGCGCGCTGGCAGGCGAGACTATCACGCCAATCGGAACCGATTGCATCTGCATTGGGTTTAATGCGGGCGAATAACCCCGCGATCATACCGCGCAACCACCGCGTTGAAGAAGCGCTGGCAGCAGCCTCTGAGCAGAGCGATTACTCGCTGATGCAACGGCTGCTTGCAGCAGTGACAAACCCATACACCGATGCGCCGGAATTTACAGAGTACCGCGCCCCACCGGCGCCTTCAGAACGGGTGTATCAAACCTTTTGCGGAACATAAGTTTGTTACGAAACAATATTGAATCAGTGCCAGATAACACAAAGGCGCAATTATTCTTCAATAATTGCGCCTTTGTTCTTTGAATAAAAAATCTTTCAGTGCATCACAGTGCTTTAACTAAATGTTCAACAACTTTCTTGGCATCTCCAAAGATCATCATGGTTTTATCCATATAGAACAGGTCGTTATCAAGACCGGCATAACCCACAGCCATACTGCGTTTAACCACCATAACAGTACGCGCTTTATGCGCGTCCAATATCGGCATGCCATAAATCGGACTACCGGGAACATTCGCTGCCGGATTCACCACATCATTCGCACCCAACACCAGCACAACATCTGTGTTTGAGAAATCGCTGTTGATTTCATCCATTTCCAGGACTTGTTCATAAGGAATCTCAGCTTCTGCCAGCAACACATTCATGTGTCCCGGCATACGCCCGGCTACCGGATGAATCGCAAAGCGTACATTAACTCCTTTTTCATGCAGTTTCTCAGCCAATTCCTTGACGGCATGTTGCGCCCTTGCAACGGCCAAACCATATCCAGGAACAATTATGACACTGTCGGCATTACCCATTAAGAAGGCTGCGTCTTCCGCACTGCCGCTGCGGTATGTCTTCTGTACGCCATCATCTGCCACTGCTGCGGTTCCGCCGTCACTGCCAAAACCACCCAATATAACCGATAGAAATGGCCGGTTCATGGCTTTACACATGATATACGAGAGAATCGCACCCGAACTGCCTACCAGTGATCCTGCGATGATCAACATCGGGTTACCCAGAGAGAAGCCAATACCTGCTGCAGCCCAACCCGAATAGGAGTTGAGCATGGATATCACTACCGGCATATCAGCGCCACCAATAGGAATAATAATCAGGAATCCCAAGATGAAAGCAATTGTGGTCATTGCAATAAACGCGGTCCAATTGGTCGTTTCACTAAAGAAAAACCACAGACCAAATCCGATCATGATGATCGCCAGCAATAAATTAATCATATGCTGACCAGTAAAAACAATCGGGGTGCCACTCATGCGTCCAGACAATTTCAGGAACGCGATGACTGAACCGGACCATGTCATAGCGCCAATAAAGGTGCCCAAAAACAATTCCAGTTTACCCCCCCCGGGGAGAATCTCTGGCAAACCGAATGAAACCGGATTATTAACCGCCGCGACCGCAATAAACACGGCGGCTAAACCAACCAGTGAGTGCATAAACGCAACCAGTTCCGGCATTGCTGTCATCTGCACACGCTGCGCAACAAGCGCGCCAATAATACCGCCCACTGCAATACACCCTAAAATCAGAGGCCAATTCTGGGTAAGCGTCAAGGTTGTGGCAACCGCAATCGCCATACCAACCATACCGAATAAGTTTCCACGGCGTGCAGATTCAGGCGAGCTTAGCCCTTTTAGTGCCAGTATAAAAAATACTGAAGCCACTAAATATGCAAGTGCTACCATATTTGCTGACATTTACGCATTTCCTTTTTTGTCTTTTTTCTTGAACATTTCCAGCATCCGCTGACTCACCAGAAATCCACCAAAAACATTAATTGCAGCCAGTGTAACCGCCACCGCACCGAGCCACACTCCCCAATCAGTCTCGGCTGGCCCAGCGGCTAACATCGCACCCACAAGAATAATGCCAGAAATAGCGTTCGTCACTGACATCAAAGGTGTATGCAAAGCTGGGGTCACATTCCATACAACATGATAGCCAACAAAAATCGCCAGCACAAAAACCGTTAGATTGATAATAAATGGATCAATTTCACCAATCATGATTACTCCTTTAAAATTCGTTAACCATACGTTCTAAATGTAGCAATTAATATCGCGTTCTTTGAACCCGGTGTCGATTATGATTTACTGGCGATTTCTCCGCCCGCGCAAAGCAATGTCCCTGCAATAACCTCATCTGAACGATCTATTTTAAGTTCACCGCTTTCTGGATCCAGCATCAGATTCAGAAAATTCATCAAATTTCGCGCATACAATGTACTGGAATCAGCTGCCACTAAACCTGGAAGATTTGCAATACCAATCAGATGCACGCCGTGTTTAACGACCGTTTTATCCAACTCGGATAACGGGCAATTGCCCCCTGCTTCAACCGCCATATCCACAATAACCGAACCAGGTTTCATCGCTTGCACGGTTTCTTCCTTGATCAAAACAGGCGCTGGACGCCCAGGAATTAACGCGGTTGTAATGATGATATCTGCAGCGCTCGCACGTTCATGCACCAACTCACCCTGGCGCCGCTTATAGTCATCCGACATCTCGGTTGCATAGCCGCCAGCGGTTTCAGCTTTGGCTTTTTCTTCATCGCTGAGTGGTACTTCCACAAATTTGGCGCCCAAGCTTTCCACTTGTTCTTTGACTGCAGGCCGTACATCAAAAGCTTCAACCACGGCACCTAGTCTTTTCGCTGTCGCAATCGCTTGTAAGCCAGCCACACCCGCACCCAAAATCAGAACGCGCGCTGCTTTTACAGTACCCGCTGCCGTCATCAACATGGGGAAGAATCTTTGATAAGCGTTTGCCGCGATGATCACCGCTTTATAGCCCGCAATATTTGCCTGTGAGGATAAAACATCCATATTCTGCGCACGCGAAATACGTGGCAATTTTTCCATCGCAAATGCAGTCAATCCGTGTTGCACCAATGCGTCAACGCCCTCTTTATGATGCGGTGACAATAGACCCAGCAATACAGCGTCCTTACGCACCATTGCTAATTCGCTGGATTCCGGGCCACGTACCTTGAGTACAATCTGTGATTGCGCATACAGCTCTGCTACATCAGTGACTATCGTTGCGCCCGCTTCTTGATAAGCGGAGTCCGGTATACTGGCACCTGCGCCAGCGCCTGACTGCACTAAAACTTTATGAACACCCTTGGCAGTATATTTTTTCACGGTCTCCGGTGTCGCTGCTACACGCGTTTCTCCGCCGCGAATCTCTGCTGGTATGCCTATATGCATTGATGATCTCCCTTTTCTTGCCAATCTGCTTACAAACAAAAACCAAAATTGTGCTTAATTCTTTTAACGAACTGCGAATTATAAATCAATTTGCATGTAATGCATTACATGGATTAGGAAAAACTTGATATTGCTTGATTTTCTGCTCACTCACTTCCCTTTAAAAGATCTTACTCACTCATTTCACTGAATTCGTTTTCTAATTGTTGTGTAATCCTTTCCAGTAAAGGCGGAATCTTTTCCAGCAATGATTCCGCATCGGACCAATCATTGCCGGTATTGGCTTTCTCAAGTCCTTCACATAAATCAGCAAAACTTGATGCACCGATTGTTCTGGCAGAAGATTTTAGTTTATGCCTTAAACGACCGAGTGTTGGTAAGTCTTTTTTAGACTGCGCCTCTTTCATTTCTGCTAACGTGTCATTGGCAACTTCAATGAATTTAAGCCCAAATTTCCGCACCAACGCATTATTGTTATGAAACATCTGACGCAACACTGCCGTATCAACTGCTACTGGTTCAGCCCGCAACGGCGCTTTCTCTACTCGCTCAGTCACTTTATTTCACCCTCCGAGATCGTTGCAAAATTCTGTGTATAAAATCCAGGCCCAAACAAAATATTTTATCCCAAGCCGTTTACACAACGTCCGATCCATTGGTTCGTCAACTTCTCCTGCACCGTATTCTGACGTAAGCGCGTTGCCAATCCAGGAAAATCCACCTGATCCAACGGTTGATCCTGATTAAAACAAGAAAACACGTAAGTAATTTTCCCCGTTTCCGGATCCTGATGCGGCTGCAAGCACTGTGCACAAATTTCCTTCATCATGCACTGCATCGGAGAGTTAATTGAGCCAATGGCAAAATGATCGGCTTTTAAGTATGGCTTTAATTGGTTATGACGCGCCAAGCCTACTGCGGCCATCATGCGGTCTGAACCAATTGCAATAATATGGTCTGCATCAGCCAATGCCACCGGTTGCACGCCTAACTCACCGCTGCCATAAGCAACCATGGCTTGAACAATATTACCCACATAGCTTTTATCCTGCGGACGCGTTGCTTCAAAGCCTGGGGATTCATCACAGCACCATACGACGATATCCGCCGCCGCTTCAATTTCGGCCACTTTATAGCGATCAATCAACTTTTTATAGCCAGCAAAATATAAAACTTTTGATCCGGCAGCACGTGCCGCTGCGCCAATAGAAAACAACACCGCGTTACCCAAACCGCCGCCCACTAGCACCACGGTTTTACCCGCTGGAATCTCTGTCGGCGTACCGGTGGGACCCATCAGCACAACTGGTTCGCCCGGTTTCAATAGCGCGCACAGATTAGAAGATCCGCCCATTTCCAAAACAATGAGTGAAACCAAACCGCGTTCAATATCCACGGATGCCCCTGTCAATGCAAGGCCTTCCATTGCTAATCGAGTATCTCCTGCAACGGTTGCCAGCGTGGCATAATTCTGGAACCGATAAAACTGGCCCGGTTGAAAATGCTCAGCCGCCATTGGAGCATGCACTACCACTTCGATAATATTGGGAGTCAGCCGCTCCACTTTATAAACCGTTGCCCGCAACTGATCATTCAGTTGTGCAAAAAAATGCTCTGCCGGCTGATCCAATTTTGGCTTAACACGTTCCAGTACTCGACTCACCACCGGGTAACCTTGCTTGGCACTGGACATCGCTTTCACTACGTTACCGGAATAAGATGGATGCAAATCACCGAAGAAACTGATGAAACGCCCATCCTGGTTATCCCTGTAGCGACTGAGCAGTACCATCGGCGTTTCCGGTTTGGGATTGGCATATGCCGGTTGCACCGGATTGCCTTCTTCGTCGCAAGCCGCGAAATAACGCCCATTGAGTTTAAATTGCTTGTCATCTTCCCGCGCTAAAACCGTATTGGGCTGAGTTCCCGCAGCAACCAGCAAGGCGCGCGCCGGTAATTCCACTTCGCCAGCATCTCGCCACTGTCCAGTCTCATCTCGCTTTTGCACCGCAAATCGCACCGACTGCGTATGCCCCCAAGCATCCACATTGACCCGCGTTGGTGTCAACCCTTCGGCAAACCAGATACCTTCTTCCAGAGCCTTTTCAACCTCTTCATGATTCAACGTATAGGAAGGACTATCTGCCAGGCGTTTCCGGTAGGCTATGGTTGCGCCACCCCAGGATTGCAGCAAATTGATGATACCCGGCGTCCTTTTTTCCCGTTGTGCAGCTTGGCGTTCCGCCCGGATGGCTCGTGCATGATTCAGAAATTCGTCAGCGATCTCTTTTTCTTCAGCATCCCAAGCTTCACGAACGGCGACGTCCGCCTTCACAGCCGATAGAATTTCATAGCGCTGTAAAAATTTTTCCACCTGCAGCGGATAATAGGCGAGCGCTTCCGTCGCCGTATCGATAGCCGTCAAACCGCCGCCGATCACCACCACCGGCAAGCGTAATTGCATATTGGCGATGGAGTCACTCTGCGCGGCACCTGTTAATTGCAGCCCCATCAGAAAATCCGATGCCGCACGCACGCCGCGCGCCAATCCATTCGGCAAATCCAACACGGTAGGGCATCCGGCGCCCGCCGCCAGCGCAATATGATCAAAACCCATAGCAAACGCGTCTTCGGTCGTCAAGGTGCCGCCAAACCGTACCCCTCCAAACAAGGCAAATTCTTCCCGGCGCTCCAATAGCAGCCGGATCAATTTCAGAAAATTTTTGTTCCAGCGCACGGTGATTCCATATTCAGCCACACCACCAAAGCCGGCTGGCATACGCTGATCCAAATTCTCTTCCAGAATGCTGGCAACCTGAATCGCTTTAAACGGCACGCGTTCGCCCTGTTGATTAACACCCGAGATTTCTGCTGACAGCGGCTCGATCTTAAGTCCATCAATTCCCACGACGGTATGGCCTTCGTTCATCAAATGATGCGCCAGTGTATAGCCGGCAGGTCCCATTCCAACAACCAGAACCTTGCGGCCAGATGCCGGTTTCGGTACCGGCCGGCGCAAATTCAAGGGATTCCAGCGTGTCAGCAAACTATAGATCTCAAATCCCCACGGTAGCGCCAACACATCTTTCAGCGTCCGTGTTTCTGCTTGCGGGATATCAACCGGCTCCTGCTTTTGATAAATACAGGATTTCATACAGTCATTACAAATACGGTGGCCGGTGCCAGCGCACATCGGATTATCCAGCGCAATCATCGCCAGACTACCCACTGCGATGCCCTGCGTCTTGAGTTTGTGGAATTCGGAAATACGTTCTTCCAATGGGCAGCCTGCCAACAAAGCACCCAGTTCACTTCTCTTGAAGGCAGGCGGTTCATCCGGTGACTTGGATTTTTGTATCAGACCTTTAGAACACGAATCTTTCCCTTGCTCGTGGCACCAGATGCAGTAATTGGCTTCATCCAGAGCGCCCATTAGATCAGTACCCGCATCGGTCAGTGCAAAGCCGTTACGCTCACGTAAATGCCCAAGCCGATGCACCGGGTATCCGGCTGATTCATCCGTATCCAGAGACAATAAATGTTGAAAATCTAATTTTGCTGGCGACTTGAATAAAATGCCCTGCTGCGTATGCTGTTGTCCGGCAGGTGTCCTCAGTGCCCAGGCCGCATAGTGCAATGCCTTGTTCAACCGTGACTCATTCTCTGCTTCTGCATCCATCCATTGCATCACTTTGGTGGCAAAAACCAATTCTGAAAAGGGCTCACCAAATTCTGCCGCCAACTCTTTTTCTAGTGCCAAACCATCGATACCGGCCAACTCTTCATCGCCGACTTTTCCTTTTGCCCGGCGTTGAACAAATTGCCGTTTACAGAAATAAAGCGGGGCCAGCTCATGATGTTTTGCAGCCAGCTGCTGCACTTCCGTCTCAATGTTAAACAACCGGGCAATAAAATCTTCCACCCAAGGCGCAATCTCAATTAATAACGCAGAATCATCTTTCGGCAGCAGTTC
>CAMCBD010000056.1 GCA_945872825.1 Nitrosomonas ureae
TCTGGATTAACCCAGACATTTCAGCTCGTTTGGCAACAAGGCCGCTAACTACGTGGGATTCGGACATTTGGCACCTGAAAGAAAAAAACAGATGCTATATTAATGCCTCGCACGAAGAAAAGCTTTGTGCGGCTGCTACATAATGCCGGTTAAATGTTATTTATTGTTATCTTTGAAGCTAATTCAGTCGAATGATAGCGACCAAGAATAAAATACCCACAATCTAATTATATGTTAGATGTAGCAATTTGCGTGTGAGATCTCTCACAGCGGATACACTTACATACACAACCCCTAATCTAAATACTTTGCAGCAAAGTGCATCCTCTAAACTTCAGTTTTAAGGGTAGAATATTTATGTGAGTACATGATCGCACGTTTATCCTCGCAATTAAGCTTGAAAGGAGCTTCTGATGATTGAGAAAACGACCACTAGAAATATTCCACCTGACCGCGCTTGCGCCATTCTTTCGGTCATCAAGGAGTTTAAAGGGCTGCCTTCCTCAGATCTGGATGTGATTGCGCAAGTCTGTCATTGGCATCGCTATGAAGCTGGCGAGGAGATTGTTCGGTATCATGACGATTCCCATAGTGTTTTCTTTATCACACAAGGCGAAATGCGTGTGCACTACTATTCGATGTTGGGGAAAGAAGTTATTTTATGCGACCTGTCAGCAGGTGAAATATTTGGTGAGTTAACAGCAATTGATAGTCGTTCACGCTCTGCAACCGTTGTCGCTAAAACAAGTTCATTAGTAGCGTCAATTTCCTCATCAGATTTCCTCGAGCTGATTTATCACAACCAGAAGATCGCATTTGCTATTTTGCAGCGATTAACTGATCAGATAAGACGATTGACTGAGCGTGTTTTTGAATTCAGCACCTTATTAGCACAAAATCGTATCCAAGCTGAGCTGCTTCGTCTTGCAAAAAAACAAACTAACGGATTTAATACAGCCATTATTTCACCCGTACCAACACATGTTGAATTGGCGAATCTAGTTAGTTCGCATCGTGAAGCTGTTACAAGAGAACTAAATAAACTGGAAAGAGACAATCTAATTTTGCGCAAAGACCATGAGCTGCATATTCTTGATATCGCTAAGCTTACAAAGATGGTTGAGGATGTTCATGGAAATTTATAGACCTAGAAATTTTCTCGACACTCATTGATTGAGAGCAGCCTTAATGTTTTTTCACTATCTGTGCACAGGTAGCCGTCCTCCCAGCACCTCATGCCAATCTGACGTAAGATGGGTATTGCGGCGGATTATTGATGAGTCCCCCAGCTTTGTGGCAAGCATACTTACTGCCAACTATAGTAAGCAGAGAGAAAAACAAAGCTCACCATTTGGTTAGTATCTTGAGTTAGTTTGGTTCCGTCGGAATAATTCCAATTCCAAGTCCACTCATTTGTTTTAAATTGATCCAGAATGTAATCCAGGCGAAGTCCCAAATTTCTTCGTACATCGTATTTTGCATAAAATCTCATACTACTACTGTATAGGGTTGAAATATTCGGCACTATATTGACTTGTGGTTCGAGAGAAACCTTCTGATTAAACTTGTTTGTAAAGTCTGAATAGAGAAAATTAGCACCGGTTTCAATTTTTTCAGTTAATTTGCCATTAATATCTGCCCCGAAAGAAGTGCCAAAATCCTGAAGATTCGCACTCCAGACCTCACGAATTCCACTGTCTGTAATAGGATTTCTAGATGCCTGATCAATATGGGTTTCATTCCGAGAGAACCATGCTGTTGCTTGCCAGGCTTCTGAGAAGGTATACGTGGCATCCAGTGAATAGTTGCGTGCTGAGCCTTTTCGCAATCCTAAATCCGAGCCTGCGCGATGGCCAAAATTATCGAATGATTCATCAATGGATAGTTGCAGCGACAATGGTTCAATGGGCTCCCAATTAACCATTAAGCGCACTTTATCCCGGGTACGATCCGCTAGATTGAAAGGGGCAATAAGATTAAAGAAAGGGTCGCCAGTTCCGGTAGTATTCGTCAGAAAATTAGAACCAAAACGATTACTGTGTATGTATGAAATAGTGCCGGTTATTGTTTCAGATAATGAGCGACGCAATTCAGCACGATAAGAAATTTCATCCGTTCGACTTCGATGACTGGTATTTGTTGCGACACCACTCCGGTCTCTATGATCATAATCAATGCTGCCAATCAATCGGAAATCTTTCGGTAAGGCGTAGCTTGCTTCAAATTTGCTGGTAATTGTCCTGAAAGATCGTGGATTGTTCAGCCCATTCCAACTACGCTCATTATAATCAAGCAATGCTGCCATTGGGTTATAGAGCAATACGGGTGTCTTGTCATCGCGATCCTCAAAACGAAAGTTTGTATTAATCGATAACTTAGAAAGAGGCCTGGCTGTGAGTCCAGCTTGTAACAAAGCGGTGTCAATGCGACCGCCAAGATTGAATCCAATGCCTGGTGCAGTAATCAATGATGGGGAAAACGTGTCAGTTTGCGTGGCTCTCGTGTAAGCTGCTTTAAATGTACCGCGTGTTGTTGGTGTAAAGCTATAACCACCCGATAGAAATGCCTGATGCGATTGATTGTCGGGTGCGAGTGCGATGGGAGTAAATACACTGGGCGCATCGATTCCTCCAACAGTACTACCGCCTGTAACATTTAATAAGTGGTTTTTATTATTATACATTGTGCCATAGTATCCGCCTGATAACTGCAGTTGCTTCCCTGCGTAATCAAGGGAAGCACCAAACTGGCGAGTGGTTGAATTAATCGGTTCAGGTATAAATTCAAAACCTCCAACGGCTCTCGGGCTTGGTTCTCCAAGTCGATTGCCACGCCCAAACAGACGTGCGCCATCTTTGTCTTCATTGCGAAAATGAAGCTGAAATTCAAGATTGCCCGGTAGGAACTTATTGTAGCCAAATCCAATAGATTGCCGTTCTGTTTTCAGTTGAGCCGGATCTCCGGGAGTGGAAGAAGTTGGGATGTGAGGATCGGTAGTGCCTATGCCTGAGACAGCCGTATTGACAGTAAATGGCTCGTAGCGTGGGGTCTGGCTGTAGTCGATGAAATAACCCCATTTACCTTGCTTACTATGCTCAAACCGGATATCACGATTTTGTAACCCCAAATTGCGGCCCAGCAATTTGAGCCAAGTTCCTGTATCGTCATTCCGCCGCACGATATCGACGTTAAAAATACCATAAGGCCCTTCATTACGTAGGCCATTGTACTGACCAAAACGAGAATTATCATTAAATAGGTAGCCTGTACCAAAGTTGATGGTACTTTTGGGCTTAGTGAGCTCTTTAAGCAGATCATTTTCCTTATCAGATGACCAGACAGTTTCGGCGGCAAATGAGAGTATTACGACAATGATTGTAAATAGAGAACATTTTCTTCTAAATATACTGATATTCATTTTCTTTTCCTAATTAGCGCTGAAACATGCTTTCATTACGAATGTTTTGAGGATTATTGCTACCATGGACTTGGGTATGGCAATTCGCACAGCCTCTGGCTAAGGTGTTTCTAGCGTATGCTCCTGTCAGTGTTCCAGAACTACCTTGATGCGTATTGGGTTCGTGACATTCTTGACATAGGAATGGAGATCGTGATCTCAGTAAATTCGGTGCAGTGGTGCCGTGAGGATTGTGGCAAATTGCACAATTTTCTTGTACTGGCGGGTGGTTATAAACAAACGGCCCGCGTTTCTCCATGTGGCAGCTGTAGCATGTTTCATTGACGCTATCGCGCACCATATTGCTGGGACCCGCAGAACCGTGAGGATTATGACAATCAGAACAGATAACCTTACCTTCGCGAATGGGGTGTCTGGAAGGCCGGTTAATCAATGTACGCAACTCTTTATGGCAGTCAAAACATACTTCTGCCTGAGTAATCCTGTTGCGTACCTTGTCTTGCTCAGTATGAATTTGGTGACAGGCGGTACATGCTATATCGCGATTGGCATGAAGGCTTCCCGCCCAATGCATGCGTTTACCGCCTTGATGACAGGCTAAGCAGGCGCCGTTCCTTTCCTCAACAGGATTGAGCGACTTCTTCCCGAACGTTCGCTCAGGCATAAGCGCTCTGTCGGGAGAATCCTCATGACTACTGCCCTCGCCATGACAACTTGTGCAAGTGGGTGTGCGATGGTCTGCAATGGTTTCGTGTTTGGTTTTTCCAATCGCAAGTATTGGATTGTCGCTATTTTCATCATGACATACCGTACACTTACCATCTCCTTTTAATACTAGATCTTGAGGAGGATCTTCATCATCGAGATCTTCCGCGAAAACATACTGAGGAAGTATCAAAATACCAATAACGAAAGAAATAGCTAATAGCCAAGACAGAGTAATCTGCACAGTCTTTAAATTGCTTAACATTCTTACTCACTCACTAAATTGATTATTAAAAATAAATCATCTGTGAGCGCATTATTGATGACATCAAAGAAATTCTCAGTGAGTTTTCACACACCAAAAATGAGATAAAACTTTGTAAGGTAGAAAGCAGCCGGACGGCGGCTGGTGGTGGAGTACTTCTGATTGTTATCTAGCGGGTGCAAACACACTAACAAACTATAGTGAGGTTCCCTCTGTTTCTCGTCTTCCAACAGGCGAACAGTTTTATGCTATCAATTCTTCCTGCTTTTGAGTGATCAGCCAGTCATTTAGAAATCGCATTGGTGATTTACAGCCTAACGTTGAATGCTGCCCGTTTCCAGTTGTCGAGACCTTGATGTACTCGAAGCTCATGGCAGCCATCTTTAAGCGTGTTTCATGACACAAGTCTATGTTACTCGCTCGTTCTTGAAGTTAGCCCAACAGGGTACGACCATGAATGTGTTACAGGAACTCGGAGGCTGGGAATCGAAAGAGATGGTCAGGCGTTATGCGCACCTATCAAAACTGCAATTAATGCAGCATGCCGAGCTAGCTTCTAATGTCCTTGATGGCACAATTTTGACACATCAGAAAGAAAAAAGAGGTTAGAAATTAATCTAACCTATTGATTTATTGGTTGGTCTGACTGGGCTCGAACCAGTAACCAAGGGATTATGAGACGCAACCATTGAATATGCAATTAATATAATCAATAACTTACAATGCTTACCAAGCACAAAACCAGTGTCAAACAGCCTCAAAAGGTGGTATTTCTGTCGTAGTTTGGCACAGTGATTTTTATGATATTTAGCAATGATTGTTTCAAAATCTGTTTGCTGTTTCAGTTACCTTGTACTTCTCCCAGTGTCTGATCTGTACGCCTGCTTCCCGCATCGGGCTTCGAGCTTTCCAGCGGCCAACCGGATAACCCAGCGCATTCAGCGCTTTTGCGATTCTGCGGCTGCCGTAGCTATGATTGCAGCATTTCGCCATGCCTCGAACCGTTTCAAGTATTTCCTCGTGATACGGGTCTGCAGAACAATTGTCAGTGCACCGGACATAATCATAATAGGTGCCACGACTTACACGCATGAGTTGGCACATCAAACCAACCGGGTAGGTCTTCTTCCTTTGGGTGATGAACGAATATTTCACTTCGTTTCTTTCGCGAAAAAGACCGTGAGCTGGTTTGATTCGAAGTCCTGGCCGCGCAGGCTCGTGGCGTGGTGTTCGGTAGGCGCCTTGGGCAGCGAGTAAAATCAGAGAAATTAGCACCGAAGGTATTGGCACTGGTGGCTACAGGTCAATCCTATCGCCAGATTGGCAAGCAACTGGACTTGAGCAAAAATACCGTATTGGAAATAGTCGAACGGGAGCGTAAGAAGATGATAGCGGTTGATGGATTATAGCTATCTATTATGCATTTACGATTACTTACACCTATCCGTTCAGATTCAATTTGCCTCTGGCAGTTCATATGTTGGGTTTACCCCAATCAGGATTGCGGCAATAATCGTAAGTATCAAGATGCGAAGAGAAACTGCGTCATACAATTAGCGACAAGAGCGGTAAGAGCCACTTTAAGTCCGCAAACTCCTAGAAACCCCAGTTGGACGAGGTGAAGTGTATGGTTTTCGGATGGAATGTCTGCTTACAGACAGATCGCCAGAGAAGCAAAAATCATTCATCGTCCAGTCAATGTGGCAGCAGGTCAACGCGTTATCAACAATATTTACCACATTCAGAATGTTAATGCTATGGCAGCCGGCTCAGACAATGGATAGCGAGATTTCATGGCGTAGCGACATGCTTTCTTGAAAGCTATCTGGGATGGCATAGAATGATTGACCATCTCGGTCAGCATATTTCACCAACTCTCTGTTTCCTAATGTCACTTAGAAAACAAGACAATTTCAACAGTTAATTGCTACATGGCCGGTATTTTCCTTAATGCTCGGCTATTTCGCTTTCAGCGCCAACGGATTTAGCGTCAGTTGCTGATAGTAATTCACCCACGAAGAGTATTTCTCCGGCGTCGCCCATACGCGGTAATGCAGACGCGACATGATGATCGGATCGCTCAACAGTATCAGACGGCGATCGCGGTTGAGTTTATCAGGGGTTTCATTCAGCGCCTGCTCAACGTGATGATCGCGGGCAATCTCAAGCACGTTGCTCTCGCGGTGGCGCGCGGTGGCCATCGCCGTCGCCAGCGCGCTGAACGATGGATGAAACACGGCGTGCATAAAGCCATCGCTCAGTGTGCGGTTGCGATTTATCACCAGATAGTTGTCTGTATCCACCAGTACCTGAGGCGGCGAATACTCTTCCGGAATCAGGAACAGCTTCCGGCGTTTGGCGCGCAGGCCAACGGACGCACGGCTGGAAATGACCGACACGAGCGGCGAAAGAATCAGCGAGAAGACGATAGGCGCCAGCCAAAACAAGAAGCGCAGATCAAGCCACGCCATCCCTACGGCCCATACCAGCCCCAGCAGCAGCTGTGAGCCATGGCGCCTAAAGGCTTCACTCCACGGGGTGGAATCATCGTCACGTTGTGGCGAGTTCCACACCACCTCCCAGCCAAGGAACGCGCTGACCACGAATACGGTGTGGAATAGCATACGCACCGGCGCCAGCAGCACCGAGAAAAGCACCTCCAGCAGCAGGGAGATCGTGACGCGAATGAACCCACCGTACTCTTTCGTCCCCTTGCACCAGATAAGCAGAATACTCAGCAGCTTGGGCAGGAACAGTAGCACCATGGTCGAGGCTAACAGCGCGATCGCCAGTTCCGGCCGCCACTGCGGCCACACCGGAAACAGCTGGCGCGGTTGCAGGAAGTATTGCGGTTCCGTGAGCGTATGCACCACCTGCAGCATGGTGGAAAGCGCAAGGAACATAAACCACAGCGGCGCGGAAAGATAGGACATGACGCCGGTCAGGAACACCGCACGGTGTACCGGATGCATGCCTTTCACCAGGAACAGGCGGAAGTTCATCAGATTGCCGTGACACCAACGGCGGTCGCGCTTAAGCTCATCCAGCAGGTTCGGCGGCAGTTCTTCATAAGAACCCGGCAGATCGTAAGCGATCCACACCCCCCACCCCGCACGGCGCATTAATGCCGCTTCCACGAAGTCGTGAGAAAGAATGGAGCCCGCGAAAGAACCTTCACCCGGCAGAGGTGCCAGCGCACAGTGCTCAATAAACGGTTTCACACGGATGATGGCGTTGTGGCCCCAGTAGTGTGATTCCCCTAATTGCCAGAAGTGCAGGCCGGCAGTAAACAGCGGCCCGTAAACGCGTGTCGCAAACTGCTGGCAACGCGCGTAGAGGGTATCCATGCCTGAGGCTTTCGGCGACGACTGAATGATGCCGGCATTCGGGTTAGCCTCCATCAAACGCACCAGATTGGTCAGGCACTCTCCTGACATCACCGAGTCCGCGTCCAGCACCACCATGTAGCTGTACTGGTTACCCCAGCGGCGGCAGAAATCGTCAATGTTGCCGCTCTTACGCTTCACCCGGCGGCGGCGGCGACGATAGAAGATCCGGTCTTTACCCTGAACCTCTGCAATCAGTTCCATCCACGCTTTCTGTTCCGCAACGCAGATATCAGGGTTGTAGCTGTCGCTCAGAATATAGACATCGAAGTGTTGTTGTTGACCCGTCGCCTTCACTGATTCCCAGGTCGCACGCAATCCGGCGAATACGCGATCCACGTCTTCGTTGCAGATAGTCATAATCAACGCCGTACGGTGCTCGGGATTGAGCGGCACATCCCCTGCCGTCGATGCGGAAATACTGTACTTGTCTTTACCGATCAGTAGTTGCAGAAAGCCCATCAGCGCCGTCCAGAAACCGGCGGATATCCAACAGAAGAGAATAGCGAAGAGGATCAAAATGCCGCTTTGCAGTATATAAGGTAGCAACTGCATAAACGATACCCACGCATCCTGGCCAATCATATCGACCGGATTGATCAGCGCCCAACCCTGGTAAGGAAGGATGGTTTTCATATACCAGGTCGCAACCACGGTTTGCGACAACGTCAGCAGCAGCAAAATGTAGCGGCGGATGGTGCCGACGGTGCGCCATTTCTGTTCGTGAGCTTGTTCTTCCTTCGTCAGTCGCGACACATAGCGCGGCGTGACATCGCGCCCACGCAGATGATCCCAGAATCGACCAATCGGATTGGTGCGCCACGGATCCGGTGACATCGATGAACGCGTCGCTTTGGGCATCGCCTCCAGTTGCGTACGATCTTCGTCGTCTTTAATCAGTTGCCCGTCAACCAGAGAATCAGGCCAGCTCTGCTCAAGTCGCTTTTTCACAGACCCCAGCGGCGAATCATCTTCACGCGCATAGTGATGATGCTCAGGATCCAGCGCCTCATGAAGGGCGCGGATATCCATTGTCGGTAGTACCGCTTTCTCAGCGCCGGTCAGCGGCAGCGCGTCAATATACTCAGTTACCTTATTCATCTGCAGGTAGCTGATTGCTCCAGGTTTCACTCAACGTCTGATCACCGTTGACTAGCGCAGCGCGCATCTCAGTGATTTTCTTCACATCTTTCACTTTTACGCGCAGCATCAGGCGCCAGCCTTTAATGACCGGGTTGTAACGCACGCTGCTCTCGACGATCTTGCCGTTGTCGTCAATACTGACCTGAGCTGCAACAGGAGTATCCTGCGGCAGCTTCTTCATCTCCGTGCCAGTGAAATCGACGACGAAGGCGATCGTGCCATCAGGTCGACGAATAAGATTAGACTGTTTTACATCACCCGTTGAGCGAAGAGTTTGCATGACGTACGCGTTATCCGGCGCATGCAGTTTGTCTTCGTCGCGGCTGAAGGTGATGGTGTACTTGAAGTTCATCTCTTTACCAGCTTCCGGCAGTTGATCCGGCGTCCAGAAAGCGACGATGTTGTCGTTGGTTTCGTCGTTGGTCGGAATTTCCACCAGCTCTACTCTACCTTTGCCCCATTCCCCTTTCGGCGTTACCCACGCGCTCGGACGCAGATCGTAACGGTCATCCAGATCTTCAAAACGCGAGAACTGGCGGCCACGTTGCAGTAGACCAAAGCCCTGCGGGTTTTCCATGGAGAAACTGCTGACGGCCAGATGTTTCGGGTTGTTCAGCGGACGCCAGATCCACTCTCCATTACCGGCGTGAATGGAGAGGCCGTTAGAATCATGTAACTCAGGACGGAAGTTCGTCGCCGGAGAAGGCTGGTTAGAGCCAAACAGGAACATGCTCGTCAGCGGCGCAACGCCCAGCTTGCCGACCTTGTCGCGCAGATAGACTTTCGACTGGACGTCGACCACGATATCGTGGTCCAGAATCATGACAAAGCGGTAAGCGCCCGTCGCGCGCGGAGAGTCGAGTAGCGCATAGATTGTCAGGTGCTTGTCAGTCGGTTTAGGCCGCTCGATCCAGAATTCTCGGAACCGGGGAAACTCTTCGCCGGAAGGCAGAGCGGTATCGATAGCTAGGCCGCGTGCGGAAAGACCATAAATCTGGCCTGCGCCAATCATGCGGAAATAGCTGGCGCCGAGCATACTGAGAATTTCGTCGTTTTTATCTTTGCTATTGATCGGATATAGCACTTTGAAGCCGGCAAAGCCAAGATCTTTCTCCGTGTCTTTGTCATACTGGACATTGCCGAAATTGAAATAATCAGAACTGTATTTGATTTTATGTACCGACGTGGCGGTTATTTCATTAATTTCGACGGGCGTATCGAAGTACATGCCCTGGTGGTAAAACTCAAGCTTGAATGGAGTCTTCAGATTACTCCAGTAAGCTTTATCACGATTAAACTGAATCTGCTGATAATCCGCATATTTCATGTCGCGGAAAACCGAGGGCAAGTTGCTTTCCGGCGTTTCATAGCTTTTGCCGGCTAATGATTGAGCCTGTTTTGCGACATCATCGATGCTAAAGGCCCAAGCCGACGAGGCATACAGGGTCAACATCACTGCCGCGCCCAACCAATGCATTTTCATCATTTGTGGTTTATGTTTCATCAGTTCATCCTTTGTGTGCTTATATCGATCCGGTCCATTTTAGTGAAAACTGAGGTCGGTTGGCAATCGTGGAGTCCAACGTGTTAGGCGACAAGCAGATTTTCATAATATCGTCGTGTGAAGGCAGCGGGTGACAGGTAGCCAAGACGTTGTTTTCTCTGTCGGTTATAGAAGATCTCGATGTACTCGGTAATCTCCTGAATAGCTTGCGCTCGGGTGCGGTAGCGTCGATCTTGAACCCCAGCTTTTCTGAGTATTTCTGTACCAACTTATATATGGTACATAGCGAGTTTACCACCTTTGCCGGATATTTTTAAATGGGGTACGCCGCGCCGCTCCTGCTTAAAATCCTTAACCTTCAACCGGCACAACTCATCACGTCGTAATGCGTGATAGAGTAGGGTGACTAGTATCGCACGATCACGCTTACCTTTTAGCGAATTACCATTCGGGGAATCGAGCAATTCACGCGCTTGATGATCGCCGATTGCCGGGGTCTTGCCTTCATAACTTTCCACTGCTGGACGTTTTACACCCTTAACTGAATTATGTGTAACTGTGTTTTTCTCACATAGGTATTCAAATAAAGACGATAGTGCGGATAGGCGGTGGCGAATATTCATGCTGCTTAATGATCGACTCAACAAATCATCGCGCCAAGCAATAATAAAGACTTCTGCACAACCCTGGAAATTTTGTTGTGGTGGCGGGGAAAAATTTCCAGATGACACTTTTACGCGCTTTTTAGCAGAGAAGTGAATTTTTGCTCCTTTTTCAAGGGAGTTTTTCTCCCTTATGCTGCATTAGGACGGACTGCTCCCCTTGATGACTTGTCTACAAAAATTTTGTTGGCAGCTTTTTTCAGATTCATGCAGATGCTTTTCATCATGACTTGGGCGTTGACTTTTACCGTTCCAAAGTAGCTGGTGCGTCCCATACCGAATAGGCGTTTAACCACGGACAGCGATCACAAACAACCGATGTTCGAGAACAAACTGAATCGGCAGTTTGATGTTGAATTTCCGAATCAAGTCTATATTGGCGATATAACCTACATTTGGACCCGGGAAGGATGGCTGTATCTGGCTGGTGTCATTGATTTGTTCTCCAGGAAGGTAGTTGGCTGGAGCATGAGTTCAAGAATGAAAGCAAGGCTGGTTTGTGACGCATTGAGAATTGCGATCTGGCAGCTTCAGCCACAAGCAGAACTGATAGTACATTCGGATCGCGGATCACAATATGCCAGTCGGCAATACCGGCGGCTTCTGAAAATACATGGCTTTATCGGCAGCATGAACCATGCCGATTATTGTTTCGACAATGCTGTGGCTGAGAGCTTTTCGGCAGCCTTAAGCGGGAGCAAATCCACTGGCGGCACTACCATACCCGTCATACAGCACAGCAAGCTGTGCTGCAGTATATTTCCATGTTTTATAACAGCCATCGATTGCATTCATACTTGGGGTACAAAAACCCGAATCAATATGAGGTAGAAACAGAAAAATTGAAAAATGTCGCTTAACTGGGGTGTCCTGTTTCACTTGACCAGATCAGCTCTGCTGCAACTGAAGACAAAACCCAGGCGCAAGAATTCCACGATAAGCTAAAAGCGGAATCCTGGCGGGTTGCAAGACTGGAGAATAAGCCAAAGCGGACTTGGGATGAGGCGGCATACAAGTTTTTGTTAGAAACACAGCACAAAGCGACGCATGAACGCGACAAAGAAAAATTACGATGGCACGATCTGCGTCATACGTGGGCGAGCTATCTGGCTCAACTCGGTACACCTATGAATGTATTGCAGGAACTCGGCGGTTGGGAATCGAAAGAGATGGTCAGGCGTTATGCGCACCTATCAAAACCGCAATTAATGCAGCATGCCGAGCTAGTTTCTAATGTCCTTGATGGCACAATTTTGACACATCAGAAAGAAAAAAGAGGTTAGAAATTAATCTAACCTATTGATTTATTGGTTGGTCTGGCTGGACTCGAACCAGCGACCAAGGGATTATGAGTCCCAGTAAATTTCCATTTATTAATGTTGATTAGTGCATATAACTATGGAAAAACAATAATATAATTGTTTTTCCATAGTTATTTGTGTTGATTGATATACTTCAATTTTGATATAATTTTCCTACACAGTGGCTACACAGAAAGGTGGCGAAATGAAGTGGGAAAATTTCACAGCAGAGAGGGTTGCTGAATTTAAGTGCAAGTTAGGGGTAAAGCAAAACATCTACTGGAATGGAAAAACCCCTGGGTTAGGGTTGCGTGTCACTAATGCTGATAGTAAAAGTTATATTTTTGAAACAAAGCTACACGGTAGAACCTTACGTATAACCATAGGCAGCCCCAAAGCATGGCCACTCGGTAAAGCACAAAAAGAAGCATCAAGACTCAAAGTAATGACAGATCAAGGCATTGATCCGCGCCAAGTAAAAGCTGATGAAGCTGCTGCCAAGGAAACCACAATCGCTGCCATGAGAGCACAGGAAGCTCGCGAAACTGTGACAGTAGTCAATGCATGGGATGAATATGTCGTAACCATGAAATCCACATGGGGAGAACTACACTTGCATGACCATGTTCGCGCCATGCAATCTGGTGGTGAAAAGAGAACACGGAGTAAGAAACTGACAGAACCCGGCGCGCTTGCATCATTGGCAGCGATCAGGCTTATTGACTTAAACTCTGAACGCATGACAGCATGGGCAAAGGTTGAAGGAGCCAAAAGGCCAGCCCGTGCGCGTAACGCCAGAACACTATTAAGTACGTTTCTAAACTGGTGCGCTACGCATCCCACCTACGGTTCTATCGTTAAGAGCAATCCCGCACAAATCAAAGAAGTAAAGAAACATTTGGGCAAAGCCACGTCAAAAAATGATGCACTGCAGCGCGAACAATTATCTGCATGGTTCACTGCCGTAAAACAAATCAGCAACCCTATCATCAGCGCATACCTTCAAAGCTTGCTGCTAACAGGTGCACGCCCGAATGAATTAATTTCCGTTTGCTGGGATGATATAGATTTTCAGTGGAATAGTATGGCTATAAAAGACAAGGTGGAAGGATTGAGAGTGATTCCCTTAACGCCTTTTGTTGCACATTTGCTGACAACATTACCACGTCGCAATGAATGGGTTTTCAGTAGCCCGGCTTCAGCAAGTGGACACTTGGTCGAGCCACGCATTGCGCACGATAAGGCATGTACTATTGCTGGGCTGGATGTGACCTTGCATGGGTTAAGGCGATCATTTGCCAGCTTGTGCGAGTGGATAGAAATGCCAGCCGGTATTGCTGCGCAGATACAAGGTCACAAGCCGCAAGGGGTGCGTGAAAAGCATTACATACGCCGCCCACTTGATCTATTGCGGGTTTGGCACGTCAAAATTGAAGCATGGATCTTAGAACAAGCTGGAATTGAGCTTACCTCCACTAAGATGGGGCTTCGCATGGTGGAATAACAGTGTTGTATTTGCTTAAATGTAACTTATAATTCACAATATGTTTAAAGTTTCCGATTACCTGACCAATGATGGGCGCGATCCTTTTAAGGAATGGTTGGGAAATTTAACAGATCGGCAAGCGCGTGCGCGTATCTTAGTGCGAATACAACGCATGGCCGCCGGAAACTTTGGAGACTGTAAACCTATTGCCGATGGTATGTGGGAATTGCGCATTGATCATGGGATTGGTTATCGTGTGTATTACGCCAGAGCAGGAGAAAAGCTTATCTTGATATTGGCTGGAGGGGATAAGCGAAGACAACAGACTGAAATTGATACTGCATTGGAATACTGGAAGAATTGGAATAGGAGAAACAAAGCATGATTAAATCATCCCGTCCTCATGATGATGCAGTAGTGGAACTGCTGCGAGCAGATCCGGCTTTTGCTGACGAATACCTTTCTACCGCACTTGATGAAGTTAATCAACCAGGAGGGCGCGAAGCTTTGCTGGCAGCGCTGCGGCATATAGCAGAAGCGCAAGGCATGGCCACAGTAGCTGACCGTGCTGGAATCCCAAGAGAGAGTCTTTACCGGGCATTATCCACGAAAGGAAATCCGACAATAAAAACTTTGCTAGCTGTGATTAATGCAGCAGGTTTAAAGTTGTCTGTACACCGATAGAGAATTGAGTATGAGTGAAATACATCACCACCTCATTCCGGCGAAATTTTACGAGAAAATGTATTGCTAGCCTCGGGTTATCAATAACCAAAGCGGCTGAACAGGTCCCAATTGGTTTAGTTGTTTAATCTGTGAAAATATCTCGTATCTATTACATCAGAATTCACTATGAACAATCAAGACATTCCCATACGGGTAACGTTCACCCGTTGCTTAATCGCGCTAATCGAAGAAGTGCATTACCTTGAAGTTAGTGACCGTAACACAGAGGATTGTGTCGTGTTGTACCCTGACGATGATTTGCAGGCAGTTATCTTCAAGGGAAGCTGGCAGTTTACACATAAAGATGGCTCGCCATATTGAAGTCCCCGCTAAACTGACAATCCAAAATTGGGATTTGCTTGCAACATATTTTAATTATTCATGAGATCAGGACTTATCCAGTATGGAAGCCCATTCCTAATCAATCAGCAGATACTAGAAAACGCACCAGAGAAATCTACTACTAATTGCCGTTAGATAAGAATAACGGCAATAATATTCTCGACTTCTTCAGGCGGTTATCGCGGAATAATGCTCGAAAGCTTTTCATGTAGGAAATAGTAAAGTTGCCCATTACTTTGGTACTTCGATACCATTTAGGGCAGTAGACATCCATTCCATTACCATTATTCCGTGATAATCGCAAAAAAATGCACTTCTATAGTGCATTTTACTCAGCAATTTACAAACTACAAAGCCAAAATAGGGAGACAACATGACAGCCATACTCACTCCATCTCATCCAGGTAGGTTTTTGAAAGAAGATGTGTTGCTGGAGTTAGGTATTAACCTAACAGAGGCGGCAACTCAACTTGGTGTGTCGCGCGTGACTTTATCGCGTATTGTCAATGGTCAATCGGCTATAAGCACAGATATGGCTATTCGTTTAGAAATTTGGTTGAAAGGAATTAGTGCCGAAGATTGGTTGCATAAGCAAACGGAGTACGATTTATGGCAGGAGAGACAAAAATCGAGACCTGAAATTAGGTCGGTTGAGGGACGTCAGATAATTATAAAAGAGTTGAAAGAAACTCTGGCAGATGAAAAATCAAATGCAGATTTTCGAATTAGTAGTAAAGCCGAGCGCGCTATAGCATCAGTGATTGGACTAAAGTTAAAGGAAGCGAGGCAATTGTGTGAACACAATGTTGATCAGGCATCTCAACTTCTTGGCATATCTACGAAAGACCTAAAGTACTTTGAGAAAGGTTTTGGTATTGAATACTTTCCGTTGCAAATAATTAAAAGATCTGCGGAAATTTATTTTGTATCAGTAGATTGGCTTTTTGGATTGGTCGAAGACGATTGGGAGCTGGCACCAGAAGTTCGAATAACTCGCGACTACATGTCGATAATAGAAAAGCTGCGTATTGAAAGTGACGAAAGAATGAATAGAAAATTAATTCGCATGAACAACAAGGTCTTAGCTATAGCCAAAAGTGTTACTACCATGGTAAAGGCTTATAAGGAGATTGATGTGGCCTTTATGAGATTTCGTGATCTCAATCCAAGATTTAAACAAATGCAAGGTGGCAATATTTTATTAGAGAAAACTAAACAAGCCGTAGAAGACGGTAAAACAGCCATTTGTTTATTAGTACGTCACAAATTATTACCCTCTAGTGAACTTGTATCGCTACACGATACAAAATAGAAGGCTAAGAATAAAATAAAACCACTAATAATTAGTTATTTATAAAAACACCAATAGAGAGTTGAACAAAAACGGAAAACGCGACAAATCCCTCAAAAATCTATCATTAATATCTGCATTGTAATCAATCTACAACAGGAGATTCCGATGCAATTATTTTTTCCCCCACTGAATCAAGTTAATAGTGACACTGTTTCCACTGATGCAGCTGCTTATTACGTTAACCGAAAGCCTCAAACATTGAGAAAATGGGCGGCCTTGGAAATAGGTCCAATACGACCAATTCGGATAAATGGCCGACTTGGTTGGCGCGTCAAAGACCTAAAAAAGCTAGTTAATGGGGATATGTAATGCAGTTTAACTACACATGCCGATACTGGCCTGTAGACATTGAAAGATCACTTACCCAGGAAGAAAAAATCAAGAAACGGTGGGACGCGGGAATCGCAAAGGGATATCTACGTGAAGTCGATGAGATTATTGGAGATACCAGTTATGGCTATATCAAATAAAATTGAACGTTACTATCCAGTGCCAATAGAATTGGCAAATTCACTGGCATTTCGGAGCTTATCGAACCGAGCCAAGGTGCTATGGCACGATCTGATGATGCAATATAACGGCAACAATAACGGAAATATTAACGCAACATTAGGGGGCCTTAAACATTATGGTTGGAGATCATTGAAGTGGTCTCCTGCAACTGTCCAACCTGAGAGTAGAATTAAGCTCTGATATGGGTAGTTAATCAAGCTCAGGCAGCCTGATGAATTGCTTGATATTGATAATAAACCTCATTGGGAGTTTGGTTATCAAGACCTTGATGA
>CAMCBD010000057.1 GCA_945872825.1 Nitrosomonas ureae
TTCATCAAGGTCTTGATAACCAAACTCCCAATGAGGTTTATTATCAATATCAAGCAATTCATCAGGCTGCCTGAGCTTGATTAACTACCCATATCAGAGCTTAATTCTACTCTCAGGTTGGACAGTTGCAGGAGACCACTTCAGTATTCCGGCTTTTTTCAAATGCATTTTTTACAATACCGCTGAGTTGCTCATCTTCTCGTTCCTTGAATAAAGGAACTCGATGCAGCCAGCCATAGTAGGCGCTCTGTCAGATCTGTAAAACTGGCACATCGATAACACAGTGAATTCATCCCGATGCTGCTTGATCCAAGCGTACTTCACCGTTGCTCCTTGGCAAAGTACGTGGCTGGAGATTCAACCGGTCATTGCAACATTGCTGAAATTTTGTGTGATGGCGATAAAAAATTCAACGTTTTTCTTGGTCGATCATTTAACTCTTCTGCCATCATATCGAGTTGCTCCTGTGAATAAACGGATAGATCGGTCTTTTTAGGCATATATTGACGGAGTAGTTTATTAGTATTCTCATTGGTTCCTTTTTGCCAAGGTGACTTAGGATCACAGAAATAGACTTTGATATCGGTATCAATACCGAACAGTTTGTGCTGCGCCAATTCCATCCCTCGATCCCAGGTCAACGTTTTCTTCAGTTGCTGGGGCAGCTCAATGACTTTTTGGGGATAGCGCTAACCATAGCATGAGTATACGAGCTCAGCACGGTCTTCACCCTGGAAATATAGCTTTTTGTCCATCTACAGACATCCGCTTTTTTTCAGACGCCGATTAACCATCCGATGGTAGAGTGACGACAGTAATGGCCGAATCACTGGTAGACCAATTAACCAAGCCAATGGTTTTAGTAGGGATACCCGGGACATCAGCAAAATATAGGCATCTAGTTCCGAAACTATCTGCTGGCGCTCATCGCGAACATGCAGCTCAGACAAAGCCTTGTGAGAATCAATACCGATATCACGCAGATGGGCGTTCTGCCCGGTGATATCGAACCAGCATACATCTTCCCCTCCTTTTCCCGCCAGTTTCTCATAGTTTTCTCGATCTTTGATACAACTGGAGCATGCGCCATCATAATAGACGGTGATCTTTTTCTTTTCTTCGCTCATTTTAATCCCTTCGATCAGCTACAAAAACAGCCGTCAGTGACGGTGTGGAAATTGGAATCGCACCTACACAGCCTGAACCAACAATCAATAGCGTTATTGCACTAGCATTTGGATAAAGCCTTATACACACCTGCTGCAGAAACACCGAATACCAAGTGGGCAGTCACCGTAATCCAATCCCGCGTTTCGACAAACCATGGAAAAATGATGACAAAACCGTACATGTTAATGGTGAATATCCCCAAACCATATAAACCACCCACGATCAGCGAATTTTTTATGTCGAGGCGATGAATCAGCCAGGAAAGTACTATAGCGTAGATGATAGAAAGGCCAAAGTGGATCCATGTCGCAATCAACATAACCTGCCAATCTAGTGTTGCTGATGGGGGTAAAACCCCTTGCCCCAATACAATCGCTGCCGCGAATCGTGCATCCCGATACAAAATCGAAGGCAGCGCATCCCAGAATACCCACCAGAGCAATATCTGCGCAATGGTCGAAAATATGCCTGCAGCCATTCCTGCATAGAATGCAGCTAACCAGAATTTAGACGAACGAATTAGCGTAGAATATTAGTCAATTGGATATTCTTTTAAGCTTACATTAGTGAAAGCTCTCTGTTTTTGATGATATCAGGTTGTCTGAGGTGTGCAGTCAAAAATGGAGCCATGTATTTAAGTCGCGGCTAGATTTGCATAGTATCGCTGCGTAATTGTGCTGGTGGCAGATAGCCTAATCTTTCCTGCTTACGCTGCCTGTTATAGAAGATTTCGAACTATTCGGTAATCTCCTGAATGGCTTGTTGCCATATTTTGAATCTTCTATGATGCACCAGCTCGGTTTTAAGTATCCCCCAGAAGCTTTCCATCGGAGCATTATCATAGCAGTCCTCCTTGCGACTCATGGAAGCGATCATGCCAGATTGTTGCAATAAATTCTGGTAATCCTGCGCGCAGTATTGGCCGCCTCGATCTGAGTGAGCAACTAGCCCCTTATCCGGATGTTTACTTGCAATTGCACGAAATAATGCCGGTATAACCAGGCTCTTTGTCATTCTCTCATTCAGGGCATAGCCCACCAGTTCGCCATTAAATAGATCTTTTATTCCAGTCAAGTTCAACCAGCCCTCATCCGTAGGAATATAAGTGATGTCACTGACCCATACTTTACTAGGCGATCTAACAGAAAATTCCCGGTTCAGAATATTCGGCGCAACCGGTAAATGATGTTTAGAATCGGTCGTCACTTTGAATTTTAGCTTTTGCTTACAATGCAAACCCAATTTCTTGCGCAATGTTCGACCGCGGTATGGCGTGGCTTGTACTCCGTGATTCGCCACTCATGATGCAAACGCTTTGCACTGTAGGTCTCTCGTGTACGTTGGTGCGCGGCCAGTATTTCTATTTCCAGCCTAGTATTCTCCCGCTTACGTTTACAAAGCGGGCGAGTTCTTTGGGCATGAAAGCCGCTCTCGGAAACATTAAGTGTTCGACACATGAGCGCAACCGGATAGCTTCGTCCCATCGACTCAATCAGACCGTATCTCACCGCCGAATATATCAACTGAGCTTCGCAAAATACATCGCACACTTTCTTATAAAGTCACGCCCCATCTTCACTTCTACTAATTCTCGTTTAACTCTGGATAGCTCTAGCTCAACTTCAGTCAGCGACTTCTGATGCTTTCCTACCAATGCGAGTTCTCCTCGTTTGTCAGCATAAACACAATTCTTTAATGTTCCTTTCGGTAAAGACAGCCGTTTTGCTGCCTCAACCAGAGTCAATCCACTTTCTTTGAAAAACTTAACTGATTCCTTCCTAAATTCCTGACTATATTGTGTGCGGGGTAATTCCATCTTCATCCTCCATTTCATGAAACTTCGGACTCCTTGAAAATCAGCATTCCTCAGCCAGCAAGTAAATGTGCTTAGAGTAGTTGATAGCCTTGGCTGAGTACAGGTTCAGCCACAAAGAATTCAAATCGACGACACCTCAATCAGTTAACTTGGTGATAAGGAGAGAACCTAATTATGCTGAAATCACGTGAAATTAATGTACTGGGTATCTTCGGCAGTTTACACTACCGTCTGTCCAGATTGTTTTGACGACATACAGATGGCCACAATCCGTATTAAAAACCTGCTGCTGAGAACTTATATTGGTTTTAAAGAAGAAGAAATCAATAAGCAGCAAGATGTTGTCATTAATATGACCATTGATATTGACTTGAGCCATGCAATAAAAAATGACGTCATTGATGGGTCCTATGATTACAAAATCATTACCAAAAACGTCATTACCCTTGTACAGGAGCAAAAGTTTAAAATGCTTGAGACATTGACCCAATCCGTGCTTGATGAAATTATGAAGAACAAAAAAGTTCGTTTTGCAAGGGTGGAAGTGGACAAGCCCCATGCGCTACGCTTTGCTGCGTCAGTTTCGATTGAACTGGAGGCTTCAAGGAATGAACAAGGATGAAGGTTTGAATGAATGCATCATCGGCATAGGATCCAATATCAATCCTGAAAACAATATCCAGGCCTCATTAATGATCCTGGCACAGGAAGTTGAAGTAAAGGGAACATCTTCATGGGTCAGAACTATACCTATAGGCATTAGAGATCAGAACGATTTTGTGAATGGTGTTGTTAAAATCCGAACGACCATGACCATGGAAGAATTAACTCACTATCTGAAAAGACTGGAAGATAGACTTGGCCGGGATCGAACTCTCCCCAAATTCGGCCCAAGAGTGATTGATCTCGACATCATTGTTTGGAACGATGAAATTGTCAATAACGACTACTATACAAGAAATTTTATCAGAAATTCCATTGCTGAATTAAAGTAACTGTTTTTGCTGAAGTACAGTCAGTTGGCGATCTTCTCTATGGGGTATTACCGATGCAAGCTAACACAGAATTCTTCAATTTATACAATCATGGTTTTGTGCGTGTTGCCATAGGTGTACCCGACATTCGTGTTGCGGATCCAGAATTTAATGTTTCTACAACCATTTCATTGATGAAGCAAGCGGCTGAACAACGCGCCGTCCTTGTTCTTTTCCCTGAACTGGGGCTGACTGCTTACTCATGCGAAGATTTATTCCATCAGCAGGCACTCCTCGAAAGTGCAACTGATGCGCTCCATAAGGTGCTCACAGCTTCAAAGCCGCTTGATCTTATAACGATCGTGGGATTGCCTGTACAAGTGGATCACCTGCTCTTCAATTGTGCGGTAATTGCTCATCGTGGACGTATTGTCGGTGTCGTTCCCAAGACATTTCTACCCAATTATCGGGAATTCTACGAATTGAGGCAGTTTACACCTGCCTCTGTAGCCAATCGAAGCACTATCACATTATGTGGTCAAAGTGGAATCCCATTTGGCGAGAAATTATTGTTCCGGGCACAAAACAAGCCACAATTCAGTTTCTTTGCGGAAATCTGCGAGGATCTTTGGGTGCCCATTCCGCCATCATCTCATGCTGCCCTGGCTGGCGCCACTCTGCTGCTGAACCTTTCCGCTTCTAATATCACGATTGGCAAACATGAATACCGCCATAACTTGGTAGCCAATCAGTCGGCACGCTGTCTTGCAGCCTATCTCTATACTACTGCGGGCACCGGTGAATCGACCACAGATCTTGCCTGGGATGGGCATGCCATGATTTATGAAAATGGTACGTTAATAGCGGAATCTACCCGATTTCATTACGGCTCGTATTTAACACTTGCTGATCTTGATCTGGATCGTTTGAAACAGGAACGTATGCGACAAAATAGTTTCAGTCAAAGTGTGCAGCACTTCCGAGAAGAAATACGTCAATTTCGTGAAATTTCCTTCGAAATCAATTTTCCTAACACTGGACAACTGCTCTGTCAGCGGCAATATGATCGCTTTCCTTATGTTCCATCGGATCCGGCCCTACGCGATGATCATTGCGACGAAATACTCAATATCCAAACCCAGGGTTTAGTCAAGCGACTCAAACATACAGGTATCCAGAAAATTGTTATCGGCATTTCAGGAGGGCTGGATTCAACTCACGCGTTGATCGTCGCAGCCCGGGCAATGGATGTGCTTCAGTTGCCGCGCAAGCAAATTTTAGCCTATACCATGCCAGGATTTGCCACCAGCGATTATACTTTGGCTAATGGCAAAGCCCTGATGCAAGTCGTAGGATGTACTGCATATGAAATTGATATTCGGCCAAGCTGTGAACAGATGCTCCGGGATCTCAACCATCCATTCATACACGGCGAGCCGGTTTATGACGTTACATTTGAAAATGTACAGGCAGGTGAGCGGACAAATCATCTTTTTCGTTTTGCGAATTATCATAATGCCTTAGTGCTGGGTACCGGTGATCTGAGCGAACTGGCTTTGGGTTGGTGCACCTATGGTGTCGGCGATCAAATGTCACACTATGCCATCAATGCCAGCATACCGAAAACATTGATCCAATTTCTCATTCGCTGGGTGGCTGATACTCGACAATTCAATCATGACGCAAGCCGCATCCTTCATGCAATCCTAAATACGGAAATCAGCCCTGAGTTGATTTCTGGAAGAACGGATAGTGATCAACCCGCTCAACGAACGGAAGCAATCATTGGGCCCTATGAATTGCAGGATTTCAATTTGTATTACACGACCCGATTCGGTTATCTGCCAACGAAAATAGCTTTTCTTGCCTATTGCAGCTGGCATGACCGGATGCAAGGTTGCTGGCCCAACATTCCAGAAAGCAGGCGACACAAATACACGATCGGTGAGATCAAGCATTGGCTGCAAGTTTTTGTATACTGGTTTTTTCAGACCAGTCAATTCAAGCGCAATTGTATCCCTAACTCACCTAAAGTGGGTTCTGGGGGCTCATTCTCGCCGCGCGGGGATTATCGCGCACCAAGTGACAGTGAAGCCACAGTGTGGCTCGAATACATTAAACGTATTCCGGATACGACCCCTTAAGGTGATTTATTAAGCACGGAAACATTTGAGTCGTTATTCTATTTCCCCATTGCTCAGGACTGTCACAACCTCATTCTGATTGTTTCCGCATGCAGCACCTCTTCCACTCTTAAACCGCAAGCGTTGATAAGCGACAATGAAGCAGTTATTTCTAATTTACAATTTATCAGCGTGATGACTGAGATAATCTGCGACCCCTTCAGGACTTGCTTTCATACCAGGCTCTCCGCTCTTCCAACCGGCCGGGCAAAGTTCACCGCGTTCTTCAAAGAATTGTAGCGCATCGACCATCCGTAACATTTCATCGACATCACGCCCAAGTGGCAAATCATTGACTACTTGATGACGCACGACACCTTTTTTGTCGATTAAGAAAGAACCACGCAGCGCAACATGATTCGGATGGCTGACTCCATACGCGCGCATCACTTCACCGCCCAGATCCGATACCAGGGTGATATTGATCGGGCCGATACCGCCTTGGGTTATCGGTGTATTACGCCAGGCGTAATGGGTAAAATGAGAATCTACCGATACACCGATGACTTCGACATTACGCTGCTGGAAATCTTTTGCGCGATGGGAATGCGCAATTATTTCCGATGGGCAGACGAAAGTGAAGTCTAGGGGATAGAAAAACAATACCGCGTATTTATCACGAATATGGGCATGAAAATTGAAATTTTCATCAAAACTGCTATTAGGCAAAACGGCAGGCTTAGTAAAATCGGGAGCAAGATGCGTGACGAGTGTAGACATTATTTCTCCATTCTGGTTATGTTAAGGAATCTTTGAGCATTGAGTAAATCCAATTACATGATTACAGATATGAAGCCAATCTAAAGAAAGTAACATTTTTTCTCTGCTTTCTTAATATGATGCTTGTCAACATGACTATGTAACGATGCAAGTAAAAAATTTGACAAGGTTTTTGCATAAAAGATCTGAAGTAATAGAAATGACAGATAATCAAATTGCAGCTTACAACGCGGTGTTAAAAAACAAATCCACGCTAGAAGTAGTGTGTTGGGGGATTGAACGGGCAAATGGTCATGCCATAGTGTCAACAAACTTCCGTCCTTTTGAAGCAGTTGTTCTGCATCACTGCGTTCAGGTGCAACCGGATATTCCCGTGCTTTGGGTAGATCACGGTTACAACCGGCCAGCTACTTACCGGTATGCAGAGAAGCTCCGCGATATGCTCCATCTCAATCTAAAAATCTATGTGCCCAAGCTAACGGCAGCCTATCGTGATGCAATTTATGGCCCCATTCCAAACATCGACGATGAGGCTGAGCTGAAGAAATTCAGCGCAATGATGAAATTAGAGCCCTTTCAACGTGGTATGCAGGAACTTGCACCCACAGTATGGTTCACTAGCATTACGCAAAGTACAAAATCCGCAACGCGCCAGACTGGATATCATTTCCGAGGATAAGACTTATAACACAATCAAGATCAGCCCTGTCTTTTACTGGACGGATGCCAATATGGAAAATTATCTGGAACAACATAACCTGCCCAATGAGTGGGATTACTTCGATCCCGCAAAAGCGGACGAGAAACGCGAATGCGGGATTCATGTTAAATGAGTAAGCTTGTGCTATCAAATTCAGTTTTGAGCATGGGCTTAGTTTATTACATTAAAATGCATACTTAACGAACAAATTTTCTCGCTGCATAACCCTTAAGTGGTCTGTTATAAATATACTTTAGTAAAATGAATTAGCCACTATTGCGTAATCCAGCAGCAATTCCGTTAATACTTAGATAAATTCCATGTTTAATCCAATCATCTTGTTGTCCACTTCGATATCGCTTCATTAATTCAAGTTGCAGATGGTTAAGGGGATCAAGATAAGCAAGGCGGTAGTGAATCATTCTCGCCAGAACAGGACTATTCTCAAGCAAAGTGGTTTGTCCTGTAATGGCAAGAATTGCATTAAACGCGGCTTGCCATTCTTTCTCAATTTGTGGAAAAATTTGTTTACGTAGTTTCTCGTCATTAACTAAGTCTGCATAGCGTGAGGCGATAGCAATGTCACTTTTCGCCATAACCATATCCATATTTGAGAGTAGCGTATGGAAAAATGGCCATTCACGATACATTTCTTGTAGTAATACTAATCCAGTGTTGGGGTGCAACATATTCCAAGTCTCAATTGCACAGCCAAATCCATACCAAGCTGGCAGCATCAGTCGACATTGCGACCAACTAAATACCCACGGTATCGCACGTAAGTCTTCTATTCGTCGTGAGTTGGTGCGAGAAGCGGGTCGACTACCAATGTTGAGCTCACTAATTTCAGAAATAACCGTAGATTGCCAAAAATAATCCTCGAAGCCAGGAGTTTCATATACAAGTTTTCGATATGCTGTGTAAGCAATCTCAGAGAGTTCTTCCATTGCATTAAGGTATTCTGTTTTTAGAACAGCGGTATGATTTTGCGGTTGCAACGTTGCCTCAAGTGTAGCCGCAGCGATTACTTCTAGGTGATGTCTGCCAATCTCAGGATTTGAAAATTTACTCGCAATGACTTCACCCTGTTCTGTGATGCGAATCTGACCCGCGACTGCTCCATCAGGTTGTGCAAGGATTGCGCTATAAGTTGGGCCGCCTCCGCGACCGATAGAGCCACCGCGTCCATGGAACAAACGCAACTGAATTTTATGGCGGCAAAACACTTCAACGAGTTTAATTTCCGCTTTATACAGTTCCCAGCCAGAAGTAATAAAGCCGCCATCCTTGTTGCTGTCAGAGTAACCAAGCATCACCTCCTGCGTGTGTTGTCGTGAGGCTAATAATTCTCGATACATTGGTTGGCTGAAAAGATTGTTCATTATCTCACTGCTGTGGCGCAAATCATTGATAGTTTCAAATAATGGAATAATATTGACATCCAATTTCTTATCGTAAGGACGTAGCAATCCAACTTCGCGTAGCAATAACGCAACTTCCAATATATCTGAAACACCATTTGTCTTAGAAATAATGTAATTCGGCAAGCTCTTGGTGCCGTAGTGGCGATGGCTATCAGCAGCGACATGAAGAATCTCAAGTTCCGAAGCCGTTTCACTAGAGTAGATAACGCTGGGTGAAGCTAGGGGGCGTGGCGTTTTAAGCTCTTCAAGTAACAGGGCAATACGCTCATCCTCATTAAGCTCATGATAATTAATACCATTACTTCCTATATGAAGCAATTCTGTAACCACACGTTCGTGTACATCCGAGTTTTGTCGCATATCAAGTGCGGCAAGATGGAAATCGAAAATATCTACTGCGCGGCGTAGGTGATGTAATCTGCCATTTGCTAGACGTGTCGCGCCATAAGCGACTAGCGATTGATGGATGATATTAAGGTCGGTAGTGAATTCATCGGAATTACGATAGGGCTTTGCCTGATCAATCAATTCACGTATAGGATTTATGTTGTTTAATTGGCTTGCAGTTTTGGCAAGACGTGAATACATACCAGCTATCGCACGTCGATACGGCTCGCCAGCGTGCTCTGGCTTGATATCTGGCGAATCTTTTGCAAGCGACTTGAGATCATCTGACACGTTAACCAATATGTTAGATAGAGATAACTCAGCACTAAGATGATGCAGTTGTTCCAAATAGTATTTCAATGCATGCGTGGATTGCATCCGCAGCGCAGTGCGTAGCATTTCTGCGGTGACATAAGGATTACCGTCTCGATCACCGCCTATCCAGCTACCGATACGTAAAAAAGACGGAATTTCATGTACTCCCTCCCCAACGTTATGTTTCGTTAATAACTCTTCAAATTGTGCGTAAAGGCGAGGTAGTTGATCAAAAAAGGTTTGATCATAATAAAATAATCCATTATTAATTTCATCAACAACAGTTGGCTTTGTAGCGCGGACGGTGCGTGTTCGCCATAGTGTCAGGATATTACGTCGCAGGGCTTCTTCAGTGTTGGTGATTTCAGTTGGTGTAAGTTGCGTACGATCGCGCCATTCCATTAGCTTCGCGATAGCAAGCTGACGATCTAGAATACTTTTACGTTGCACTTCAGTCGGATGCGCAGTAAGCACTGGTACCACGAGGGCATTTTGTAAAAAATTCTGTATCTTTTCTTGATTAATACTAGCGCGCATGGCGCGATCAATAGCTAGTGAAAAAGCTCCTTCACGCGGGGATAGACCGGCAAGCTCGTCTGCACGCGTACATCGAATATAGTGTTGATCTTCAGCGACATTAGTAAGATGTAGGAAATAAGTAAATGCACGTATTACTTGAACAGCTTGTGGTAACGGTAAATTGTTAAGTACTACCTTTAGTTCATGCCTGGCGTCCAAATCGTTTGTATTGCGAATTTTAATTGAAGTCTGGCGGATATGTTCAACCAAATCGAATGCAGCAGGACCTTCTTGCTCATATAACGTGTCACCGAGTATGCGCCCCAGCAATCGAATATCCTCACGGATTGGCAAATCGTGGTTAATATGAGGATTCTTTGTTTTTCGATTCATGGCAGATTGAGGTCTACTAGCCGGTTGTATTGTTCAATTAACTGAAAGGGAGATTGTCGTGATAATTCTCTCACAGTGGTAATTACCAGATATCCAGATTACTACAAGTCACGTGCCTATGAAGTGTAAATATGTGAGAGATTGCACGATTCTATATAATGAAAATTAGGCATAAATACCTAGCTCACCAAGACTTCTTCGCATCTCTATCAGTTTCTGTACATGGTTTTCGTGCAACTGGCTTACAACAACGCAACATCTTCATACTCATTTCATATTGGAAGAGGCCCTGATACCCAATACAAATAAAAGAGAGTAACATTCATAAAGACGATTTTAAAACATTGTCTTGTAAATATTCTTCCAATATTAGTATCGTATAGATTAGTCTTGTTTTTGCATTTACTCTTATAAATGAGTGATGAGAGACATAATTTAATGTCCTCATCATCGCTTAAATTAAATTTTTTAATAGAGTTATAAAATGAACATGAAAACTATTACGTTATTTACAGGCATTTTAATCATGGCTTTATTTTCGTTTAGCGCATTAGCGGAATCAAGTCATTTGGATCAAGCAATTCAGCATGCTGAATCTGCAGTTAAATCAGCCGATGGGAAAACTGTCGCTCATCACGCAAGGATGGCGAAAAACCATGCGAATGCCGCAAAAAGCCAAAAAGATCGTCTCATTAACCGCAAACACCTGGATAAAGGCATTAAGTGCTTAGATGATGCTATTAAAGAAGGTGAGAATGGAAATACTGATGCAGCTAAGCAAGCTGCGACAGATGCTGTAAAACATTTTAAGCAGGCTACAAAATAACTCAATTAGCTTCGGCATTATAAAAGACAGTGGGTAATTCCCACTGTCTTTTATAATCCGATTAGCTTATCTTTTTTACGCCCAAGGGCTGCGCCGCCGACCTGCGCGAAAGCTATGACCCCAAAGGTGGCATGCTGCCCGACCCCTAACACGGTTTATTTCTATCCTAACCCCCTCACTTTGCTAAACAAAAGAGCTGACTCTCGATTACAATTCGGTCTGTGCTGCATTCGCCTCTCTATTAGCGAAATGGAAAGAGTATTCAGATAGATATTTATATTTCTCAAGGCGTTTCAAGATAGCAACGCGATATTTCGAGCGAATGTTCATCCAAAAGAATATTATTAGCATTGTTGTAAATAATAGAGATACAGTACTGAGTAATACTCCTCGAAGAGAATAAATAAATGAAGTGATCTCTTCCAATGAAAGAGTGACTGGATTCCAGTTCATAGGCAAAGGCATAAAACTGAGTGGATATATAACGCCAACAAAGAACAATACAAGTATGAGAATCAGTGAAATAGTTATGACTTTCGATGATTCAGGATTTTGCACAACGATTGCATGAAAGTTTGAGACTAGGCGTGCATGATGTTTTGCTTCATCATATAAATTGTCTATTTTTTCTCGTTTATTTTTCAATTCCTCATCTGAAGGTTGGGAAATATTTAAATTTCTTTTGAGAAAACTCAATTCACTAGGAACATCTGCATCAACACTGTATTTGTGTAGAAACTCCTTTTCTTTTGTTTGTTTTTCTAGCTGTCTCTTTTGTTTTATCTCATTAATCTTTGTATTAATCAATCGGAGAGCATGTGATTTTGCTATATAGGGTGAAAAATTGAGGTGATCGTATAGGGCTTCGGGACTTTGATTGTCATCTTCTTCTAACAATTTGTTTAATTCAATATCGATGTTGTATCTGTGATAAGACCCAAATGGGAGACGTTTGGAAGCATCTGCAATCTTTTGACCTGTCGCGATTAGATCTAGTATTTGTATATTTCTTTCAGCAAAAGTGGATTGATTAGTAAGTATCTTTGTGACAATAAACGCAGCAAAGATTCCGACGATTGCGGCAGTAGATTGCGCTAAAGAAGTAAAAAACCAGTTCCAATCTGTAGTCATAGTCATATTAATTAGGGCCTGTTAACACTATTTGATATAAAATGATGATGAAAATCACCGAAAGCCAATATCAACAGATTGAACACTGCATGCCGCGCCAGCGTGGCAATGTCAGTCATCCCAATCTTCAATTCTCTATGCTATTTGTATGTTACCGAGCATGGTTGCAAGTGGCGTGGACCACCCAAACGCTTTGGTAATTGGCATACTATCTACACCCGAATTAATCAATGGGCGAAAAGTGGCGTGCTTCAAAAAGTTTTTGAGCAGTTGCAGCAACAACAAATCATTCACATCGAAATTGAAGCCGTTTCGATGGATAGTACCAGCATCAAAGTGCATCCTGATGGTACTGGTACATTAAAAAACGGCCCGCAATCCATCGGTAAATCCAGAGGTGGGTGGACTACTATTGCTCCGGCACAAATTATTCATGGTGCTGCGTATGCAACTTTTGGATCTTTGAAATAATAAGAATTCTATCAATTTGTCGGCATTAAAGGCTTCATCGACAATTATCCAACGCGTTTTGCCCTGATTAGTTACGGTCGCTATCATCGACAGCTTCTGCCGTGTGCCTCCAACCACAAATGCAATTGGCGTTTTCCCCATCGGCGCATAGCTGCGCCCGTGCACATCGGTATTGACCAACGCCGTTTCATCGCCCCAGTGAATCTCTGCACCTTTAGCTCTGGCACGTACCACAATCGCAGGATACTGTTCGTCGAGCCACGCTTGCACCGCTTTGGGGCGCTGTTCATAAGCCTTCTGGATTGGCTTCTGTGGCGTAAACCCCCAACGCGCCAGATAGTTGCCCACCGCACGAACCGACAACGCGATGCTGCACACTTGTTCAATCAGCTGCTTAACCCGCCGGGCGACTCCACAAGGCAGATTCCATCTTCAATTGTTATAGTATAGTATCTAAATAACTTTGGAGCAGCAGCTTTCTACTTTGATGCTGAAGTCGATCTTTTTGCCTCTACCATCATCCAGATAGATAGGTTAAATCCCATAAAGCCACGAAAACTGACATAGGAATAGTCCAAATTCATTGCGAATTGGTGTTTAGCGAGGATTTGTTCCCCTAAAACTACGTCATAAGCAAAGGTTAAAAAGGGGGAAAGAATCGTTATTATTAATGCGGATACAATATCTTATCGAAAACTTTGTGGCGCGTTACAAGCTTTATGAGATTTAATTCAATAATTTGCTTTACGCTTTATTAGCGTACGGATTTTATCTGTTTCGTGAGCCACTTTTTCCACACTGCTATATTATAAGTACTTAGATGTATAAAGATGTAAATTGATTTTTTTGGCCAGAAAAAGGAGTGTTGCTATGAAAACTATAAAACAGTTACTGCAAGCAAAAGGGTATGAGATTAAAAGTATCAGGCCAGAGGAATCGGTATTCGATGCCATGCAATTGATGGCAGCAAACAACATTGGTGCTTTGCTGGTCATACAAGATAATAAACTAGTTGGTATCCTGACCGAAAGGGATTTTTCTCGCAAGTCATACTTACTGGATAAACCTCTGAAGGATACTCTAGTAAAAGAAATTATGACCCATCAAGTGGCGTATGTTACTCTGGATTATACAAATGAGGATTGTATGGCGTTGATTACCGAGATGCGGGTACGTCATTTGCCCGTATTAGACAACGACCAGGTAATCGGAATTATATCCATTGGTGATCTGGTAAAAGACACTATTTCAGAGCATCAATTTATTATTCATCAACTTGAACGCTACATTTATAGCACACCAAAATGACACAGTAGCGCAGAGTTATATAAATCACTCTTGCTAGTTTGATTGCTGTGTACATACATCCGTAAATATACGCCAGGATAGTTTTATTTATTCTAGCTGACTTCCCAGCAGAGCAAATGCGGGTCGCCTAAGCGTTTACGTACCTTTGTTGGGTTAGTCCTTCTGGTGCAAGTCAGATTCCATTTGTGCATTCGTAGGTTAGGCGCTAACTCAAAGAGTTAAGCCGCCAGCTATTCCGAAGGGCTCGCCGGGGTTTGACCTTTGCTTCGGTCGGTGTGAATTTCTGTTCTCTACCAAGAGAAAGGAGATTCACGATGAAAGAATATCAGAGTTTGAATCGCCCCAGGTTTTCCGGAGATAAAATGATTTGATAAGAGGAAGAGATGAAGAATCAAATCAGTTATTCACCGGAAGTACGAGAACGAGCGGTAAGATTAGTATTTGAACAGCACAGAAAGCATGGATCGCGGTGGTCGGCGATCAAATCGATCGCATCAACGATTGGCTGTACAGCGGAGACATTGCGGACTTGGGTAAGGCGGGTGGAGACCGATCAGGGGGTTTGTGCAGGCATGTCGACATTGGATTGGGAAAGGCTCAAGGAATTGGAGAGAGAGAATCGGGAATTAAAGCGTGCCAACGAGATATTACGGAAAGCACCAGCTTATTTTGCGACAGGAAGCTCGACCGCCGACCGAAGTGATGGCGATATTTGTCGATCAGTATAAGGAACAGTATGGGGTCGAGCCGATCTGCAAGCAAATTCAGATTGCCCCGTCGAGTTACTATGAACATAAAGTACGACAGCGAGATCTTGAGCGGCTAGCCGAGCGCGTCAAACGAGACCGAGCGCTTGAACGCGATATACAACGTATCTGAGAAAAGAACTTCTAAGTCTATGGCGCTGACAAAGTATGGCGGCAATTATTGCGTGAAGGTATTCGCGTTGCCCGCTGTACAGTCGAACGGTTGATGAAGAAGCTTGGGATACAAGGCGTCAGGCGTGGCAAAAAGTGTCGGACAATGATTGTAGATGATTTGCTTGACCAGCAATTTGCAGCAACCCGGCCAAATCAATTGTGGGTTGCAGACATTACCTTTGTTGCGACGTGGACGGGATTTGTTTATGTCGCTTTTATCACCGATGTTTTTGCCCGGTATATTGTTGGTTGGCGAGTCAGCCGGTCATTGCATGCCGATTTGGTGCTCGATGCATTGGAACAGGCGCTATGGTTTCGGAAGGAAACTGCAGGATTGATTCATCACAGTGAGGCATCAGTAAGAATATGAGTACCAGATTTCAATAATAATTGACTCAATCATTGCACTAGTAATATGTAGGAATTCTGGTACCGTTAGGGTTACTGAGTTTCCTGACCCTCACTCTGATCCACCATCATTCGTGTCATTCCTCGGATCTGTCGGCTACTTGGCAACATCTGACGGTGAGGTTTCACCTCACCTTTGCCTGTGACCCAAGAAGGGCCTGATCGCTTATCTCTTTACTGTCTTGTCCCGGCAATCGGTTTCGGTGAATCCCTATTCAATAACATTATTCGAAAATGGGGACCTGAAATGAATAATCCATCATCATCCAATCATCAGGGCATCGTCGGAGGAGTCGACATACACACAAAGATCTTCATTTCGCAGCCGTAGTCGATGCCTATGATCGAGTACTTGCTAACAATTCTTTTCCAACAACGCGACATGGTTATAAATCAATGTTGAATTGGATGCAGTCATTTGGTGAAGTCAAACGTATTGATTGGATATGAATCTGCAGCACAGCTATTCATTACCGTTGGAGACCAACCCATAGCGCTTAAAATCTGAAGCAAGCTTTGCGGCGTTGTACGGTGTCAATCCAATTCCTGCCTCATCAGGTAAGGTCAATAGGCACAGGTTAAATCGTGGTAGTGATAAAGCAGCTCACAGTGCGTTGCATATTATTGCTATAGGACGATTGAGGACAGATGCCAAAACCAAAGAATACGTTGAAAAACGTTTAACACAGGTCCATGCGAAACTTGAAGCGCTTCGCTGTGTTAAGCGCCATATTGCAAGAGAGGTATATTACACTTTGAGAAAACGAAATAATTATATTATAGACCCGGCACGATTTATACCTGAATTTTTACTGTTGTTCGATGCCCATTTGTTATGGATAAAGAAGATGCACGGAAGCAGACCCGTGAAGTTCTGTATGAGAGACGCAAACAAGTGGTACGAATGCATCGCAAGGGTGTCGGAATCATGAAGATCGTCGAGCAAACTGGATTAAGTTGGTCAGCGGTGAATGT
>CAMCBD010000058.1 GCA_945872825.1 Nitrosomonas ureae
CCGACAATCGCCAACATTTCCCCTTTAATCAGATCCAGATTAACGCCCTTTAAAACAGGAACCACCAGATCACCCTGGGAAAACTGTTTGACCAGATTGCGGCAAGAAATGACGGTATCATTCATAGCGCAGCGCCTCCGCCGGATTAACTTTTGAAGCACGATAGCTGGGGTAAATCGTTGCCAACAGACTAAGGACAAACGAAGTCACCGCAACAGTAGTAATATCCGCCATCTGCGGATCGGTTGGAATCTTGCTGATGTAATAAATCTCCCGCGACAAGAATTGAACGTGGAATAAACTTTCAATAAATGCCACCACCTCACCCACGTTGTAGGCTAACAACATTCCACCTGCAACCCCCAAAATTGTGCCAAAAACGCCAATGAACGTTCCCTGCACAATGAATATTTTCATAATGCTGCGCGGGCTTGCGCCGAGGGTACGTAAAATCGCGATATCCGATTCTTTGTCGGTCACCGCCATTACCAATGTGGAAACAATGTTGAATGCCGCCACCGCAATAATCAATGCAAGAATCAACGATAACATGCGTTTCTCGATCTGGATTGCACGAAAATAATTGGCATGCTGTTTTGTCCAGTCACTGATATAGCTGTCGATCGTCAGCATCGCAGGTAACTCTTGAACAACTTGGGGTGCCAGAAACAAATCCTTCAGTTTTAGACGCACACCGGAAACATCATCGTTATCCATACGATAAAGTTTTTGCGCATCGAACATGTGAATCAGAACCAATCCGGAATCATATTCAAAATGCCCTGCTTCGAAGATGCCGACCACAGTAAATTGCTTCAGCCGAGGCAAGATACCCGCTGGCGTGACTTGCCCTTGCGGCGAAATTAGAACAATTTTATCCCCGAGGAAAGTACCCATAGACCGCGCCAATTCCATGCCGATGACAATACCAAATTCGCCCGGCACCAGATTATCCAGCTTTCCGCTTGCCATCATCCTTCCAAAATCCGCCACCTTGTCCTCCATCGTTGGCAGAATGCCGCGCACAACAACTCCCTGAACAACTTGGTTGTGCGATAACATACCTTGCGCATTGACATAAGGCGCAGCGGCTTCTACAAATGGGTGCTTAACGGCTTCTTCTGCGGTTTGCTGCCAGTGACCTAGATTGCCATGAATGCTGCCGATCTGTACATGCGAAGCGACGCCTAGAATCCGTGTACGCACTTCTTTCTGGAACCCATTCATGACCGACATGACGGTAATGAGCGCCGTCATTCCCAGCGTAATGCCCATCAGAGAAATTAATGAAATGAATGAAATGAAATGATTGCGTTTTTTGGCACGCGTATAGCGTAAACCAATGAAAAGTTCATAAGGGGACACGAATTTAATAGACCCGTAATAAGTTCAATTGCGAAGTTTGCCACACTTAAGCGCGGCATAACAAATAATCAAGAAATTGTAATCAGGAATTGTTACTGCAGGATTTCCGTTAGAAACCGCCGCGCGCCGCATTGACCATTTCAGTCAGCTTGGCTACGTCCAGCACATGTAAATCATGCCCTTGACGCATAATAAGCTCACTTTTTACCAGCTTATTCAGCTCTCGCAATACGGCTTCACGATGCGTGCTGACCAAATTGGCGATTTCAGTCTGGGTTGGCGCCGGAGAGATGATTGCAGCATTCGCAGATGTCATGTGATTCCTTGCCAGACGAAGCAATTCCGATTGAATACGATTACGCACAGCCAACGTGCTGTAATCATAAACGCGTTCGGTCAAGCGGCGGACCTGCCCGGTCAAGCGCTTCAGAATGATTCGGCTATCTGGCGATTGGAATAAATCAAATTCTGAAAATCCAGCGCATGCATCGACGCCAGCAATATACTAGTTCTGGCAACCACTGTCGCCGAGCGGGGATAGCCATCAATCGCTGTCAATTCACCAAACATTTCACCAGTGGATAAATCGCATAAAATGACTTCCTGTCCCAACAGGCCATGATACATGACACGAATTTCACCCTGCACAATAAAAAAGGCGCTGTTGGTGTGATCATGATAGCGCACAATCTCATTCCCGGCCTCATAGCGATGCCACTGACAAGCGGCCGCAACCATTTCAATATCGGTATGTGACAAGCATTGAAACTCCTTGATAACAGACAGCATAGCATTAGCACGCTCAGCCGGTATATTTCGTGTGGTCATTTCGCTTATATCCAACGCTCAAGAAAGTTTCTTCCCCAATCAGTCCGGTGATTTTAAACACTTCTGCTTTCCCCTGAAAGGGGTAATGATATATCAATTTGGAAGGATACTCTGTTTAGTAAAACTAATTAACAAAACCGATTGTCTGGCAGTTCCTTCGTAGCAATGAGGATAAGACGAGCATTTGCAGATTTAGTTAGCAATCATCCCTAAGCTGTCAATGACTTGGAAATTTTATGTTTTAGGTTTGCAATCAATTTAATTTTAGATAAACTTCCAACTCTTATCCACCATGCACATTTCCGAGAGGAAGAATAGGACGTCTATTCCCAGAAAGTCACTGATCCGCTTAGCCGCCGGAATCAGGGAGTATCCACCCATTCTCGCTGCAGCTAAAGCACGAGATGTCGATGAAGCTGATACTGTCACAACCCACAAGGATATGTTGAGTGATGACTTTTTATAAAAAATGAAAATTGACCACAGCATAGTCGTAGAAAAAGCGTGCCGCCTAATCGCAGCGCAAGATGTTGCCGAAGCCTCTCGAGTAATTACAACTGAATACCCATTCAAACCATCCCAGAAGAATGGTCGAAGTTATACACCACGGATGATGACAAAGATCTTTGCCCGAGATGGCTTCATTGATCGTTACCGTGGCACACAACTCGTATACCCACCGGTACTTCGGCTTCTTTCACTATATCTTCCATCAGAGTTTCCATATCATAAAAATGGAAAAATGACTGAAGGGCATATCGCGTACTGGGAGCTTTTTCCTACAATAGATCATGTCGTTCCTGTAGCAATTGGAGGAGCGGATTCAGCGGAGAATTGGGTTTGCTGTTCTATGCTAACGAATAGCATCAAGTCAAATTGGACTATTGAGCAGCTTCAGTGGCAACTTCTTCCGCCAGGAAGTATCTCCGAATGGGATGGCATGATGAACTGGTTTGTTCAACAGGTTTCAAGTGACTTAAGTATTTTAGAAAATTCTTATATCAAACGATGGTATGGTGCTGCAACAGAATTATGCATACCTATCAAGTGAATAGAATGGCAAGAAACACATCACCTATTTTTAATTCCGCAATTAAAATCAAGCCACAAAACACTTAATGATAAGTAAGAAGTAATTTAGATCAATCATTTCTGGCTGACTTTATCGCCAAGATGCTCAATTCTGACTTTGGCCACGCCGTGCAGGCCGATTTTCTTTGCGGCGCCGTGTGATAAATCGATGATTCGGCCTTTTTTGAAAGGTCCGCGATCATTAACGAGGACATCGACATAGCGGCCATTGTGCAGGTTGGTGACTCTGACTTTGGAAGGCAATGGAAGCGTTTTATGGGCGGCGGTTAAACCTTGAGGAATGAAACGCGTACCCATGGCTGTGCGATTGCCTGATTCTGAACCGTACCAGGATGCATGACCGACTTCCTGATATCCAGCGGCTGATTGCATCGGATAATAAGTTATCCCTTTTACTTTATAAGGTTTGTTGTAAGGAGCGGTAAGATTAGGCGCTTGATCACCACCTATTTCTGTCGACCGCTGCGAAGTGCCGGAAAACATGGAAGCACAACCGCTTATCAAACCGGCGGTCAGCAACATTAAGCCAATTTGTTTGCGATAGACAGATTGTTGCATAGCGTCTTTAATACAAAAGTTTATATACGCAGATCATTATAACCACATCCTGTTGCAAATATCCATTGGGCAGGTCTTTGTCCTGGTAACAAAATTTTGAATCTGCTCTAGGAGTCTGTCGGACTTAAGGTCAATCACATTATGAAAATGGATTGTCTCAGGCGCGCGGTGCAAATCGGCATGGCACGGATACCGTGATTGCAGAGGTTGATCGCATTGTCGACGGGTTTTATCCACTGCGCAGGCACAGCGATCATTCGTAGTTTTGCTGGGATCAATCTGATCAACATGGCTATCGTTGAAGTTGCGCCTGCCTACGATCACAGCCAGATCACGGCACTGGCTGCCGCGCATATCGCTTGCGATCTGATCTGCCTTTATGCAAAACGTAAAACTTAGTGGCTTCGATCCGCCCGGTCACTGAAAAAAGGAAAACGAATGTCAACCGGTGTTCCATTAATTAATTGTGTTTTTACCGGATTGATAAATTCCATGTGTACCAATATGGCTGACCGCGGGTATTCGAGTAAATTAATGCCGTCTACCGGTGATTTTTGTGTTACACCTGGAAGAGAGGAAATTCGTGCTTTGGCAGTCTCTCCGTTCGGAAGAATTACCGTAACGATCTGGTCAACCACCACATAATCCTGATATTTCGGCGGAATAAATGCGCTGATATGTGCTTTTTCAGGAAAGATAATGTCCAAGAATGGTTGGCCTTTCCCTAGATATTCTCCGGACTGCACAAATAATTCTGTGATTAATCCTTCTGCGGGTGATTTAATAAGCAGCTGTTTCTTCTGATCTTTAATTTGCTCCAGCTCTAAACTTAATTGACTGATCCGACTCGCCATCTGAAGAGTATCTGTAGGAAATCCTTGGTCTCGTCGTTGTGATCGTTCATTCAGCACCAAATTCTCAAGCGCACCATGATATTGGTTACGCGCTGTTGCAACCTCAGCTTGAGTGGCTGCACCCTGCTTGAATAATGATTCATATTGATGCAAACGATTTTGATAGAATTTTTCCTGTTCCTGGGCAAACTTCAACAGGGACATAGACTGCGATGTCGTATTGCCTGATTGGCGTTGTAGCTTATTTTTTTCCTCATTCAGAAAATTAATTTCAGTGGTTAACCGCTGGAAACTATCTTCCAGTGGTAAATTCTCCAATATAGCCAGCTCTTCACCCCCTGCCACCGTATGCAGTGATTTGACAAACACTTGCTTTACATAGCCATCCATTGATGCACGCACGATGATATGCGGTACCGTAATGCGCCCGTCCGCTTTGACAATTAGCATTTCTTGTAATACCAACCCAATCAGATACAGCAAGGGAAGGCTAGAAACGATTAATATCAGATACCAACGCCATGGTCTTACGGGGCGTTTTGCTTCCCCATACTGAATACGTATGCCCCGGTCGTCATTCGGTATTCTTTGCTCTGGTTGATTAAAGCGGATTTTCATGAATATATTTTTCCCAATCTTTCAATGATTGAATGACCAGTCCATTAAAATTTGAAGTGCACAAATGATTATAAAGCTTTTGCATTGTGTCCCTAAAAAATGCTTGCGGCTTGTGTGCATAGCTGTTCTCTACACTTAATTCAGGCTCTAGGCTCTGAGCAAGGCTAAACATGAGCTCTGGATACTGTTTCATTGCGGATTTCATGGTCATTGCAATACTATTTAGATTCATAGAGTAATACATTACGGTAATTTCTTTTACACCGATCTCTTTAAGTTGGCAGGGTATGCATAAGTCAAAGGATGTTTCTTTCGCCAGATAGCGGGGATGAATACTAATTGCAACCGGCCAGGGAGAAAGACGGATAGCTTGACGAATTGTTTCTATAAATTCCTCCAGCATATTTTCTCCGACTAACTCTCCGTCAAGCTGATCGGGTTCAATATCAAGATGTAATCCATCAAAACTAATAGACTTTAATCGCTTGATAATTTCCAGTAACCGCACACGCTCTTTCGGAAGAATCCAACCCGGATCACCCAGTAATAATTCAACTTTTACGCCCTGATGTTTTGCTTCCCGCAAGAATTTATTTAATGCGGCGGGATGAGAAGCAATTGAAGCAATTTGTTGCCCACTCAACGACAGCAATATCCGGTTTATCTGCATTGATTGGCTTTTTTCCCAAAAACCGGACTGACTCACAATGTCATCATAATTCCAGACATAAACTGAGAAACTTATCGATGTTGAATTCGATTGGCTTACTATCAATTGATCGTTCGAATTGGCCAATTTTATTGGCTTCATTTCTTTTGTACTACGCTTTTCAAAAAACTGATCAGCCTTCCTCAGTGGCTCAAGCATTCCAACAAGGTCCGTTTCTGAACGAGCGCTTGCGCCCGTACTGCTCGGTGTAGAAACAAATTGACGCAAACGAACATGCAATTTCCACTGTTCCGCCTCCGCTTCGACGTATTCAATGGCAGCCCGATAATACGTATTAATAGCTTGAATATATTTTTCGAGAGCATCTCCATCCAATGCGTGTAGGCGCAAGTACCGCTCGCGCACAGATTCCCGGGTTGCATCAAGCCGGGTTTGCTGAAATTTGATTTGTTGCATGAGCTGTTGATAACGTCCTAGCATAGATCTGAATTCCAGATTTAATTCCTGATCCCGCCGCGTATACTCAGCTTGAAAGCTAATAAGTTGACTGTTTAAACGCGATTGTTCATTTTTCCGATAGCTAACGATTTCAAGTGGCATCCTAAAATTGAACCCCACCGCCCCCCCCATATCCCCATTGCATTGAATCAGGAGAAGGATGTGGTATCGCGGGTCCGCCAAATGCAACGACTGACAAATCGGAATCAATCCCTTGCCAGTTTTGTGTTTCCCTGACCTTGCGTAAATTATCTATTTGAGTTTGCAGAATCTCCAGATCAAGTTGTTTGATATCATAAGTCAAGTTACCTATTATCTCGTTTAGCCCGGGTTTAATTGCCTCAAAAGGTGTGACGGAGGTACTCGTTAAATGTGCTAATCGCATTAAAGCTTGTTCTTTGTTGTTTATAAACTCTAATCGCATCCGCTCCGCTTGCTCAAAAGTAGATAAAAACTCGAAATAATCTGACATGAGTAGCAATCCCGTTTCATGTCTTTGGTGCAATGTTTTTTCGATGCCTGCATTTCGCAGCTGGGTGTAGGCATGATTTAGCGCCAGCATTTTCTCAGCACTCCAATAAGCTGCGTAATTCTCTTCTATAAATAGTGCAGCTAATTTTTTGCTCCATTCATGACGGACATTCTCAATTCTAACTTGGGTTTCCGCATCACCAATCGTACGATCTTGTCTTTCTGCACTGCCCAGTAAAGGGTAACGCAAACCGATGCGAGCCATGGGATCAAAGAAGTTACCAAAGGGCTCTCTTGCAAATGGACTTTTTTGATAACCTCCTGATACGCCGCCAAATACCTCCCAGCCCTTCTGTGCTTCATTGGCCCGCAAATGAAACTGCTGTGCCTCAAGATCTGCTTGTGTCTTCAGAACAGAGGCTGCCTGATCCAAATGCAAATAAAAATCCGCAAGTGTCCTAACTTCAGCTTCAGCACTGACTGGTAGCAAAATGAACAATACCTGTAACAGGTACCAATGAATCTTCATCATTTACCCTTTTTCAGAACCCACCAGGGCGCCATGGCAGAATCTAAGTGCCCCTTGTTGAACATTTGATTAAGAAGAGCAACTGCACTCCAGAGACGCGCTATGAACAGAAATAATGGATAAATTGGCAACACCAAAAAGGCACTACAGTCTTCCCATTTTCTGTCCGAAAGGACCGATAGGTATAAAACAAATTGAACCAGTATCAGACAAAAATAGAAAAGATAGACTAATACCATGCTGGCTAAAAAGAACGGTAAAGGCTGAGTAATCACCATATAGATCGTATAGAACACAATGGTAAAAGGCATAACGATCTGAAACAGGATGCCGTACCAAAGGATAAATAGGAAATTACCCCAACCCATGATAGATGCAGAAATCCCGTGTTATGTTTATGCGCGTAGATATACCAAAGATCTCCATCCCATCTTAGTCGTTGTCTCAGAAAATCACTGAATGTTTCAGGCGCATCAGTGTGCGATACGGCACCTGGCTCATATTCAAACCGAAGTTGTGGGTGTCGTCCTTGATATTGCTTGATACGCAGCGTTAAATCGAGATCTTCAGCAGTACCCGTATTCCACCCCCCAATTTGTTGGAGAAAAGATTTTCTGAAGATGCCAAAAGCACCGGGTATGTTATTAATCGCGTTCATATTCGTCAAACCCAGCTTACCGACTTGTAAACTTAACATATACTCTAAGCTTTGCAGCCGGGTTGCTAAAGATTTCTTTGCATTACGCACGCGCATGGGTCCCGTAACAGCGACAACATTGTCATTTTGAAAATGCAAAACAGACCGATAAACCATTTGATTATCGAATGAGGTATCGCCATCCAATGCCAGAAACACTTCACCACTTGCACGACTCAATCCTGCGTTAAGAGAGGAGACTCGACCACCCCGTTGAATCTTTGGAATAATAATAAATGACCGTCTGGGATAAGATGAAATCTGCGGGATGAGATCTTTCAAAGCTTGATAGGTCGCTTGATTTTTTTGGACTCCGTCAACCATTGCAATGATTTCGATGTGCCCTGGATAAGTCTGTTCCAATAGCGAGATAACCGTATTCTGCACGGCCTTTCCTTCCGAATAACAAGTAATGGCACAGGTAACGCGGGGGATAGCAGGTGAGATAAAAGGTATCTCATAGATATCTTGAGTAAGATACCGAAAAATTCCAAACCAGGTCATAAAGTACAATGGCAATTCAAGGAATAACACAAACGGGACAAATATAAGCAAATAGGAAACGGTGCCTTGATCTTGTAGCAGAAAGACCAGAAGAATCTGTCCGGTTTGTGTCAAAGTTTGCATGACTTAAATTAACTCACCATATAATCGAGCAAGCAATAATTCTGCGGTTTCTGACTTTAGTATTTGAGAAGAGGCAATGCTTATGAAGCGACAGTCCAGTTTCATATCACCCTCTGCTTGCAATAATTGCATGCTATTCTCGATACGTTTTTGAAAACTGCTGAGACCTTGTGCGTCGGTATGCGGCAATAATAGCCACAGCATATTTTCAGCCGTACGTGTCGATAAATCTGGTGTACGAAGCATACTGCGCAGTCGCTGTGCAAAGGATTCAAGCATTTGCAATAGCTGTGAATGCCCAATGAGATCTATCAGTTCTGTCAAGTTTATAAAATAAATACCAAATAGGCTAAATGTTATATCCGGGTAGCGCCTGGATGAAATTAATAACCAATCCAGATCATGAATGAATAAATCTTTAGGAATAAAATTTAATTGATCAAAGCTCGTTGCAATGTCAAAGACTTCACCACGCGCAGCAATAATCCTTCCCCTATCGCTTAGTTTCCAGCTTCGAATCCGGTTTGAAACGAGATCATTCGGCATCATGTCTTTTTCACACACGGTACAACGCGCTAATACATTTGGCTCTACAAATGTTTGATGGCAGACATGGCAACTGTGGTTCTCAATCGGACGGTCGTAATCACTCCCAATGTGCCGTAATTGGGTATTGCATTTTGGACAGATGAGCGCACCACTATGGATAAACTTTTCCTGCACATCAACACATCCACAGGTAAAGCAATGTAAAGATGCCTGCAGATCAATATCAATTGCATGACAGCTCGGGCAAATATCGATAAAGCTTAAATGAGAGGAATGACAAAAGGTACACTCCCTTTGCCGATCTATCAGCGCGACGGGCTCCAGTAACTTAGAAGCAGAAAGACTCTGTAACCATTCAAAGGAATCGGATTTATCCTGACTTAGCGTTTCTAATAAAGGATAACGGTACAATCGTACATGCTGCCATTCCTGGTAGGGAAGGAGAACGAAATTCGGCCGTAACCACAGGTATTTAATTAACCGCCCTAAATGCGAAATCTGCATTTCACTGTTTTTGTAAGCGCTAAAAAGATCTATGAATTGATTAATGATCTGTTTTAATTGTAGCGGTTGTGGTAACTGCCCATCCACAAGATTGCTGTATGATGCGGGAATTGATTCCGTTACAAAACATAAAGATGCGAATAGCTCCTCGTCTCTCCGTATTTTGTCCAGAATGGAAGCAATGTAATGTTGATCTCCCCCTGTGATTATTATTGCTGGTGAGAGAATTTTCTCCTTTTTCCACTCAGCATAGTCGTAAAAAACATGCGTTTTAAAAGAATCACTATATTGATCTAATAAATTGGTCTTTCCATGTGAGAAGAATATCAGCGCATCACTCATTCGGACGATCCTAAATTTGATGATCTATTTATCATTTATTCCCGCAGAAATATTTCTCAGAATTATAGCACCATAAGTTATTAAGTTACCTCAAGATAGCAATCTAAATGACTGGTATCTATAAATTAATTTATCATTCCCAATGACTATTCGGAAGAGAATTTTTAAACAAAGATGCTCAAACTGAACTGCACTTATCGCTTGCGATCCGATTTACTTCTGTATGTCTAACGAAAAATAGAGGTGTTGTTAATATCCAATTGATGATTGCATCGATCTAGCCGGCTGTTTGGGTCAGCTAATATTCAGAGTACAGGCAGATATCCGAATATTGACAGCACTAAAAAATGTAACGCAGGTTAAGGCCACCACCCCAATCAGGGCTTCGCTCTGAGAAACCTCGTAAACCATAGATATTGAGCCGGAATCTATCACTAACCCGGTGTGATAGATAGAGCGTGAGATCCCTGCTGTCCTGCAGTCTCACCGTTGATTGTCCTATATTAAAGCTTGTCCCAATTGTTGAATCTGGTGACAATCGATAAGCCATTCCCGCTGCACCGTACAAGACGTTATGAAAAGTAACACCAGATGGATTACCCAGTATTCGATAGCCAAAAGTTGCATTAAATATGAATTTGGAAATCGTTTTAAACAAATCTCCCTGAACAGCGTAATCGACCTGACCACTTCCCAGATTCTGCCCAGCATTGGCTGTCGGGATTTTTAAACGCGCCGTGATATCAAAGACAATACCAGTGGGTACATGATCGATTAAATTGTAGCTAAATGCAGTGATGATGTCACCGAGACCGGACTGCGTTGATTTTTCGAGAGATGAACCACCTAAAGGAATACCGCCCGTAAGACCTAATGCGCTGATATTATTTTGCCTGGTTTCTTTAATTGCATCACCTGATGCATCATCGCGACCACTACCCCGGTCACTTTCATTATCACCCCCCCCACTACTTTTACTGCTCTCGCTAATACTACTATCCCCACCACGGGCACTACCGCCAGAGGCTGAATCGTTTCCGCCCTGTTGCCCGGAAGTATTGCTCTGTTGTCTAGGGGTATTGTTTGTACAGTAGTCATCATTTCTTTCATCACAAACAATGACACCGCCACCACCTGAGCTACCACCTACAAAACCACCACCTATCAAAATTCCTCTGCCATCAACGCCGCCAATCCCTGGCCCCAGCACATTACCAGGGCCTGTAACATGGAGGTAAGGAATAATCACTCTGAAAGATGCTCGATCCTTATCGTAACGGGCTATGAAGGGGGCATACCAAATGTCAGTCGATGAAGCGCCTCCGTAATTACCCGTTGTAAAATCTGTAGCAGTACTAAAACTAAATCCATTTGCCAATGCTACAGAACAGTTACAAGCAAGAAATAAAAGCAAAATCTTTACCTGTCTGAATGAGAATGAATGTATCGCAATCTTACGGCTATTCATTAACTCAATTGGATTGAATCGGGAATTTATCGATCAATGAACCTGTCATGGTGTCCGCCGATATGATCACGCACCCTATCAGGGATATCAAGATCTCGCAGGCTGTCTCTATGCTCGATGAGCCGATCGGAAGAACCGGACTCCATGGGTCTTTCAGGTTTGTCGACGGATTGATAATCAGCGGAATTGGGTTCACGTGAGTTTTGCGTGTTTTGCGTGTTTTGCGTGTTTTGTGGTTTTTCCGTTTGTTCGTTCCCAGAAGAATGATCCTTATTCGACTGAATATCCGTTTTATTTTTTAAATCACTCTTACTACCGTGGCTTTGATTACGTTCATCTCCTAGAATAGATTGAGCACGCATCTTTTGCTCATCTTTAGTTGAAACCGATGTGTCTTTCGAATGAGAACCGTCGCCAGAAGTACGGTCCTTATCCAAGTGAATATCACTCTCTTTTTTTAAACTCCCATTTCTGCCGTTACCATGCCCGCTGTCATGGTTTTGATTATTTCCATTTCCTGAAGTAGATTGCGCATCCGATTCATTATCTGAGCTATTTGATTTATCTCTGTTACCGCCATCAGTATGGCTTCGGTCAATCCTGTCCTGAATTTGTATTGGTGACTCCTTCGTCAGCTCAATGCGTTCAGCATTAATGCGCTGATTCGTGTCGAGTCGGCCACTGAGTTGAATACGTTGATCCAGTCTGAGATCCCCCCTTGCATCGCCAGCTACCTGCGTATTTGGATCTAATGTGACAATCCGGTTATTCAAATTTAATTCCTTATCACTGAGGGCATGAACATACCCTTCGATCACCACATGTTCCACATTCCCAATACTTTGGCGAGTGGGCTCCGTCTGGATATGTTGTGCCATCAGATTAGCGCCATCCCATTGACCCGTCACCTGTACTTCCATACCTTGCGTGATGCCTACTGCATATAATTGAGCGTCATAGTTGACGCGCGTACCATTGACTTCAAAACTCTGCGCATCGATTTGGGTCACATAACCGTTTAGTCTGGCTTCTGCATGCAGTGGCGTTGTTTCAATACGTGATGCGACAATCGCACCATTCGAGAGTCTGTGACCGCTGACTTGTACCCAATCACCGGTTTTTAGGTTTGAAAAATCACCGTAATATCTAGATTGATCAATTTGGACGGTCTGACCTAAAATGCGCATTTCTCCCGTCTCAGGATTAAGACTGCTGATCGGCCCGACGGCAGCATGAATAACTGCAATGTTACGTGCTGTAAACTCCTGACTTGTACCGAATGCACGCGCGGCAATCACCTGACCTACTGCAAGATCGCGGGTTGTGGATGGTCGGCCATCCACTGCGACTTGTGTATTGTTGCCATAGTGAATTTCAACACCATTGACACAAATACTCGCGAATCCGGTAATGACACCAATAATTCCTGTACCACCGATGCCACTGTCGTTTGCGACATTTCCGGTGCCGCCTATTCCACCCTCTGGATTACCAGTGCCTCCAGTTCCGCCATTGTGAAGGCCCGTGCCGCCAATGCCTGATTGGGTTGTACCTGTACCACCGATGCCGCCTTCGTTTGCAATGATTCCAGTGCCACCTATTCCACTCTCCGGATTACCGGTACCTCCGACACCACCAGCGTAAAGACCTGTGCCGCCAATGCCAGAGTGAATCGTTCCCGTACCACCAATTCCAGAATGCGTAAGGATTTCAGGATTAACAAGTGAAGCGTTGGTATCACAATTACCTTTCGCGAACGCGCTTACCGAATATAGGAATAGGAATGCCAGTACGAAAATGCTCGATATATACAAACTGTTACGATATATCGCTATTAATGAAATTTTTCTCATTACGCGTACTATCTTCTTTTATTTCTGTAGATATTTCTGGTTGAACCTGCTCACTGTAATAATAAATACCAAATGTCATGCGGTGACGTGAGCTACTTTTCAGAGCATCGCTTTTTTCCAGCTCCATAGCCGCTTTATTGATAGCAAGTAAGGATTTCATCCCCAGGCGTTCAGATTGCTCGGCGAGTATTTTGACGGAATCCACGCTTAAACCGTCGTAATAAGCACTACGCTCCAAAAATGGTTGATTTTCACCCAGCAGATTATTGGTGGCCGCTGCCGCATGATCATGCAAATTATGACCAAAGTAATAGACTTTTTCATCAAAACCATGGGCAGGAATAAATGCGGACGTATTTAGACATACATGATTATTGTCATTAAAATGAGCAACGCCGAGTCTTAACCATTCATCAAGCACGACGCGCGAGCGAATATCACAGCTCACACTGGCTACCAATCCTTCAAAAGAAATATCCCCCCCCTCTCTCACAAACCTTGGTAAGGGTTTAGGTTGATTGTTCTCGTCCAGATACCGCGCATCGCTTGTCCAAAGACTAACGAGCCGGGCTCCCAGTGAAATGGTTTGCGGAATAGTTTCGGTTTCGGAGTGATCACCATGACGTAATCGCTTGATATCTTTGCGATGAATACCGGTGATCAAGCTCAAATGACTATCGGTCAAAGGTCTCTTATCCATCTTAAATTCATTTTCTGCTACTTCTACAAATAAATCTTTAAGCACTTCCGACAAAAACGGATAGGTAATCCCTTTTGCCAGCATTAACTTAATTAATGGACGTAGTACCCAGCGTAGCGCAGTAATAAGCGCAGGCGGGAAGATTGAATTAATTGGACGGACAGCATGCATAAAAATTATTCACTGGTTAATTTACAGCATAAATATTAATTTCAAAATTCTAACACAATGTGGGAAAACATCACACTATCGATTGACATGGGAAATGTTCCCACGTAATATCTATTAACGAGGGAACATTTCCCACTTTTAATCACAACAATCTATTAATACTGCCTTAGGCAAAATTAATAGCATAACTAAGCTAGGAAAGGCACCTAAATGTAAGAAATCCATTTCTTACATTAATCAGCATCACATCTTTCTCAGCAGAATTGAATAGTCACATTTTCAATTCACGTTGAATCAGCAGCAAACAGCAAATAAGGAGAAAATTATGAAAACTTTCATAGGTGTTAAAACACAAAATCGCCAGTACCAAATAAAACGATTTTTTACAAATAGATTGAACGCTACGAAGCGTTGCTAATTACATTCGACTGGCTTTTGTCTGATCGGTCTACTAATAGTTTTATGCCAGTTTCTTTATTTCATGTAATCCATTGTTTTGTTTGGCTCACCAAGTCGGATAAATCTGGGCACTGGTTTGTGCATATCAAGTTTCAGCATTTATACATTCGAAAGGATAAATAGGTATTATTTTCCGGAGCGATCAAGTTATTTTCCTGATAAATGTTATTGATAACCATTATTATTCGTATTAAACTTGCGTTTTCTATTACTAATATTGAGTATTGCTATGTATTTCCGATTTCTAATTGCAGCATCTATCGTGAGTTGTATGACTGTACTATTTATTACGCACGTGTTTGCAGATAAATCTAAACTGAGTATGGAACACATTAGAGATCTTCCTATTATGCAATCGCTAGGGCACAAAATATTCTTTGATACCAATTTATCGAATCCGCCAGGACAAGCATGTTCTAGCTGCCACGATCCTAAGACAGCATTCTCAGATCCTATTTTAGATTTGCCAGTTTCAAGAGGCGCAGTAGTAGGAAAGACAGGTATTATTAATACACCAACTGTAATGTACACAGCGTTTATCCCCGCTTTTCATTTTAATCCTGAAGAGAATTTGTTTGTCGGCGGGCAGTTTTTAGATGGGCGAGAATCTTCTTTAGAAGCACAGGCAAAGAAACCTTTTCTTAATCCGGATGAAATGAATAATCCGGATATAGCCAGCGTGATTGAGAAAATAAGAAACGCTTCGTATGCTGACGAATTTAAGTTGGTTTTTGGGCAAGATGCACTAGATGATATTGATAAAGCCTATGATTATGTTGCTGCTGCTTTAGCAAGCTTTGAGCGTAGTGCCATCCTTAATCCTTTTACATCAAAGTATGACTATTACTTGGCTGGTGCGGTGAAATTATCAGAACAAGAAGAACGCGGATTACAGCTTTTTGAAGCTGAAAATAAAGGAAATTGCGCAGCTTGTCATCCTAGCAGACCTGTTGATGGGAAACCGCCTTTATTTACAGATTTCACGTACGATAATTTAGGCGTTCCTTCTAATCAGAAAATTCTAGAAATCAAAGGGGCAAATTTCGTTGATATCGGTTTAGGCAAAACAGTTAAAGACAACACAAGTGCTGAGCCAGGTGCAGATAATGGTAAATTTAAGGTATCTTCCTTGCGCAATATTGCCAGAACAGCGCCTTACATGCATAACGGTGTCTTTACTAACTTAAAAGAAGTAGTTGATTTTTATAACACGCGGGATACCGATGTAAAATGGGCTAAGCCAGAAATTGCAACAACTATGAACACTGAGGAGTTAGGTAATTTAGGTCTGTCTGATCAAGAAGTAGATGATATTGTTGCTTTTATGCGGACCCTAAGCGATGGTTATGAATTAGGTGAACATGCAGCAATCGAACCGGAAGACGCCATAAAATTACCTTATGTGCGTGTTGAGGGGCAAGATGTGAAGTGGTCTCCTGCAACTGTCCAACCTGAGAGTAGAATTAAGCTCTGATATGGGTAGTTAATCAAGCTCAGGCAGCCTGATGAATTGCTTGATATTGATAATAAACCTCATTGGGAGTTTGGTTATCAAGACCTTGATGAAA
>CAMCBD010000059.1 GCA_945872825.1 Nitrosomonas ureae
TTCGCTGGTTAATGCACATTTTACCTTGTTATTTCAAATTTAGACATACTTCCATTCTTGTATGTTTCGACTAGCTAAGTAATATAGTTACGTCCTAGTGGCGTTTATATTTAGATACAATTATAAAATTTCAAACTGAGACACTACCACGGTTTTCTTGGATTCTTGGTTTTCATTAAGATCAACCGACTACCCGCTGCATACAATAAGAAGCAGGTAGTAGATTGATGGATGTAAAATAAGTCAGCGTGAATGTAATGACATTTAAATTTATGCGTTCTTATTTCACAAGCGTTGCCAGTTTTAATTCAAAGGTCAGGGTTGGTGAATTGGGTACCTGCTGCAGCTCGGCAGCATAAGTGGATATTTTACCGTTAACATCAGAAATATTGATAAATGGGAGATTGAGTTTACCAGTAGGCTGATCAAAGATAGCGCCATCTCCACGGAAACGATCAGCTAATTTTTCAGCTTGAGCCAATTCAAACCGCAGCGGATTGCTATCAAGGACGTACTGCAAGCGGGCGCGATAAACACTGCTATTGCCATCAGTAAGCCTGACATCTACGGTAGGTATCTCAAGTGTGGCGGAATCAAAACTGGCATTGGGAACCAATTTGTATACCGCACCAGTGGTTCCAAAAGGGATGCCAGTAGTGTTGCCGAGGACATACAGCTCGTTATCGCCATCTTGTCCAAAACCGAGTACCCAAGAACCAGGTTGATCGAGTTCGGTCAGATCCAGTTCCAAAATTTCGTTACCATCAGAATAAAAGAGCCGACCATCACCACTGCCAGTCTTCGCTGTATCCCCAAACACATATTTTCCTTGTAAAGCAGGAATGGCATCGCCGCGATAAACAAAACCCCCAATGATAGCGATACCCTCATCGTGATCGTACTGCACGATCGGATCGACAAAATTCCCTGCAACCGTGCCGTCGGTGACAAATCCTGAATCGTTACCATTGGGTTCAAAGCGAAAACTGCCTTCTTTCAATCCCCAACCATAATTACCGCCGGGCTGAACTACGTTCACTTCCTCAATACTATTTTGACCCACATCGGCAAGTATCAGTGCGCCTGTTTTGGAGTCGAATGAGAAGCGAAACGGATTGCGGAAGCCGTATGCGTATGTTTCAGGCAAGGCCAAACTTGAACCGACAAATGGATTATCATTCGGTATCCCATATTTTCCATTGCTTGAATTATTTCCTAATGGATCAATTCTTAACAAGCTGCCGAGGGGATTATCGGGGTTTTGTCCATTGCCGTCGGCGCCATGGCCGATGATGGGATTACCGATAAAATCTTGACCATCACGGTCATCGGCACCGCCACCATCCCCGAAAGCGATATATAACATGTTATCCGGACCAAAATTTAACGCTCCACCATTGTGATTGAATTGGGGTTGATCTACCGTTAGTAGTATGCTTTCATGCTTAATTGACCCGGGAGGGCCATTCAGACTTGGAGAAATAACGCGGAATTCTTCGATGACGGAGTGATGGTCGGCTACAGCACCAGGGGGAATGGTGGAAAAATCTATGGCATCAATTCCTATTCTTGAATCATAGATGTAAAACAAACCATTTTCGACGTACTGGGGATGGAAAGCAAAACCTAGAAAACCCCGCTCATCATAGGATTCGCTGCCAAATGCTCCCAACGGTACCTGATTGGAAGCAGAGAAAGCGAAAAAAATTTCTTTGTTATTTGTAGTTAAATCGATACGCCATATTTTCCGATCCTGGTCACTGACATATAAATGGTCTGTCGCACCTGGAATAGGAATCGCCCAATTGGGTGCAGTAAGACCGGTTGCAATTTGTTTCAGTCTTACCCGGACGGAGCCTTTCTGAATTGGGGCTGGAATCGGGTCATCCAGGCGGTTCCCTGGAGAATCTACTGATGCTTTTATTGTCGTTGAACTGGCATTAATCACTGTTGCGTCGACTGCAATACCGAACAGTAATAAGGGCAATGTTAAATAATATAATTTCATTTTGAGACCTCCTGATAGCAAAATTAAATTTCTGTCGGCTCAGTTGCTCATTTTTTTGGCAAAAACGAGCTGGAAGTTTCTAATGGTTTTCTGTCCGTTGTATTGTAACAGTTATTTGCAAATCTACTTAGGCAAGTGGAAGATCAACTGATTATTCTTGCCGATTAACAAAGTATGGCTGATCGGTAAGCCATTGGAAAATGCTACTAATCCCAGATTACATTCAGGTGTTACACGTAAATCAGTTTTTTCCGCTTTCAGTAATTCGACTTCGACGATCCAGCGCTGACCAGGAAGCAGCGCCCAGTTGCGATAGGACTTTATGCCACTTTGATGTTTAAAGCCGGCCTTTGCGGTAAAGGAATAGTGCACATCGCCGGAGAGACATACATATTGCTGAATTTCCATGTGCTGGCACATAGTATCTAGCAAGTGCGCAAAGCCATCTTTGTTGCTACTCCACGACTCTGCATCCAAGTTGTTGACGAACCAATCTGTAATAATCCCGTTGCGGTCACACAGTTTTTCCAGGTTTTGTATCGGCTTCCAACTTTTAAATAATCCAGCTAGCCAAAAGCACAGCTGCTGGAAGAGTTCAATAGCGGAAAACCCCCAACCGCGACTTTTCCAAGTATGAAGATCATACTGCTCACCGATATCGCTGTTATCTTTGTCGTCATTCCAATGCTGAGTAAAAGATAAAATCAAATCTTTATCAAAATTGTCGGGATCGTTGCCCCAAGCTTGGAAAGCCCAATAAGCTGCCAAAGCATTGGAAACGATGCGGCATCCCAAGAGGTGATTCGCGCACACCGTCGTACAGCTCCCGTGATGTTCCAATCGTCGGTCACATTGTGATTATTGATCATCAAAAATCATGTAGGTGGAATATTGGCGAACAGTTTGCGAACTTTGGGTAAGGTTTTATGATAGGAATCCAAAGGTGCCTTCTGATTTCTGTGCGCTTTTGTCGCTTCTTCGGAATTGGTGACTCCCAAGTTTTTCAATTGCCCCGCAAGTCAGCGATCGTCAATCGGAGTAAAATAGGCTGAGCGGTGGCCAACCAGACACAGACCCTATGTGTTGTCGTTCGGCGCAAAATTGGACCAGCCAGTAGCTTCGTTGCCATATGTCTGCCTTATTCCGATTACAGATAGAAATAGTAATAATTAAATGGAAATAATCTATTAGTTATAATCAGTTATGCATTATATACATTTGCATATCTATCGAGAATTGGAATTCTATGTGTTTATCCTATAACTCAAAGAGGTAAACTTCCGGCTACACTTGGGACTTGCCGAAATTAGACTAATACTGTGTATGACGTGAATTACTGATCTCTACCAAGAGGAAAGAAATTCACAATGAAAGAGTATCAAAGTTTAAAGCATACGGGACGGGATTGCGAGTGCTCTATTGTGTTTATACCGAGACGACGCAAGCAAAAAATATTGGGGAACTGAGGCGGCATCACGGAGAGATTTTTTACGAATTAATCGCCCTATAATCTCTTATTTTTTTAACGATCAATTCTCGTTTTTAACGATCAATTCTCGTTGATCATGTTTGTGGTGCCAAAAAATGGTTAACGCCCTGGTTTGTCTCAGCAACAAGATATTTCTAAAGCTTGACACCGGTTCCGATGAGCTCGGCTGAGGATATTTTGTATGAGAAATTCTCAGGGTCCAAGCTATCCAGTGTTTTTCCATCAATTTCTGCATGGGGGAACATAAAGAAAGGTAATTTTCCGGTACTATTCGCAGGATTGAGTGACAAGTCTTCAGCATGATTGAATGTCAACCAGTTCATCTCCCAAGTACCAAAAAATTTTTCCCTTAACTGCATGATCTTCGGATCATTCAGAGGTAGATTTTCTAATTTTGATACTTGTTGAACATCAGCCGGATTAACCGGTATCCAGCCTCGACCGGCTAAAAAGAATTCAGCCCGGCAGTGTTGGGATTGACTAATGTCACCGTATTGCCCGATACAAGGGTGTAATTTTGATTCGTTGATGCGAATGCCATATTGGTTTCGTGCAGGAATATTGGCTGCTTTTGCAAGCGCAACAAACAATGAGTTTAGATCAACGCATTTTCCGGTCAGATCATTTTTCTCAAGCATGGATTTAACATCGCCTTGCCCGCGTCCACGAGTTCCTTGATCATATTGTGCATTGTCTATGACCCAATCATAGATAGCCCTTGCCTGTTCCAAGGTCGTTGCGGCATTTTTTTCCTTTAAGATGGAATGTGCGGTTTCTCGTACAATGCCATTCGTTGGTTTTAGTTGAGTTGGATTAAGATAATTCTTAATGCTATTGGGCAACGCAGAATTCTTGCTCGCAGGGTAAAGACCAAGATCAAAGGAATGATTGGCAGTTTTTACAATGCAACTGACCGTGACATGCCGCTGATTGCTCTTTTGTTTTCCTTGCCATTCTGCTTTAAAAATAGGAAAGGCGCTTGTGCCGATGGTAGAAAATGAAGCTTTTGTCGCATTGCCGCTCCAGTTGCTGCCTTGTGTAAATTGAAAGCTAGGATCGTTGGTGTCAGGTAGCGGAAGCCATAAGCGGGCGGAATTACCTCTATCAGGAAGATCAACTTGAAAAGTCAGACGATAACTGGTCCAATTACTAAAATCCGATGATTGCACCGGTTGTTGTGTGGCCATTAAGGATGAAACAGGGAAAGTCAGTACACTTGATCCAATTAATTTAATAAAATCCCTGCGCTTCATGGTTTCCTTTATGGTTTTTTTAAGTTACACAAATTTTATCCTATCAATTCTTTATGTCAATACAATGCAGGTTATTACTTCTAAATGATTACTGAAACAGCAAATTGTTTGCCTGCCGTTGAAATTGAAACGAGACCTTGTCCTACTCATACCATTGTGTGGTTACATGGTTTGGGTGCCGATGGGAATGATTTTGTGCCAATAGCTAATGAATTGGAACTATTGCCTGAAACATCGATTCGATTTGTCTTTCCACATGCGCCTGAACGGCCAATCAGTATAAATAATGGGTATATCATGCGTGCCTGGTATGATATTTACCATGCTGATTTTAATAGTCACCAGGATGAATCCGGGATTCGTGATTCGCAAAAAGCTATTGATGCTTTGATTGAAAGGGAAATTCAGCGTGGCATCCCCTCAAAACATATCCTATTAGCTGGATTCTCACAAGGCGGTGCGATGGCATTGCAGGCTGGGTTGCGTCAAACCAATCCTCTTGCTGGAATTATTGCTTTGTCATGCTATTTACCGCTTGCGGAAACACTTACAGCGGAAATCAGTGCTGCTAATGCATCAACACAAATATTTATGGCGCATGGAATTTATGATGCAGTAATACCATTAACACATGCGATTGCTTCAAGAGAAAAATTACTTGCTGCCAATTATCCGCTTGAGTGGCATGAATACCCCATAATGCATAACGTATGTGAACAGGAGATAGTCGATGTCAGCTACTGGCTGCAGCGCATAACCGGATAGTCATATCTGATTAAGGATTTTAATAGGCATTATCTTTGCGCAGGACGATCCATGCGGTTTTGAGGATGATCCAGAGATCGAGCCAGATAGACCAGTGCTTCAGATAATACAAATCGTGCTCGATACGAGCTTTCATTTTTTCCAGTGTCTCGGTTTCACCGCGCCAGCCATTGACCTGTGCCCATCCGGTAATGCCTGGTTTGGCCTTGTGACGCAACATGTAGCCCTTAATCAGCTTGCGATACAGCTCATTATGCGCCACCGCATGCGGGCGCGGGCCGACGATGCTCATGCGTCCCTGTAATACATTAAAGAACTGTGGCAACTCATCCAATGACGTGCGACGCAAGAAGCCGCCGATTTTTGTAAGCCGCTGATCGTTTTGTGTCGCCTGCTGAATGTTTGCACCATCTTCAGTGACGGTCATCGAGCGAAATTTATAGACGATAATCTCCTCACCGTTGAGACCGTATCGGCGCTGCTTGAAGATAGCCGGGCCCGGCGAAGTTAATTTTACCGCCAATGCAATGCACGCCATCAGTGGAGACAACAAGATAGTAATCAACACAGCCAGCAGAAAGTCGCTAACATTTTTGACCACACCATCGATACCGACAAAGGGAGATTCATTCATTGCAACCACTGGCACATTACCAATGTAGTCGAAACGGGTTTGCATCAAATCAAAGATATAAATATCCGGCAGGAAATAGATGGAGGCTGTCGTATCGGGCATTCATCCATAAGCTTCTGGATACGAGGCTGAGACGACATCGGCAAGCTGATAAAAACTATCTCGATATTGTGCTTCTGAATATAAGGCACGGCATCAACCAATCCACCCAAACGGGATCCGAAGTTATCCGGCATAGTAACCGTTTTAACTATGGAGGGATCAGTCAGCTCATCCAAATCGGATCTAGAATCGTTGGCGATTCTGGAACTGTTGCGTTCATCGAAGAAACCCTGATAGCTGATCAGCAGAAAGGGGAGCTCTGCAATATGCTTGATAAACTTTAAACTGGTTTCGTTTGCACCGATCACTATTGCTGAACGCAATTTACCTTTGTTGTACAGGTTGGTAACGATACTGCGTACGATGAGATGACTAGCAATTAGCATCAATGGTGTGACAATAAACCAGGTCAGAAGCACTTGCCCAGAAAACTGATTGTGAAATTTGGTGGCATAACCTAGAAATATCAGGATAGCGATAATGATCAACCAGCCCAGTACCGTATCTCGCATATAGGCAAGCAGCCTACCTTTGCGCCAGTTACGGTAGATGAGAATACGCTCGTAAATATAGGTGGAAATGAAGAAGGTAATAATGACTAATACCAAATAGTAGCTGGTAAAATCTTCATCATATATCCAGGCTGTCAGTATCAGCATGCTCCATATGATGAAAGGATCGAGTAGATGCTTGAAGAATGCCACTATGGGTAAATCATTAGCTGTCATCGTTTTCCGTAAGTATACTGTAGATTGATATTTGCGCCATTGGCACTAAATCCACCGAAAGAATTATCTGTTTTTAGATAATTATTATAAACCGAGGCGCTGAGTTGTAGGCCACGATAAGGATTGCATAAGAGTTTTATCGCGGCATTGCGAAGCGTATTATGTGTACCCAATGTTAATGCTCCATCGGTAAGACTCGTGAAGCGATCAAACTTCATTTTCTGATAGGAAAAATCTCCCTCCAATCTTACTTTCCAAATTTTTTTGAACAACACCTTTTCCAAGAGAAAATACACTTTTTCCCCCTTGCTGCAATATTACTGTCACTATTTTTAACAAATGTTTTGGGAGCTTGTGTAGCTGAAATGTCTGGTATCGTATCGCTTAGGCACAAAGCTAAATGCCCGTTCTACCATTTTATTGCGCCTGTTTCCCGAATCAGGAAGCAACTTAGTTATGAATCCGTTGGAACAAATCTCATCTGCTTCTCAGGCTTTCCGGGAAGAAAAGGCGTAGGTTTCCCGTTCACCCAATTCGCATGCCCACTGCCATAATAGGGAGAAAGCGGGTGCCCGCTTTGTCCACCTGGCATATCCAGATAGCCTTGTTCTTCTTTACCGGGGGCGACTACCGAGCGTTGTGAAGCGCCAAAATCAGGAGTTTGGACACGCGGCATATTGTGATCGCCGGGTAGCGGATCTCTCGGCATATCAAGCCATCTTGCAATCCATTCGGGAAGTTTCTGACTGAGTGGGTGCCGGATACGTGCTGCATTCACTTCACCCCAGTTCCGTTCAGTAATACCGCCATCCTGTTGCATTTGCGCTGCGATTCTCTGGGCAGAAAGGTAGAGTAGATCATCCCAGTTTTTATAGGTTGCTGGAAGCAGATGCTGGGGTTGTTGTTCGATCAATTGCCATACAATCAATTCTGCCTGACTGAGTCTAGGCAATTTAAATGTAGCATCATTTTGTCTGACCTGAGCGGCAAGCCCATCCAGGATAGTCTTCATAACTTCATAGCGATACGCGCGTGTTGCCCGATAGGCAATAGAACTTGAGGAGGCATGCCCATTCCAATCATTTAATGCTTTTTTCATATCAGAAACCCATGGCAGAGCGTTGTCAGCTGAATCCAGTGTTGTTGTCAGCAATTGATACCACTTCGATAATAATAGTGCGCGATGATCCAATTGGATTGCGAACAGGTCTTCAACAGTGAATTGCTCGCGTGCAAATAAACTGTCGCGAATTTGCGTTACTCTTGCTCCCAGGTCGTAACCACCGTTGCCCAAAAGCTCTAACTTATTGCCGGAAACGGTGCGCGAATTGGCTGACCATAGCCGATGCGAAGCGGGATTAGTAATCAATGGGTACTGCTCTGAATCCAACCAGCCACTCCAGCCAGTATTAGAGTTAGTCCAGTCTGCAGGTATCTGTGGGTCATAGTTGCCGGATCGCGCAGGAATACGCCCGGCAAGCGTCCAACTGATATTGCCACTGCGATCGCCGACAATAAAATTTTGTACCGGGATGCCGGCTAGTTGAGCAACTTTTACCGCTTGCTCGGCGGTATTTACTTGCTCCAGTTCAATTAGTTTAAGATTAATTGCTTCGGGCTTAAGTGCCGTCCAGACAAGTGCCAATGGGGTTTTATCATGATCTTTTGCCATGATTGGCCCCCATTCGGTTTCAGAAATATTGAGTATTTCGGCCGGAGCATTACGGACATAAATTATCTCTTGAATCATATCGATTGGCTTCCAACCTGCTGAACCAAGATAGCGTGTTTTATCGTTTCCATCGAAATTTATCCGCACCCAATCGGCAAAATCACCATGACTGTTGGTGAAACTCCACGCAATATGGCGGTTTGAGCCGATAATAATGGATGGCACGCCTGGTAGGCTGATGCCGGTAATGTCATGAAGCTGGCCTGGAGATGCTTCGGAGGGATAAATAAGGCGAGATCGGAACCATAAATTAGGTACACGTAAGGTCAAATGCATATCGTTGGCTACCATGGCAGATCCGCCGGTTAATGTGCCGGAAACCGCAAAACTGTTACTGCCTGGTGTCTGCTCGGTACTTATATGATCATCCTTGAATAAATGCTGATCCAAATTTTGCAGATTAATATCTTCTACTGACGGGAGTTCCGGCACTACAAAAGGCTCATCGATGAGTGGTGCATCCCAATTCCCTGCATGCATTGTCAGAAACTGATAAACCGGATCGGATAATGCTGCGCGCATGCTGGATAGTTTCAATTCACGATAAATATTTGACTCATTCAAGGTAAAAAACATGGCATATATCACCAGAATGCTGTCTTCATTCCGCCATGCGATAGGTTGAGTCTGTGTCAGTAAGTAAGGGAACGGACGTACGGCTAGCGTAGAAATGCCCTTGTTAACACCAATCTGGTACGCATCGAGTAATTGCCGTTGTTCAGCAGGAAGTTGATTCAATACGGCGGTCGCGCGTGCACGCATGCGGAATTGACGTGCTCTGCGATCATGTGTGATTGTGGCGGTACCAAATAATTCAGACAGTTCACCCGCAGCCTGCCTGCGCATTAAATCCATTTCAAAGAATCGTTCTTGGGCATGAACATAGCCCATAGCCATCGTCAGATCCAATCTATTTTCACCCGTTATGGTGACGCTACCCAGCGCATCTCTGTCGACAAATACAGTAGCGGATAAGCTAGGCAGAACTGTTTTACCGTCATATTGCGGCAAACTGCCGCGCAGTAATAAAGCTGCTATAAAGATTAATAAACAAGCGATTAGCAGGCCTATTATCAGAAAGTAATGAGTAAAACGTAAAGTAATATGCATAGCCGCAATAAAGTAATCGAGGGATTTTTAGAACGCAATCATGAGTGTGTTTTAGATTAAAAACATCGGTTTGTGTAATTTTCCAGCAACTCTTTGATAGTTTGTGGAATATAAGGCCATTACTATTGCCTCAGTAATAAAGGGGATGATTACTTCTTTATTCCTTATATTGAATTCTGGTATTCGCAATGATAATCCATTTGTAGAATTTTGGAGCTTGTCATGGCTGAAGACAGTGATTTAGAACGTACCGAAGAGGCGACGCCGAAGCGCTTGGAAAAAGCGCGAGAGGAAGGCCAAGTTGCACGTTCTCTGGAACTTACCACATTTTCCGTATTGCTGGTAGCTGCTGCTGGGCTATTGTTCATGGGCGCTGACATGATAGATAAGCTCATGAGGATTATGAAAGTAGGGATGCAAATGGAACGTGATTTGGCGTTTCAAACGGATCTCATGCTTAATCGTTTGTATGAGCTTGCTTTTGAAGGTCTGATATCGATAGCACCCATGCTATTTTTACTTCTGGTGGTGGCATTTTTCGCTCCGATGTTATTGAGCGGCTGGATGTTTAGCACCAAGGCACTTATGCCTAAATTTGATCGTATTAATCCCTTTAAAGGCTTGGGCCGGATTTTTTCCGTGAACAGCTTGGTCGAGCTGGTGAAAGCTATCCTCAAAACGGTTGTGATTGGCAGCGTTGCAGGACTCGTCATTTGGCATAACAAAGAAGCTGTTATGGCGCTACTGACAGTGTCGATAGATTCCGGAATTAGTCGCACTGGTGATTTTCTGGCGATGAGTTTTCTATTGATCGTGGGCGCCATGATGCTGGTTGTCGTGATCGATGTGCCATACAAAATCTGGGAGCATGCGAAACAACAACGGATGACTAAGGAGGATATTCGAAAAGAAAATAAAGACAGCGAAGGTGATCCGTTTGTTAAAGCCCGTATTCGTGGTTTACAACGTGAAGCTGCACGCCGCCGCATGATGTCTGAGATACCTAACGCGGATGTGATAGTGACTAATCCGACGCATTATGCCGTAGCGCTTCGTTATCAGAGTAACAGCATGAGGGCACCTAAAGTAGTTGCCAAAGGCGTGCATTTACTGGCTGCACGAATTCGTGAAGTAGCCGAAGCGCATCGCATACCTATTCTCGAAGCACCACCGCTTGCACGGGCTTTGTATCATCACGCGGAATTGGAAAGTGAAATACCGGAAAAACTCTACACTGCGGTCGCTGAAGTATTGGCCTATGTCTTTCAGTTAAGACGTTATAACGAATATGGTGGAGCGGCGCCAAAACCACCGGTTGATGTTCCTGTACCTGCTGAACTGGATTCGGTGCAGCAGGTGGTTTAAAAGATTTAAGTGTAGTTTTTGAGCATATTTATTATAGGTTTTTATCACACATACTATGAATAACGCAGCCGCATTGTCAGCCTTAACAGATACTAATAATCTCAAAACCCTTGCCGGTCCGATATTGATTATTATGATTCTGGCTATGATGGTTCTGCCATTGCCGCCATTCATACTGGATTTTCTATTTACCTTCAATATTGCAATATCCATCATCGTGCTCATGGTAAGTCTTTACACCAAGAATCCGCTTGATTTTGCAGTATTCCCTACGATACTTTTGATCACAACTTTATTAAGATTGTCGCTCAATATTGCTTCAACTCGGGTGGTGTTGCTGGATGGGCATACGGGACCTGACGCAGCCGGCAAAGTGATCGAAGCTTTCGGGCATTTTCTGGTTGGAGGGAATTATACCGTTGGGATAATTGTATTTATCATTCTGGTTATTATCAATTTTGTGGTGATTACCAAAGGTGCCGGTCGTATTGCGGAAGTCAGCGCGCGCTTTACACTCGATGCGATGCCGGGTAAGCAAATGGCCATTGACGCCGATTTGAATGCCGGACTGATCGGTGAAGATGAGGCTCGCAAGCGTCGATCTGATATTTCTCAAGAAGCTGATTTTTATGGATCGATGGATGGTGCCAGTAAGTTTGTACGGGGAGATGCCATCGCGGGCATACTGATTATGCTCATTACCATTATCGGTGGATTGCTTGTCGGTGTACTGCAGCATGACTTGGAATTAAGTGCAGCAGCCAAGCAATATACGATGTTGACCATCGGTGATGGCTTGGTTGGACAAATTCCTGCGCTGATTATTTCAACAGCAGCTGGTCTGGTTGTGAGTCGGGTGACCACCGATGAAGATCTGGGTGAGCAAGTCTTAAGTCAATTATTTAATCAACCACAAGTATTAGTGATAACGGCTTGCATTATGGCCATCATGGGCTTGGTGCCCGGCATGCCGAATTTTGTATTCTTGCTCATTGCTTCTATTTTAGGGACGATCGCTTATTTAAAGATAAAAAATACAGTTGCTCCAACCATCGAGTCGATTGCTCCAGAAATACCTTCCATAGAAAAAGCAGATGCGAACTGGGATGATGTGACACCCATAGATACGCTGGGCCTAGAAGTGGGCTATCGATTGATTCCTCTGGTAGACAAAGCGCAACAGGGGGATTTGCTAAAAAGAATAAATGGCATACGTAGAAAATTTGCACAAGAAATCGGCTTCTTGCCACCGGTGATACACATCAGGGATAACCTGGAGTTGCGGCCAAATGCCTATCGCATCACACTAAAAGGCTCGGTAATTGGCCAGGGCGAATCTTATTCCGGTATGTATTTGGCGATCAATCCGGGACGCGTCACGATGCAGTTACCTGGCACAGTGACCAGTGATCCGGCATTTGGACTTCCCGCTGTATGGATTGAGGCTAATTTGCGTGAGCAGGCGCAAATCAATGGTTACACCGTTGTTGATGCCAGCACTGTCGTAACTACGCATATCAACCATTTGATTCATTCACATGCTGCCGAATTATTGGGCAGACAGGAGTTACAAAAACTCCTTGATCATCTCAGTGTGCAATTTCCGAAGCTTATTGAAGATCTGGTTCCGAAATTATTGCCGCTATCGACAGTACAGAAAGTCTTACACAATTTATTGGAAGAAAGTGTACATATCCGGGATATGCGTACCATCATCGATGTGCTGACCGAGCATGCAGCACAAACACAAGATGCTATCGAATTAACCGCGATTATCAGGGCGGCTTTAGGTCGTGCAATCGTGGATCAGTTTTTCCCTGCAGGCGCAGAGGTGCAAGTGATGGGCTTACATCACGAATTGGAAAATATACTTATCCAGGTGATGCAGTCCGGCGGTGCTCAAGGCACAGGGATTGAGCCCGGGCTTGCCGACACGTTGTTAAAAGAAGCCCGTAGCGCAGCGCTGCAACAAGAAAAACTTGGATTACCTATTGTATTACTGGTACCAGGTGCTATTCGTTTCTTACTGGCGAAATTTTTACGCCGCGCATTACCTCAGTTAAGAGTGCTTTCTCATTCAGAAATTCCGGATTCACGAAAAATCAAACTCACTTCCATGGTTGGAGGTAACAAATGAAAGTAAAACGCTATATCGCTGCCACATCACGAGAAGCATTACGTCAAGTTAAAGAAGAGCTTGGAGTTGATGCCGTCATTTTATCGAACAGAAAGACCAGGGATGGTGTTGAAATCATGGCACTGGCGGATTCTGAAATGTCAGACCTGCTGCATACCCAGACACCGGCAACTTTGCCATCGCATGATAGTACTTACTACGGAAAAAATAAAGAGCCGAGTGGGGCTGAATCCTATTCAACGTTACTGTCTTTAGCGAGTGAGTCAGTAAATACCCAAAAAGCATCGAATGATGTGGTATCCGCATCATTCGCCCGCGATATTATTGCTGAGATACAGGCGATGAAAAATACACTGGAAGATCAGCTGGCTTCTGTTGCATGGGGAAACTTTACGCAGCGTAGGCCAGAAAAAGTAAAACTGTTACGTACCTTGCTGGATACGGGGTTTAGCCCGCTACTATCGCGCCGATTAGTCGACAGATTACCCGTAGATCTTGATTATGAACAAAGCCTAAAGCAGGCAATATCTGCATTGGCTTTTAATCTGCGCACAGTTGCCAATGATGACATCATTGAGAAAGGTGGTGTTTATGCATTGATCGGCCCCACTGGTGTCGGCAAGACCACGACCACAGCAAAACTGGCGGCGCGTTGTGTAATCCGGCATGGCGCAGACAAAGTCGCATTGCTGACTACCGATAGTTATCGTATTGGCGGCCATGAACAGCTCAGAATCTATGGGCAATTATTGGGTATTCCTGTTCGTAATATCAAAGATACCGAAGATTTGCAGTTAACCCTGTCGGAGCTGAAAAACAAACATATGGTGTTGATCGATACGGTGGGCATGAGCCAGCGCGATCAACTGGTTGCGGAGCAGATTGCGATGCTGAGTAATTGTGGCGCAGATGTAAAACGCATGCTCATTTTGAGCGCTGCATCAAATGGAAAAACTCTGGATGAAGTGATTTCTGCTCACCAGAAGAACGGTATTTACGGTTGTATCATTACAAAAATTGATGAAGCTGCCAGTTTAGGTGTGGTTTTGGATGTTGTTATACGCAGAAAATTACCGCTGCATTATGTCGCAAATGGACAAAAGGTCCCGGAAGATATTCACGCCGCTAATCCGCGTTATCTGTTGCACCGTATTTTTAGATCGCTTCCGGGTGATTCTGCATTTACTTTGCGGGATGCAGAATTTGCTTTAATTATGGCAACCAAGAATGGCGGAATGCCATCGCAGGCAGAGGAAAAATCATTGGCAGGGTTTACCTATGACTAGATTGATTTTACAGGATCAAGCGGCAGGTTTGCGTAATCTGGCATTATTTCAGGCACCTGATTCAGCGCGTGTTATAACAATTGCTGGCGGAACAGCACGGATCGGGAAAACCAGCGTTGCGGTGAATCTTGCTACTGCATTAGCCCAAAATGGTCAACGTGTGCTACTGATTGATGAGAATCCCTGCCATAACAGTATCTGTACAAATTTAGGCCTGCAGGGGCGCTTTGATTTACTTCACGTGATCCATAAAGATAAAAGGCTGGATCAAGTGCTTTTACAAGGTCCGGAAAATATCATCATATTATCAGCCATGCGCGGCATTCATGCATTAAACAAGCTGAATCCACTTGAGCAGGATTGGCTCGTCAAGAGTTTTTCGGAGCTTACCGAGTCTGTTGATATTGTGCTGATTGATACCGCAATGACGGGCACAACCCATGTACTGCCTTTAAGTCTAGCTTCAGAACAAGTCATGATTGTAATTTCTGGCTCAGCCGCATCCCTTACGGGAGCGTATGTGCTGATTAAAATCATGAGCCAGGAGTATAGCAAACAGCATTTTCTTATTCTTGTGAATAAAGTTGATTCAGAAACAGAATCACTGTCCATTTACCAGAATTTATACAAAGTAGCGCGTCAATATCTGTCAGTAACTCTGGAATATATTGGTTATATCCAAAGTGATGAAAAATTACGTAATTCAACACAATTATGCAGGCCGGTGCTTGAAGCATTCCCGGCTTCACAAGCCGCGCTATGTTTTAAACATCTGGCACAGAATGTTTTGCGCTCTTCATGTCCGGATAAATACAACGGGGGAGTCGATAATTTCATGCAGCGATTGATTCGGACAAGCCATCTTAGCATGGCAAATTTTATGGTGTAATTAACTATGTATACTGCGAGTGGAACTAAAGCAATTGATAAAGAACAGTTTATAACTGAATTTACGCCATTAGTAAAACGTATCGCTTATCACATGATGACTCGACTGCCAGCGAGTGTGCAGGTCGATGATCTTATTCAAGCGGGAATGATTGGTTTGCTTGATGCAATCAATCGCTATGAAGGTTCGTATGGTCGACAATTTGAGAGTTATGCGGCGCAGCGCATACGCGGTTCCATCTTGGATGAACTTCGCGAAGCGGATTGGTTGCCGCGTAGCATACGTAAGAAAATGCGGCGTATTGAAGCTGCAGTTAGTTTGTTAGAGCAACGTAAAGGCTGTGCACCCAGCGAACAAGATCTGGCTGAGGAGTTGGATATGTCCCTTGATGAATATCATGAGACTTTGCAAAGTGCACGAGGCGCTCAATTAATTTATTACGAAGATTTTCAGCAGGATGATGAAGAGCCATTTTTGGATCGCTTATTTATTGATTCTGAAGGCGATCCATTGAATGTACTGCTGGATGAGAATTTCCGGAATCAGCTGATTACAGCTATTGATAATCTTCCTCCCCGGGAAAAACAGGTAATGGGGATGCATTACGAACAAGAAATGAATTTAAGAGAAATCGGTGAAGTGCTTGGTGTGAGTGAATCCCGGGTTTTGAAGTGGTCTCCTGCAACTGTCCAACCTGAGAGTAGAATTAAGCTCTGATATGGGTAGTTAATCAAGCTCAGGCAGCCTGATGAATTGCTTGATATTGATAATAAACCTCATTGGGAGTTTGGTTATCAAGACCTTGATGAAAG
>CAMCBD010000060.1 GCA_945872825.1 Nitrosomonas ureae
CAGATATTAATACTAGATCCGGATTACCTAACGATAAGGACTTTGCGCGGTACCTGAACTCGATGGAAGGAAATCATACTTTTGGTGGTGGTTTAGTAACAACTAGACCATCTAATGTAACATAATTATATGTTAAAGGTTTTTTGCGATCTCTGCGGATTATAATCTACTGGAATTACACTTAATTAAATTTATCATGGTATCTTTAATGGTATCTTAAAATATCCGGTAAATTTTATTATTTATAATCATAAATATAATTAGGCAGTTGGCTATTGAGTGGGAATAGGGTAATCTCGACAGCGAGATATCGAGCACACACATATTATCTACATGATGTGCAAGAAGTGTACTAATTGCTGGTACGTTGTCTGCTTCCATGTACCAAATATCTTGCCGACTTCATATGGAATAATCACAGGTAAGGTTGATGACTGTTCAAGCCATCAATTCTCTTAGTACATAAGGTAGAATCCCACCATGCTTGTAATAATCGACTTCTATCGCAGTATCGATACGACACAGTAACTGCACTGATTGGCTGCTGCCATCTTTTCTTCGAATAACTAATGTAACATCTTTTCGTGGCTGGATGTTGTCCAGGCCGAATATGTCGAATTGCTCATCGCCTTTGATTCCTAATGAATCGACACTGTCATTGTCCTTAAATTGCAATGGGAGAACACCCATACCAATCAGATTGCTGCGATGGATGCGTTCAAAACTGATCGTAACGACCGCTTTAACCCCCAGTAATTGGGTTCCCTTGGCAGCCCAGTCGCGACTCGATCCGGTACCGTATTCCTTGCCGCCGAAAACGATTGTGGGAATGCCTTGTGATTGGTATTTTATCGCGGCATCATAAATGCTCATTTGCTCAGGCACAGTACCAGCAGTGCCTTGGTAAAGTGTGATGCCGCCTTCACTGCCGGGAATCATCAGGTTCTTGATGCGGACATTGGCAAACGTGCCGCGCATCATCACTTCATGGTTGCCGCGGCGCGCGCCATAACTATTGAAATCAGCTTTGGCGACGTTGTTATCCAATAGATAATGGCCGGCTGGGGAAGTGTCTTTGATGGAGCCTGCCGGACTGATATGATCGGTTGTAACAGAATCACCAAAAATGCCTAATGCGTAGGCATTTTTAATACCTGCGGTATCGCTGGAGGCTGCCGGTCGCAATGAGAAATTTTGAAAAAAAGGTGGTTCGGCGATATACGTGGATTGCGGCCAATTGTAAGTTTGACCGGTGACAGAAGTTACGTTATTCCACAAGGGGTGGTCTTTGGTGAGATTGCTATAGAGTTTCCGGAAGGTGTCTGCGTTGGCGGCAAATTTCATCTGCGCATGAATTTCTGCGCTATTGGGCCAAATGTCTTTAAGCCAAACTGGTTGATTGTTTTTGCCGATACCTAAAGGTTCAGTGGTGAGATCTTTCAAAACAGTACCTGCGATAGCATAAGCTACGACCAGCGGTGGCGAAGCTAAAAAATTAGCGCGGATATTTGAATGAATACGCGCTTCAAAATTGCGATTTCCAGAAAGTACGGCAGCACAAACCAAATCATTCTTGACGATGGCTTCTTCAATCGGATCAGCTAAGGGACCCGCATTGCCAATACACGTGGTGCAACCATAACCAACCAAATTGAAGCCAAGTTGTTCAAGATAAGGTAGCAGTCCAGCGACTGTCAGGTATTCGGTTACCACCCGCGAGCCGGGTGCCAGAGAAGTTTTGATATGAGGCTTAACCGATAAACCTTTTTCAACTGCTTTTTTTGCCAATAATCCGGCTGCGATTAAAACACTTGGGTTGGACGTGTTTGTGCAAGAAGTGATAGCGGCAATCAATACATCGCCATGGCCCAAATTAACCGAAGAACTATTCAATTCGTTAGCGGATACATCGGCAGGATGAGGGGTCGGACGGTTACTGGTCATTTCAGTGATGTTGCGGGAGGTCATCCGGCGTTCGGCTGGGATAGTTTTTTGTGTCGAATGATTAGTGTTTATCTTGGGTGCATTGTGCGAACCCGGTGATGCGAGTCGATTTTCATCCAGATTGCCAGAATCAATGTGTGTGCAAACATCGGGTTCTTGTGTACGAGTGTTGCGTGTTGGATAACGCTGATTGATATCATCACTTTGCTTCCCGTAACCGTTTTCTTTGACAGATTTGTTAAAGAGTTCAGTAAATTTGGATTTGATCGCGGTGAGTTCAATACGATCTTGCGGGCGTTTTGGACCAGCTAGTGAAGGTGTAACTGAACTTAGATCAAGCACAAGTTCTCGGGTATAGTCGATGTCTCCCTTTCGTGGAATGCCATACATTTCCTGTGTCTGGAAATAGGACTGGAATAGTGCGATCTCTTCGGAACTACGTCCTGTGCTTTTGAAATATTCAATGGTGATGTCGTCAACGGGAAAGAAACCCATCGTAGCCCCATATTCAGGGGCCATATTGGCGATCGTAGCACGATCAGGTAATGTCAATGAAGCAGTTCCTTCACCAAAGAACTCAACAAATTTACCCACGACATTGGCGGCACGTAACATTTCAGTGATCGTTAGAACCAGGTCAGTTGCGGTGACGCCCTCACGTAACTGACCGGTCAAATTTACGCCAACTACATCGGGCGTAAGAAAATAAACCGGCTGTCCCAGCATACCGGCTTCCGCTTCAATACCGCCAACCCCCCAGCCGACAACACCGATTCCGTTAATCATCGTAGTATGTGAGTCGGTACCTACTAGAGTATCGGGAAAGACTAATCCGTCTTTTTGGTGTACACCACGGGCCAGATATTCAAGATTGACCTGATGTACTATACCAATTCCAGGTGGTATCACCTTAAAGGTGTCAAAAGCCTGCATTCCCCATTTGATAAATTGATAGCGTTCATTATTACGAGAAAATTCAATTTCCATGTTGTGAGTGAGCGCGTCTTTGGTTCCATAGTAATCAACCTGTATCGAATGATCAACTACCAGATCAACGGGTACCAATGGTTCTATCAGTTTTGGATTTTTCCCCAATTTTACCGCTGCGCTTCGCATTGCAGCCAAATCCACTAAAAGCGGCACGCCGGTGAAATCTTGCAAAACAATGCGAGAAACGACAAAAGGAATCTCGTCTACTCTGACAGCATTCGGTTTCCAGTTTGCCAATTGCCGAATATGCGCTTCATTTATCTTTTTATTGTCATAATTGCGCAATACAGATTCCAGTATGATGCGGATCGATATCGGTAAACGGGAAATTTTTCCAATCCCACTATCCTCTAGAGCCGGAAGTGAATAGTATTTGGCATCACTGCCCTGTGTACTGGATAGTTCACGCAGGCTATTGAATAGATTGTGGTTCATGGTAGTGTTCCTGAAGAATAATATGGATTAACAGGTTAATAAACTATTCAGCCGATAATATATATTTTTGGGCAAACAATGTCACGCTTAGGTTTTTTGATTTATTACCGAAAATTTACTGTGTGTAAATTGAGCGAATAATATTGGTCCACACTGCAGTGAAGATAATCAGATGGGGTGGCTGATGGGACTCGAACCCACGACAACCGGAATCACAATCCGGGACTCTACCAGCTGAGCTACAGCCACCATAAGAAGAAAAGTGTAGTGGTTTAATTTACACAAACTGAGTTGAGTAATACTATCTACACGATATAGAAATATTTATGGCATGCCCGACAGGGATCGAACCTGTAACCCCCAGCTTAGAAGGCTGGTGCTCTATCCAATTGAGCTACGGGCACCAGTCGAGCTTGCCCTAAATTTTAGAGCTTAAATTGGTCGGGGTGGAGAGATTTGAACTCCCGACATCCTGGTCCCAAACCAGGCGCGCTACCAGGCTACGCTACACCCCGGAAAAGGCGACACTATACCTTCTTAGGTTTGAAACGTCAATTTCTTCGTGACTTAAGATAGTGACTTGTGTTCTACTCTGCGGGATAGCGAGTCAAGACATGTTTGTATTATGTATGGGTGGCGTTGCAGATTTATTTGAAGTTTCTATGCTATTCTAAAGTGGGCCATGTAATAAGCCAGATAAATAACTTGTTATATAATGTATTTTCTGGTAATAGTGTACGATTTTTTTATACGTTACCGGAATCCGGAATTAAAGAGGAGCCTTAAAGATGCCAAAAGAGCTGCAAAGTAAACAAGTGTCTCCCTATGAACCAAAAGCAGATGAGGATTATATGAATCCTGATCAGCTTATGCATTTTCGTAAGCTACTGGAAGGTATGAAAATTGAATTGGGCCAAGATATTGACCGGGCGGTACATACCATGCAGGATGAAGCCACGGTTTTTGCCGATCCTAATGATCGTGCCAGCCAGGAATCTGATATGACGCTTGAGTTACGAAATCGTGATCGTGAGCGCAAGCTCATCAAAAAGATTGATGAGATAATTGGTAAAATTGATTCGGGTGATTATGGTTATTGTGAAAGTTGCGGAATTGAGATTGGATTAAAGCGGCTTGAAGCGCGGCCCACCGCGACACTATGTATTGATTGTAAAACGTTGGATGAAATGCGTGAAAAGCAAATAGCTAAGTAGGTGGATTGCTGGAAACAAAACCCCTGTCGTTAGGACAGGGGTTTTGTTTAATCACTTTATGATTCTGGTTCTTCTGTTCCAGAAGCAGTGTTATCTCCATCGGCGGATACTGCTTTCATACTCAGACGCAGTCTTCCTTTGTCATCTGCTTCAAGTACTTTGACTCGTACTTGCTGACCCTCATTGAGGTGATCAGAAACGTTATTGACGCGTTCATTGGCAATTTGTGATATATGTAACAGACCGTCTTTTCCAGGAAGAACACTAACAATAGCCCCGAAATCAAGTAACTTTAACACTATACCGTCATAAATTTTACCAACTTCAACTTCCGCAGTAATATCTTCGATTCGTTTCTTGGCTAGCTCACCACCTTCAGCACTGACACAAGCTATCGTTACTTGCCCATCATCAGTGATATCAATCGTCGTACCGGTTTCTTCCGTGAGCGCACGGATGACGGCACCACCCTTGCCGATAACATCGCGAATCTTTTCGGGATTGATTTTGATTTTGATAATACGGGGAGCATGAACTGAGATATCTTCACGGGTTGAGGGCAGGGCTTGCTTCATAATTTGCAGAATGTGCATCCGTCCTTCATGAGCCTGTATCAGTGCGGCATGCATGATATCTTTGGTGATACCTTGAATTTTGATGTCCATCTGTAATGCAGTAATGCCTTTCTCCGTACCGGCTACTTTAAAATCCATATCACCAAGATGATCTTCATCACCGAGAATATCAGTTAATACAGCAAAACGATTTCCATCTTTAATTAGACCCATTGCAATGCCGGCTACATGTGCTTTTAGCGGAACACCCGCATCCATAAGGGCAAGACAGCCGCCACAAACCGATGCCATTGAGCTGGAGCCGTTTGATTCGGTAATTTCAGATACTACGCGCAAGGAATAACCAAATTCTTCAGGGGAAGGCAGAACTGCGGCAATAGCACGCTTTGCAAGACGTCCATGCCCGATTTCACGGCGTTTGGGAGTGCCGACACGACCAATTTCTCCCGTTGCATAGGGTGGCATATTGTAATGCAGCATAAACCGATCATTATAATCACCTTGCAGTGAATCAATTTTTTGCTCGTCACGTGCTGTACCCAGAGTTGCGATCGCTAATGCTTGTGTTTCGCCGCGGGTAAATAGTGCTGAACCATGTGCGCGAGGTAACACACCATTACGAATCGTTATGGCTCTAACAGTGCGTGTGCCGCGGCCATCGATTCGAGGCTCTCCATCCAGGATTTGGTTACGTACAATTTTTGCTTCCAATGCAAAAAATGCTTCCTTGAATAATTGCAAATCAGGACCATCTTCTGTATTAACACCGATTTCGGCGGATATGCGTTGACTGATTGCCTCAATCGCTTCAGAACGCGCTTGTTTCTGTTTAATCTTATAAGCCATGCGTAAATCGGTTTCTGCCAGACCGGCAATTTTTTCTTCAAACGAAGTATTTTTTACAGGTGGAGTCCAATCCCACGCAGTTACACCCGCTTCATCAGCAAATTCATTGATTGCATTGATAACTGCTTGCATTTGCTCATGGCCGAATATCACTGCGCCTAGCATAATTTCTTCCGACAATTCCATTGCTTCTGATTCTACCATCAAAACTGCTTGTTGCGTTCCTGCAACAACTAAGTTCAATTGAGTATCTTTAAGCTCTGAAGTTGTTGGATTGAGTACATACTCATTGTTGATATAACCAACGCGAGCAGCGCCAAGTGGGCCATCAAATGGTATTCCGGAAAGAATTAGTGCAGCGGAAGTGCCGATAATGGAAGGAATATCTGCATCTACTTCATTATCAGCCGACATCACAGTAGCCACTATTTGTACTTCGTTATAGAAACCTTCGGGAAAGAGCGGGCGAATTGGGCGATCAATTAATCGAGAGGTTAGTGTTTCTTTTTCTGATGGACGGCCTTCCCGTTTAAAGAAGCTCCCCGGTATTCTACCGGCAGCGTAAAATTTTTCTTGATAATCCACAGTGAGTGGAAAGAAGTCCTGTCCGGGTTTTATGTTTTTTGCACCAACCACGGTAACAAGTACTACTGTATCGTCCATTGTAACCATTACAGCGCCATGTGCTTGCCGTGCTATTTCACCTGTTTCCAATGTGAGTTGATGGCGCCCGTAGGTAATACTCTTTTTAATAGGTTTCAATTAACAATCCTTTTTCCTTTTTGATGAATTTTTCCGAATTATGAATTGCCCTCAAACCACAGTATTGGTTGTATAACAATTTGAATGGAAAATAATCTTCTTGATTTACTGCCAGCAAAATTTTTCGCGGCATGCTTATTTGCGTAAACCAAGGCGTTCGATCAGAATCTGATAAGCTTCGGTATTACGATTTTTTAGATAATCAAGCAACTTGCGACGACGGCTTACCATGCGTAACAAGCCACGGCGGGAATGATGATCCTTGACATGTGTTTTGAAGTGCCCAATTAAGTCATTGATCCGTGTTGTCAAGAGCGCAACCTGAACTTCTGGAGAGCCAGTATCTCCGTCGGCTCTTTGATAATCGCGCACTACCTGTGCTTTTTGGTCGATTGTGACTGTCATAAATTTCTCCGATTAAAATACCCAGTGTAATAAGAGCCAGAATTTTACTCTTTAATATTACTCTTGTCCAAACCAGATCAAGGTGTAGGGGTATTGAATGCTAATGCGCAATGTATGATAGAAAATAGGAGTCGAATAGATAGCGGATTTTGTAAAATTTCGTAATTGAAGAGACGGTCTTTTAATCAATTTTGTTCAAGAAATTGCGGGAGTAGCGGTCTATTACTACGGTGCTCTGTTTATAGATTGTATGTTTTTGCTGGATTTATGATAATTTCTATGGCATATCTGCGCTCTTTGCCGAAGTTTTCCTGAGCCCTCTTGCACCCTCTAAAATTCAATATGTTACTTTCAGCGGCAATGTTTCGTGACAAAACTCTAGTAATTATCGTATTCTAAGCGGCCTTCTCGTCGGATTAGTTCGTCGATAGTGAGTCCTACTGCCGACACACCATTAAATACCGTTCCTACTCTTTTCTTGTTAAAGTGTTCCATCATGGTGATGTATGCTTTAGGTGGTAAAGGGAAGAATTCAGCTTCTTTTACCAGGAGAATAGCATTCTTCATATAAAATTCAACAAACTCTTTGATTTCAGCTTTCTCTGTTGCTTTAGCATTGACATAGATAAAGATAGGGCGGGATAGCGGCTGATAACTTCCATTTTCAACGGCTTCGACAGACGGGAGAATGCCGCCTTTACCATTATTTATCGCAACTGCTGTTATCTTAGTTTGATTCTCGATGTAATAGGCAAAGCCAAAAAATCCCAACCCATTCTTGTTACTCGCAACGCCTTCCACTAATACATTGTCATTCTCAGATTCGGTAAAATCATTTCGACTCGATTTGATTTTACCAACGATGGCATCGGTAAAGTAATCGAAGGTGCCGGAATCTGCATCTGCGCCGTAAAGCTTGAAGGATTCATCAGGCCATGCCGGATTTATCTGATTCCATTTGGTAATTTTACCTTGAGCAGCGGGTTCCCATATTTTCTTCAGTTCTGCGACCGTCATGGTTGTACTCCAATTGTTCTCTGGGTTCACCGCCACGGTTAATGCATCAAATGCCACGGGGATCTCAATAAATTGCACACGGGAATTTTTGCAGTCTTTTATTTCATTTTTTAGAATCGGGCGGGAGGCGTTAACGATATCAATTTCACCACGGCAGAATTTCTTGAAGCCGCCACCGCTACCGGAGATATCAACGGTTACGTTGACAGCATTTTTTTTGCGATTTGAAACTTGTCTGCGGCTGCTTTAGTGATGGGATAAACGGTGCTGGAGCCATCAATTTTGATAATTGATTGAGCATTTGCAGCATTAATAATGCTGATTGATCCGCTCAATAAAATAGACATGCTCAGTAACTTAAAGTTGCGTAATTGAAACATTTTACCCTCCACTTGATTGAGATAGCTGCAATTTATCTAAAATTCAGTATGCTTATGTATAAGAATGTAGTGCATATTTCTTAGGGAAGCGCTGAATAGTCCACCGCACAGCAGCGCATCGAGCACAGTTTTTGGATATTGGGTTGAATTCAGCATTTTCTGATCTGAATTGAGTCATTTTTTGCATTATTTCTCTTATTTTTCATTTTCAGGACGCAACCTGACTATCAGTGTCATCTATCCACCGGCGAGCCAGCAGCAAGTTGGCAAAACCAAGCAGCGAGAACAGCTGAGCGGTGTTCTTGACCATTCCTTTGTAGTGGGTCTTGCGATGCATGAATAGATTTTTTATGACATGAAAGGGGTGCTCAACCTTGGCGCGAATGCTGGCTTTCGCATGCTCAAGCTTCTCCATCACCGTTTTAGGCAATGTTTTACGCTTGGAAGGGCGCATCGCATATTCCAATTTAGCAAAGCTTGATTGCATCTGTTTATCCAATATCATCAACATGATGCATTTTATCAAACTTCAGCAACTCATACCGATATGTTTGAATAAATCAGTGTTTCCTTAAAATTGTCATTGGGAATCTGATTACACTGACGATGGTAAATTGCGCTGTTGTTCTTTTTAAGCTACCAACTCTTGGGCCAGTGTGAGAAATTCGCTTTGACACCCATGGATTTTTTCTTGCGCCGCTTTAGCTTCCAATTCATTGATTCCCAGACTTTCCATGAGTATTAATGTGTCGACATAGGGGCAACCATCAGTCAGTGCCGGATTTTGTAGTAACCGATTGGCAATGGCGATCAGTTTGACATAAGACGCATGTTTCCCAGAATAATCCGGGAAATGTTGTTCAGCTACGGTGACTGCAATCTCTTCCGGTAAATTCCATGATTTGATCAGATACATGCCAATCGTATCATGTGTGATACCGAAAACCTGTAGCTGGAGTGAGCGCGCATCCTGCCCCGGATAGCGAGTAACCAAATCATTCAGATAAGAGAATTCTTTAGGATAGAGATGCCCAAATAATAAATATCCAAAATTGTGGAATAACCCGCTGAGATAAATAAGTTCACAGTCTATAAGGTTTTTCTTTGTCATGATATGACAGAGTTCGCGGCATAATGCGGCGCATTCCAATGTTTGACTCCAGATACGAACACGGCCCAGTGCGCCATGATTGGGTAGCTTGAGACAACCCGATGAGGCAATACTCATCGTAAGATTGAGTGCAGTATTAAAACCTAATACCAAAGATATGGCATGATGGACAGAAGTGATCCGGTTGCCGTAGCCAAAAATAGACATGCGGGCATACTTTAGAATAAAAGCTGCCAAACTGGGGTCTTTTTCAATTAAACCGGTGAGTTGTTCCAGATTCGCATCGGGATTGTTACGTAGCTTTAAAAGTTCGCGAGCAGTCTCTGGAAATGGGGGAATTTGCCCAGCTTGCTCTAGGATACTGCGGAAGTTCTGGCTGAATTCCAGCTTGTTAAAAATCAACATTAATCCGATCTCAAGATTTTAGTTTAGGGTGTAGTGCTTGCTCGATTCTACTTTTTGTGAGCTTTTGCACTATAAGAAATTTCGTTGAAAAGCAATGGCTAAAACTATGAGAAAATTTGCCGTATTTGATATCGGTATTATTTTTGTTTTCTTTACTGAAAATTTATAATAAACGACTCATATCGCCAGCACTAAACCCGATAAGGGATTCAGAAAAGTTTTTTCCAAAAGCAATGACCTTAAACAATTCACCCATTTCAGCAGGGCTGATCAGTTTTTGTAGTTGACTGGATTGTGGCAAAAACCTGCTCGTATCTTCTGCGGGTATTTGCGCAAGAATTCCGGTAATGCCGCAATTAATCAAAAAATAAGCTTGGGTGGTATAACCTAAAAGCGGTAATCCGCTATCTCCCGCAGCCTGAGTGATTGCACTAAAATCAACATGACTGGTGATATCTTGCAGGCCAGGCAGGTAAAATGGATCGCCATGTGCATGATGCCGGTAGTGGCACATTAGTGTGCCTTGATTGCGCTGGGGATGATAGTACTCGCTGCGACCAAAACCATAGTCAATCAATAGAATGACGCCTTGTTGTAAGAGGCTTGTCAGGCTGCGCATAAAGTGACCAGCAGTAAGATTAATCTCGCTGACATAGGAATAGGTTAAGTGATTGTCTGGGTTGATCTGAGGCATTAACTGGCTAGCGCTGTGATTGAGTTCTGCATTATTGATAGGGCGATCTTGCCAGGCAAACTGATTGTTTTGCCAAGTAACACCCCGCTCAAACAACTTATTATTATGCCACGTCACAACATGGACTGGCATTGCGTCCAGTACTTCATTAGCAAGAATGGTGCCAGTAAATTGAACGGGTAATTGCTCCAGCCATTCAATTATCGGAACAAGGTGGGGTGCTTTATTGGCAAGCAGCATTTGCTGCCGCTGACGTAGCTCGGCACTGATTTCCAGAATAAAATATTTTCCGGGTAAAGCATCGGATTTCTCCAGTTCGAGCAGTAAATCCAGTGCCAGTTTTCCGGATCCGGCACCAAATTCAAGAATATCGGCATGTTCAATTTGCTGGGAAATTTGTAGAACCTGTTGCGCCAGTGTGCGACCAAACAATGATGAAATCTCCGGTGCCGTGACAAAATCACCCGCGCTGCCCAGTTTGGTTGCTCCGCTACTGTAATAACCTATTCCCGGTGCATACAACGCCAGATTCATAAACTGCTCAAATGAAATCCAGCCGCCCGCTGCATGAATCTTATCGCGAATTAACGTTTGTACAGCGTGACTGTGAGCCAGTGCGATTTCACCGGCAGGTGGCAAGGTGGCATGTAAAGACATAAGCAAGAATATTTCTTTGTGGTAAATTGCAAAAGTTGTCAACGAATCGGGGCATAGTTTAGCAGTACTTTGAAGGAGGCGTATGTGCAAGGGAAAGTGATATTGGTTACCGGCGGTGCAAAGCGGGTGGGTGCCGCCATTTGTCGCAGGCTGCATACACAAGGTGCCAGATTGGTTGTGCATTACCGGTCTTCACTCGATGAAGCCAAGGCATTGTACGATGAATTAACTCAAAAGCGTCCCGATTCAGTGGCTCTGGTGCAGGCAGATCTGCTCGACACAGAATTATTGCCCGAATTGATCGAAAAAGCAGCGAACCGGTTTGGGCAGTTGGATGTGTTGATTAACAATGCTTCCAGCTTTTTCCCGACACTACTTCAGCAATGTACGCTGGAAGATTGGGATGATCTGGTTGGCAGCAATCTCCGGGCGCCACTGTTTTTATCCCAAGCAGCAGCACCTTATCTGAAAGCGCAACGGGGTTGTGTCGTGAATATTGTGGATATCCATACCGAGCGGCCATTAAAGAATTATGTGATCTACAATGCTGCCAAAGGCGGACTATTATCACTGACCAAGTCGCTGGCCGTGGAATTGGCGCCAGAAGTGCGTGTCAATGGTGTTTCGCCAGGGCCGATTTTATGGCCGGAAGATGGAGAATGGGCTGACGAAGCAGCGCGTCAACATATTATTGCCGGAACGCTGTTGAAACGCTGCGGCGAACCGGATGATATTGCCAAAACAGTACAGTTTCTGATTGCCGATGCCCCTTATATCACCGGGCAGATCATTGCTGTGGATGGCGGGCGCAGTATTCATTTATAATTATTGGGATATATCCTGATCAATCATTCACCAAACGCATTCTTAATCCACTCAATCTCTTGTCCATTCGCACCAGATAACAATAGCGCATCAAAGCGGCAGGGCGGTTCGTTGTTTAACTCAGATAAATAATGCCGTGCGGTACGCAGTAGTTTGGCCTGTTTTGCCGGTGTGATACTGGCTGCAGCGCCTCCGAATATCTCATTTGCTCGCATGCGGACTTCGATAAAAACCAAAGTGGTTCCGTCATGCATGATCAGGTCAATTTCTCCAAAACGGCAGCGGTAGTTTTGTGCGATCAGCAGCAGATGTTGCCGTTGCAGATACGATAAGGCTAATTGCTCGGCATCACTGCCTTTCATTTTCTGTGGTATTTTTTTGTACATCCAGAAGTTGAATTTTACCTTGCTCAAATTGGGCAGCAACGGCTTCACGGACAAATTGATTGGGGAGTGCAAAGTGAATATATCCGGTTACACCGTCAAAAGAAATTTCTTCAACGGATTGTGGTTGCAGCAGATAAGTCATCAAACGGAACGCATCAATACCCAAGGCGTAAAGACGTTCCATGTCGGCGCTCTTGGCTTTGTCAGTGTGGCGGTAGGCCATGACAGCAGGGTGGTCGGGTTGTATTAACCAGGGCATGTCGAGAAACTGGATACCATTCAAGTCATTATTGAGCAGGAAGTTGTCGGCGCCGGTAAAAATCTGTGATGTGGCATACACCGGCACATCCGGATCAAGGTATGTCCGCAGCACACGTGATTTGGCGGAATCCAGAGCTAGGAAAACCAGCTGATTGCTGCCTGCTGTCAAATTGCGAAATTGCTGCAGTCTGGCTGGATCATCGGAATAGCGGAATGATTCAGCGGTTTTGCCTTCTTCACTTTGCCATCGTTGTATAAAAGCATTTTGCAAACGTTTGGATAACGGGCCATCATCACCGATGACAATGGCATGGTTTCTGCCGCTATTCTGTGCCAATTTTGCAATTTGACCGGCCTCTGTCTCCATTTGCAGGCCAAACAAATAAAATTTGGGCGGCAATGTTGCAGTATTATCCACTGTGTTCAATGCTAAAGTAGGTACTTTTAACAGGCTGCTGGATGCCATGGCTGAAACACCATCGCGGGTAAGCGGTCCCACAATGAATACAGCGCCAGCAGTTACTGCTTGATGAAAAGTAACGAGAATATCGAGCGGATCATCCGTAGTGGAATATACCCGGATGATCAATGGCAGCGGTTGTCCGCGCATTGTGGCGGCTACAAAACCGTCTTTTACGATGTTGGCAGCCGCTCCAAATGACGACGACTCTAGCGGTAATAGCAGTGCAATATGTGGCACAAGTGGCGGTTCAGACGCGCTTTTCGGTTGAGAATGTTCTTCCGGGTGAGTGGCCATTGCCATCGGGCTGTCGTATAGTGCAAAGATTACCACCAGGACAATTGTCAAAAAACGTTGCATAGTGAGGATTATGCTGGAAAAAATTGCATTATATGTGGTTGCCACACCAATAGGAAATTTAAGCGATATCGGCTTGCGTGCACTGGATATACTGGCGAAAGTGGATGTGGTTGCGGCTGAGCACATACAAAATTCCAGACATTTATTGGCAGCGTATTCCATTACGGCAAAGCTGATCAGCTTGCATCAGCACAATGAAACGGCAGTTACGGACAAAATATTAGCACTATTGAATTCCGGGAAAAGTGTTGCATTGGTGACTGACGCAGGTACGCCGGGTATTTCTGATCCCGGCGCAATTCTGGTTAAATGCGTGCGCGAACATGGTTATCCAGTTATTCCGGTTCCAGGTGCTAATGCAGCAATTTGTGCATTGTCTGCAGCCGGTATCATGAGTCCTCATTTTTTATTTTATGGTTTTTTGCCTGCTAAAACCGGGCTGCGCAAACGTGAATTGACCGCATTAAAATCGCAGCATTGTACGTTGATATTTTATGAAGCACCTCATCGTATTTTGGAATGTGTAGTTGATATGATGGATATCTTTGGATCGCAACGTCAACTGACCGTCGCCCGGGAATTAACCAAGTTATTTGAAACGATCCATACGGGCACGCTGGAAGAAACGCTTGCCTGGCTCCAGGCAGATACCAATCAGCAAAAAGGCGAGTTTGTTTTGTTGCTATCCGGTGCGGAAATCCTGGATAAATCCGAGACCAGCGAACAGGCCCGACATACATTAAAGTGCTTGCTAGCTGAATTACCATTAAAGCAGGCAGTTAAACTGGCCACAGAGATTACAGGCGAAAATAAAAATACACTTTATCAATTGGCGCTGGATTTGAAGGCAACGGGATGTCGCGAATAGTCGAAATGGCTGCGCTATAATGCAATTAATCAATATAACACCTGATAAAACGTGACTAGCATAACCATTACTCGCCCTGATGATTGGCATCTGCATTTGCGCGACGGTGCGCAGCTGCGCGCCGTGCTACCCCATACAGCAAAACAATTTGCGCGTGCCATTATTATGCCGAACCTTAAACCGCCGGTTGTAACCACTGATATGGCACTGGCGTATCGCGCACGAATACGGGCAGCATTGCCGGCAATGCTGCAATCCGGTTTTGAACCATTGATGACGCTTTATCTGACTGATAATACACCGCCAGCAGAAATTATCCGGGCAAAAGAGAGCGGGGTAGTGCAGGGTGTGAAATTGTACCCGGCGGGCGCAACGACGAATTCAGATGCCGGGGTGACCGATATTGCCAAATGCTATGCAGCTCTGGAGACAATGGAAAAGATTAATTTGCCATTGCTGGTGCACGGTGAAGTGACGGATCCCGATGTGGATGTGTTTGACAGAGAGAAAATTTTTATCGACCGGATACTTGCGCCGCTGACGCAGCGTTTTCAGAATTTGCGCATTGTGTTTGAGCATGTCACCACCCGTGATGCCGTGGCATTTGTAACAGCAGCATCCCGGCAGGTTGCGGCCACCATTACCGCGCATCATCTATTGCTGAATCGGAACGCGATCTTTCAAGGCGGTATCCGTCCCCACTACTTTTGCCTACCTGTGTTGAAGCGTGAGATTCATCGGCAGGCTTTGCTGGAAGCAGCGACTAGTGGTAATCCAAAATTTTTTCTTGGTACGGATAGTGCGCCCCACTCGCAAGCCAATAAGGAAAATGCCTGTGGTTGTGCAGGGATTTTTACAGCCTATGCAGCCATTGAGTTATATGCGACAGCATTTGAGCAAGCCGGTGCGCTGGATAAGCTGGAAGCGTTCGCCAGCTTTTATGGCGCAGATTTCTACCAATTGCCGCGCAACACTGGCTATGCCACCCTCAAAAAAGAAAAATGGATTGTTCCGGGACAATTTGCGCTTGCAGGAGAGAAACTGATACCACTCTATGCTGAGACCAGTCTGGGCTGGAAAATGGGGTAAGATCAGAATATTCTTGAACAAACAGAGTTGAGAATGGGCTACCAGTGCTTTAATGCCCGGTTCCAGCGATAAAGCAGCCAGGCAAAGCCGTTATAGATCAGCCGTGCGAGTGACCGGATGACAGGCAATTGAAACAACCTGGCTAACCAGCGCTGATTCGGTGTTTGCTGCCAGAGGTGGATAAATGCATCGGCACCAATATTGAGCTGTCCCTTGTCATCTTTGACATACAGTCGTTCGCGTACTTGCTCAAGCGAACTTCCCACTTCTGAAACCGCATCCGGGTTGTTATGCACATCTACCCATTCAATATCGTTAATCCCACAGTCCTGCATGCGTTTGCGCTGGTCTTTGATTCCTGCATTGCAAACGGGGCAAGCGCTGTTGTAATACACTTTACTGGGCATGTTGAAGTTTATTTTCCAGGGAACAAACCAGGAGTATAGAAGTGGCCTCACTTGATTGGACAATTTTTCCCATATTTTAAGTGGGAATCTTGCGTTAATGGCTACCCTGCTTTTTGCATTGCAGGCAGGTTATCGAAGTAGAACTCATTTGGCGTTTTGTCGTCAAGTGCGGTGTGAGGTCTAT
>CAMCBD010000061.1 GCA_945872825.1 Nitrosomonas ureae
TCATCGCCCCGTATCGCAGCCAGCGCTATTTTTGCTTTGAATTCACTGGAATATTGTGTGCGTTTCTTGCTCATGATTATGATCCTCTATAGTGTCCATAACAGAGCTTAACAACCTGTCCAGTTTTGCGGTACCACTTCAATGATCAACTTCCTTAAAGCGATTGCCGACAACACAAATATGGAAGAATCACGGAAGAGTGATCTGTATGATATCTTCTCGCATATCAGCGCGATCAACTCGATGCGGGACTTCATCGTCCATCACGTTGACGGCTCGCGTCAGGAGTTTGAGTTAGAGAATCCAAGGGAACGTGTTCTAACCGACTCTCGTCGGGTAAGTCGAACAAAGAATACAAAGCGTATCGACGTTGGGTCACGTTCTCTGATTGCCATGCGAGATGACATCTTTGAGTGTTGCTGGCGCCTTCACTCTCATTGGGATCACGCCAACGAACCATTCAAGCCTGGTGCCGGTGCCCGTGGTTTCGGAGCGCATGGAAGTTCAAGCCACCCCAACCTAAGCACAACAAGGCAAAGGATCTGTGATGGTGTCCACATTTTTGGGGTTAGGGCCGTAGGATGTGCTGAGCAAAGTGAAGCGCATCGCCCCCGAAAGATGCAGCCTCCTTATCGCGACGGCTGTCGCTATCAGAAAGCAGGCGTAGTGCTGTCCAAACTGGTTTCTGTAAATCACCGGCAAGCAGATTTGATTGGTTCGATAATTACAGAGAGTAAATCCAGTCAATTGATGGATGTTATGGATCAAATCAACGTCAGAATGGACAAAAGCGCGGCTGAAACTGGTATCCGAAGGCTTCCGGCAGCCATATGGAAGATGAAACAAGGAAACTGAAACTCAAGTTGCCTCATGAAATGAGATGAGTCGATTTGTGTAACGAAATAAACAGGGCGAATTTGCTTTGTGGGTATAACTGCGTATTAAATTGTTAACTTAAGGATTTTCTCTATGCCAATGCTATCGATCAACCCGGCCACAGGCCAAACCATACAATCTTTCCCGACTTGGCAAAGTGGCGAAATCGACGCGGTATTGAGTCAGATGGCGTCCGCGCAGACCGATTGGGCTGCGCTCAGTTTTGCGCAGCGATCGAACTGTATGCGGAATCTTGCGAAAATATTCCGGCAGCGTAACGAGGAGTATGCCAATCTGATCACGGAAGAGATGGGCAAATTACTCAAAGAGGCCAAGTCGGAGATAGAAAAATGTGCGGTGGGTTGTCAGTACTATGCCGATCACGCGCAATCGTATTTAAACGATGAAGTGATTACTTCCGATGCCAGCCGCAGCATGGTTATTTATCAGCCTTTGGGCACTGTATTGTGCATCATGCCGTGGAATTTTCCTTTCTGGCAATTAATACGCGCGGCAGCACCGGCGATGATGGCAGGCAATGTGGTGGTGTTAAAGCATGCATCGAATGTTCCCCGCTGCGCCCTTGCGCTGGAAGAGGCATTCCGGCAAGCCGGATTTCCCGCTTATACATTCCGCACCCTGATGATCAGCGCCGAGCAAGCGGAAGCAGTGGTCGCCGATAAACGTATTGCGGCGGTCACCTTGACTGGTAGCAGTGCGGCAGGACGAAAAGTTGCGGCTGCCGCCGGGCAGCATCTTAAGAAGTGTGTACTTGAGCTCGGCGGGTCGGATCCCTTTATCGTACTCGATGATGCCGACATCGCATTCACAGCAGAGCAAGCGCTCGTGGCGCGTTTTCAGAATATGGGGCAGAGCTGTATTGCCGCCAAACGTTTTATTCTTGTGGATACTATCGCTGATTCCTTTGTTGAGCAATTTAAGACACTGGTCAGTCAATTACACAGCGGTGATCCGAAAAATGATGCCACCAGTATTGCACCGATGGCGCGTGCCGATTTGCGTACTGCGCTGCATGAGCAGGTTGAAAGGAGCCTGGCAGCGGGCGCAAAGCTCGTGATCGGCGGCACTTTTATCGGTACACAAGGGGCGTATTACGCACCGGCAATTTTGGATCATGTGCAACCCGGCATGCCGGCGTTTGATGAGGAATTGTTCGGCCCGGTGGCTGCGATAGTGCGCGTAAAAAATACCGAAGAAGCAATCAAATTGGCCAATCAGACGGATTTCGGTTTAGGTGGCAGCGTCTGGACATCGAATGCGGCGCGGGGTGAAGCGCTGGCGCGGCAAATTCATGCGGGTTGCGTCTTTGTCAATGGTATCGTCAAAAGTGATCCGCGCTTGCCGTTTGGCGGCATTAAAGATTCAGGGTATGGAAGAGAATTGTCCTATCACGGCATTCGTGAGTTCATGAATATCAAAACGGTGTGGATTAAATAGTAATGGGTGAAGCTTGGATTGTCTATCAGGGTGACCTAGCCAATCAGGCATTGAATAACTGAGAGATTAATACTAACTTTATATGAGCGGAGATGGTTTATGCGACATCTGTTCACCGCAACATTGGGCTTGATTATTTCCGCATTGCTATCATCGCCAATCTTTTCATCCGATCATGGTGCGGCGCCCGCTGCAATCGAGAACACGCTGGGTATGAAGTTCGTGTTGGTGCCCGCCGGTGAGTTCGTGATGGGTAGCAATGAGTCGCCGGATGTGTTGTCAGAAGCCTATTCGCAGTACGAACGCCGCCGTGTTCAGGAATTGGGAGATGAAGCGCCAGTGCATCGCGTGCGCATCACACAACCTTTCTACCTTGGCCAGTTTGAAGTCAGTGTCGGACAGTTCCGTAAATTCATAGATGCGTCAGGCTACATTCCGGAACCAGTGGCAGATGGTATGGGAGGTTACGGTTACAATGCAGATTATGATGCGGCAAGATCCGGTAGCGTCGATGCTTTCGAGGGGCGTAATCCGAAGTACTCCTGGCGTAACCCGGGTTTTTCCCAGGGAGACGATCACCCGGTTTTGAATGTAACTTGGAACGATGCGGTGGCGATGGCGAAATGGCTTAGCGAGAAAGAGGGCATTAAGTACCGCCTGCCAACTGAGGCGGAATGGGAATATGCCTGCCGTACCGGTACACGCACACGCTATGCAAACGGCGATGATCCGGAATCCTTGCTGACAATCGCCAATATTTTCGATGCTGATGCTAAAGCGTACTGGCCACGTTGGACGGAGTTTACGCTGTCAGGCCGTGATGGTTTTGCATTCACTGCGCCGGTTGGCAGCTTTGCACCCAATGCCTGGGGGTTTTATGATATGCACGGCAATGCCTGGGAATGGGTTTCTGATTGGTATGCGGATGATTATTATGCCAGATCGCCCATCGACGATCCGCAAGGGCCGTCCGATGGCATTGTGCGCGTACGTCGTGGCGGTTCTTGGCATACCTGGTCCTTGTACGCGCGTTCATCCTATCGCAACTGGATTTCGCCAAATTCGCGCTATGCGCTGGTCGGAATGCGTCTGGTTCGTGAATTGCCAGCACGCTAACAGCTTGCTTGGATCAAATGAATGTTTAGTCAGTCGCTTTCGCAGATTAATCGCGGAGGAAGGAGTTTGCGCAGATGCAAATACTCAGCTCCATTCACATGGAGTGCGTCGAAGAGTGTACGGATTCCAACCGCGCATTCAACAAGCGCGCCATCCCTTCCGCGCCTTGCCGCATCACTTGGTGATGATTCCATCTGAACATAGGCGACGCAATAGGCGCAATGAGATTCATCCATAGCCGGTTGGTGCGAACATGCCATTGATAACGCACCACCGTGACATTATCTTCACGGGAAAAATCCCACCGTCCCGTTCCGATCACTTCACCGTTTGCCTGTCCTTCCAGAAGGGTAAGCGGTACAAAGCAGGTCATGCAAATATCGAACGTAAAGCGATAGGGAATCCGGCCCTTCCAGGTAAAACGATGCACGCTGCCAATCCCATCTGCATCGCCAGAAGCAAGTTTTTCCACTTTCTCGACACCTTTCCACCAGGCCGGCCAATCCAGGCAATGGCTGATGGCATCGCAAACCTGTGCTAAAGGTGCATCAATACGCCATTCCGTAATAAATTTGTATTCTGCCACCGTTGTCTTATTGATCAAAAAATCCCACTGGGAATATTGGATTGATCTGATAGTCCGACATTTCCACCAGCTCAATCAGGCTGCCATCCGCTTTATAGCTCATGACTTTGAGTGGAAAACCGGTCGTTACATCCAGCCACAACTGAAATTGTGATACCCCGCTGACACTAAAACCGGATTCACCTTCCACAATAAGATGTAATACAGCCTGAGCGGCAATTGATTCTGTCTCAATCACTGTGGTTTTTCCCTGGTTTTGCAGTGCCATGATATTTTGATACAAAGCGCCCAGATCCGAGCGGTCAACCCGCTGACCCGATGGGCTTTGAATCAATTTATTCTCCGGGCTGAAATTGAACGAAGGAAAGCTGCCGTATCCAAATAACCATAATTTCACCAGTTCAGTCACAGGACTATAAATCAGCACTGCTCCCTTAAAGGCCGGCGCAACCACCTCCATGCGCACATAGCCAGGTTTTTTATAGTAATAACGGATGATGTCCTGCCTATTAGATTGGCCGCCACTTGAGGAGTTGATGGTGGCTTGATAAGTGTCAACCTGCTGATAATAGTCAACGGCACTCTGAATAGGGTTCGGGCTGTCAGGAAGAAGTAGCGCCATCGTTAGCATCACACCGGGTAGCATTATAAAAGTACCTCAAGATAGGGCTGTGCTCATTTCTATCCACAAAAACAAGTATATGAAAGTTTTACGATAACAGCAAAGAATACTAATCGCATACTTTCATCGGATGATTTTGGCTACATTTTTGGCGGCCAGTTGTGTGTCTCGCTTTGGCAGTGCTGGCACCATGCATAGAGCGCATCGTACATCACCATACCGTGTTTGAGCATTTCGTGGTCGTTGGGAAAGTTTTGTGACAGACCAAGCGACAGCGCATACAAGCCCGCGGATTGCGGCGTCAGATCAAGCAGTGAGGTGTCGGCTCCGCGCACGATGGCAGCGAGTTGTTTGAGAGCCGGGTCATCCAGATTGTATTTGGCCAGGAAGGCATCAAAACTACACAATTCCCCGACGTGGCTGAGTTCTACGCCGGGAATATCATAGGGTATTGCGCCAGTGTCCTCGGCCACGCGCAGCACATCGCCCGTCGGCACATAAAGGAATTCCGCTGACGGGTCAATAAAACGGGCAATAAGCCATGGACAGGCAATGCGGTCGATTTTTGGGCGTTCACGGGTAATCCATTTCATTACGCACCTCACAAAATTAGGGTTTTTAGGACCAAGCCAATCACCGCACAGGCCGCGATGACGTGAATCACGTTGCCTTTGAAGCGGAACAGCGTAACGGCTGCGCCGAGTGCGATCAACGCGGATACCCAATCGAAAGTGCCCTCGAAGCCTTTAGGCCAGAGGACGAAGTAACCAAAAAACAGCGCCAGATTCAGGATTACCCCGACTACGGCTGCTGTGATGGCGGTCAATGGCGCGGTGAACTTCAGGTCTCCGTGCGTGGATTCCACCAGCGGCCCGCCGGCAAGGATGAATATGAAAGAGGGCAGGAAGGTGAACCAGGTCACGAGTGACGCCGCCACGGCACCGGCAAGAAACATTGCATCCGGGCCGAACAGAGCTTTCACGTAACCACCGACAAAACCAACGAAAGCCACAACCATAATAAGTGGGCCCGGCGTCGTTTCACCCAGTGCCAAACCATCGATCATCTGTACCGGTGTCAACCAACTAAAGTGTTCGACCGCACCCTGGTAGACATAAGGCAGCACAGCATAGGCGCCGCCGAAAGTCAGCAGGGCAGCTTTGGTAAAGAACCAGCCCATTTGTGTCAAAGTGTGGTCCCAGCCATAGGAGGTAGTCAGCAAACCCATCGGTATCAGCCATAACAACGCACCGGCAAGGACGACCTGAGCCAACCGGCTCCAGCGGAATTTGGCATGCAGCGGTGTCGGCGTGTCATCGTCGATGAGGGCAGGATCGGAAGATGTTTTTGTTTTTCCGTGACCACCCCCAGCTTTGAATTTATCCGGCGCGATGCGACCGCCAAAGTAGCCGATCAAGGCTGCAGCCGCCACAATCGCAGGGAACGGCACATTGAGCGCGAAGATGGCGACGAAAGAAGCCGCCGCGATGCCCCATAACCAATTGTTCTTGAGCGCACGCGAACCGATGCGGTGGGTCGCTTGTACCACGATGGCGGTGACGGCGGGTTTGATGCCATAGAATAGTCCTGCGACCACTGGTACATCACCGTAGGCAATGTATACCCAGGAGAGGGCAATCAAAATCAGCAGCGACGGCAGCACGAACAACACTCCAGCAACGATTCCACCCCAAGTACGGTGCATCAACCAGCCGATGTAGGTGGCGAGTTGTTGAGCTTCCGGGCCGGGGAGCATCATGCAATAGTTGAGTGCGTGCAGAAAACGCCGTTCGGAAATCCAGCGCCGGTTCTCGACCAGTTCTTGGTGCATGATGGAAATTTGCCCGGCAGGGCCGCCAAAGCTGATGAAGCCTAGTTTAAGCCAGAACACGAAGGCTTGCCAGAAACTAACGGGTTGCGGGGGCAATACCGAACTGGTGGTTTGTATTTCAGGTGGATTCATTGTGGGGAAACTCCTTTATTAAAACTTGCGAATAATCCGTCAAATACGGGGGTTGCAGCGGCCAGCAATTGATCGTCATCGGTGATAGTGTCACGCAGCCCGGTGAGCACACTTTCCACGCCAATCGTTTCGGGCGGTTGCACGCCGCCGACATCGAGGTAATGCACCATCAGCCCCAGACGCGTGAGTGCATTCTGCTCTAATGCAAAGCTCGTCAGCAGCACCTCAAAGGTGACGCGGTTGGCAATATGGCTGAATATCGCGCCGTCAAAGTCGAAGCCCAACGCATCGGGTGGACAGTCGGCAGGACTCTTGAGCCAAAGAATCCTGGCGGATGAATCGATGAAGCGGCGGATCAGCCAAGCACTGGCCAATCGGTCTACCCAGGGACGCTGTCGCGTCGCCCACACACGCCCTTGGTATTGTGCAGTGCTGCGGTGCTGAATCTGCCCCATAACATTATGTGGCTCATCAGGGGACAGCACGCGCGCTGTTGCAATTTCAAGATCATTCAATGCGGTTTCAGCTTGACGCTGTGCTTCGCTCGGGAAGAAATCGATCTCAGTGATGGCTGCAAACACTTTGCGAAGCTTACGTGTTTGTTTGATGGTGTCCTGAACGGATTCTGGCTTGAGCGATTCGCGTGTCTGCGCTACTCCAGTTAGCAAACCGGCATAATCTGTGCTGCGGTCAAACAAAGCAATGAAGTTCGCACCATCTGGCTCTTCCATCCGCAGTACCAGAGCTGTACCGCCGCCCTCGCGTACGCTAACTTGCAGACGCTCAAGTGTGGCGCGACAGGATTCACGTTCCGGCATCAAATAAACGCCATCGCGAAGCACCGCGGCACCGGATGCCTTTAGAGCGCGCCATGCGCGTTGACGGAGGATTGTGTTCTCAGTCGGTAGGCTGGTGATGAAGGAAATCCAATAAATCATGCAGTTAATTCTACATTATTGTAGAATTATCATCAAATATTCTTAAGAATTTATTTTTAGGCAACTCGCTACCCGATCTGGCAATTGGAAAACCGCCAGGCAAAGGATGAGCAATATCAAACTTGTTATATACGACGCACATAGGTTCGCCAATAAAAGCACACCAGTACCAAATAGCGTGATTTGTTACAAATTTGAGGGTTGCAGCGGCTAGAATAGAGGGTAGACGTGGTGGAAGCGTGGTTAACTTGTCACGTTCAAAAAGAAAAAAGGGGTTAGCTTTTAACTAACCCCCTTGATTTTATTTGGTAGGCCGTGCGCGATTCGAACGCGCGACCAACGGATTAAAAGTCCGCTGCTCTACCGGCTGAGCTAACGACCCAAAGCGCGGCAGTATACCTGATTTGGTCGATGATATAAATGGGTTTATCGGATTGGCTAACTATTTTAAATGGAATGCGATGACACAGATGCATTTATAAATAGTCAAATTGAGTTGATATAATATATATTATCAATATGTTGGAATAGTATTCTGAATAAAATAAAGCCTTCTGCTGGAGAGTGGGAACTGGTTTCTCTCAGAATTTAAGGTAATTTAGGCGTTGCTTTATATAAGTTTCTCGATCAAGAGAAAAGATCTTTGTGGTGTTTTTGTTAAATTCATAAAATGAATCAACCTATACCGCTATTATTCTATTTTTAGTTAACATGTAATTCTCTTGTTCTCTGATAATATCGCTAGAATCATATACAATACTTATTAAAATAAACAAAAGGATTTGTCGGGAACCTAGAGTGAATTCTCATTTTTTTAATAAAATACCATAAATCAGAATAACCTAAATCGCGTGCGCATCTAATCTGCCATAAATAAACATGCCATTGGGCATGCAAATTATTTCCCTAAATGAGAGAAGAATTAAGATTGCGGGGATAAAGTAGTTTATTTCACAATAAGAAAAATCTATATTCGTATTAATATAACTCAACTATGCCGTTTTATTATGGAAGGAAGCATTGACATGTTGACACATTTACAACGCCTTGAAGCGGAGAGTATTCAGATTATGCGGGAGGTGGTTGCTGAGTGCGAGCACCCGGTAATGCTCTATTCTATTGGTAAGGATAGTGCAGTAATGCTGCATCTTGCAGTAAAGGCATTTTATCCCTCAAAACTGCCATTCCCTTTACTGCATGTTGATACCACCTGGAAATTCAAAGAAATGATTGAATTTCGTGATGTCATGGCGAAGAAACTCGGACTTGATCTGATCGTTCACATTAATCCGCAGGGGATTGAAAAGGGAATTAATCCATTTACCCATGGTTCTGCGGTTCATACTGATATCTGGAAGACGGAAGGTCTAAAACAGGCGCTTGATAAATACGGTTTTGATGTCGCATTTGGAGGTGCACGGCGGGATGAGGAAAAGTCGCGTGCCAAGGAGCGTATTTTTTCTATCCGTTCGGCGCAACATCGATGGGATCCAAAGTTGCAGCGCCCTGAACTCTGGCGGCTATATAACACGCGCAAAAATAAAGGTGAAAGTATTCGGGTATTTCCGCTTTCAAACTGGACAGAGCTCGATATCTGGCAGTACATCTACTTGAATAATATCCCTATCGTACCATTATATTTTGCTAAGGAACGTCCCGTTGTAGAACGTGATGGCACATTGATTATGGTGGATGACGATCGTCTACCAATGCAGAAAGATGAAGTTCCGATGATGAAGAAAGTGCGTTTTCGTACGCTTGGCTGTTATCCATTAACCGGAGCGATTGAGAGTGAAGCGAATTCTTTAACGGCGATCATTCAAGAAATGCTGCTTGCAAAAACATCCGAAAGGCAAGGTCGTCTAATCGATCATGATTCTGCCGGTTCAATGGAAAAAAAGAAACAGGAGGGGTACTTCTAATGGCACATGTATCTAATTTGATTGCCGAGGATATTGAACTCTATTTAAGAACTCATGAAAACAAGAGTTTACTTCGTTTTATCACCTGCGGTAGTGTTGATGATGGAAAAAGTACGCTGATTGGGCGGTTGCTGTATGAGTCAAAAATGTTATTTGAAGACCAATTGGCTCAGTTGGAAGTGGATTCAAAGAAAGTTGGTACACAAGCTGGTGACCTGGATTTTGCGCTTCTGGTGGATGGACTTTCGGCAGAGCGTGAACAGGGCATTACTATTGATGTGGCCTACCGCTTTTTTTCGACGGATAAACGGAAGTTTATCGTAGCGGATACGCCAGGACATGAACAATATACGCGCAATATGATCACCGGTGCCTCAACGGCTGATGTTGCGGTTATTCTTATCGATGCCCGTAAAGGCGTATTGACACAAACCCGGCGGCATAGCTATCTGGTTTCATTAATCGGAATTCGTCACGTGGTGCTGGCAATCAATAAGCTGGATATGGTGGGATACTCGGAAGAAATTTATAACCGAATTGATAATGAGTACCGAATTTTTGCAAAAGAAGTTGGTCTGCAAAATATTGTGACCATCCCTATGTCCGCTCTGAAAGGCGACAATATCACTGAGCTGAGTACGAATACCCCTTGGTATCACGGGGAAACATTGATGGGACACCTTGAGAACATACAAGTGGAAGATGTGGCTGATGAATCTGGGGTCTTTCGCATGCCGGTGCAGTGGGTAAATCGTCCCAATCTGGATTTTCGTGGTTATTCTGGTATCGTTGTGCGTGGCAGTATCAAACCGGGCGATTCAATTCGAGTCCTACCGTCTGGTAGAGAGAGCCGAGTGGCACGGATCGTAACCAGTGATGGCGATCTTGATCACGTTATTTCCGGTCAATCTGTCACGTTGACGCTAACCGATGAAATTGATATCAGCCGGGGCGATATTCTGGCAGCAACCGACTCGCTACCGGGTGTTGCGGATCAATTCGAAGCAACCGTTGTATGGATGTCTGACGAACCCATGTTGCCGGGAAGACCGTATTTAATGAAGATCGGCGCAAGAACGGTAACGGCCAACATTTCATTGTTGAAATATAAAGTTAACATCAATACGCTCGAGCATGTTGCGGTTACGAAGTTGGAACTCAATGAAATCGGAATCTGTAATTTGAGCTCTGATCAATTGATCGCATTTGATCCGTATAAAGAAGATCGTGATACGGGCGGCTTTATTATGATTGATCGGCTGACCAATAATACGGTTGGCGCAGGTATGTTACATTTTGCTTTGCGTCGGTCGCAAAATATTCATTGGCAGGCCATCAACATTAATAAAGAGGCGCATGCTGCCATTAAGAGACAGAAGCCACTCATACTCTGGTTTACTGGATTGTCGGGCAGTGGCAAATCAACCATTGCCAATCTGGTCGAGAAAAAACTCTATTCATTGGGCAAGCACACCTATCTGCTGGATGGAGACAATGTGCGTCATGGCCTCAATAAGGACCTTGGTTTTACCGATGCCGACCGGGTCGAAAATATTCGTCGTATTGCTGAAGTTGCCAAGCTGATGATCGATGCAGGACAAATTGTACTGGTATCATTTATCTCGCCGTTTCGTTCTGAACGGCGGATGGCACGGGAACTGGTCGAACAGGGGGAATTCTTTGAGATATTCATCGATACACCCATTCAGGTGGCAGAAGAGCGAGATCCTAAGGGATTGTACAAAAAAATGCGACGTGGAGAATTGAAAAACTTTACCGGTATTGATTCACCGTATGAGGTGCCAGAAAATGCAGAAATTCGCATTGATACGATGGATAAAACGCCAGAGCAAGCTGTCGAGCAAATTATCAATTATCTAATTAACAAAGGTGCGCTTAATTAGCCTTGATAACTCCTCTTTCCTAATTGAATGAGAAATCATTCATCATAACAATATGAATCAGTACTATGTGTTTAATGGTGATGCGGACGGATTGTGCGCACTTCATCAGTTAAGGTTGGCTAATCCAGCAATCGCCAGTTTGATCACCGGGGTTAAGCGTGATATCAAGCTACTCGATCGTGTTGAAGCGAATGCAGGCGATCGGGTAACAGTGCTTGATATTTCTTTAGACAGCAATCGAAAAGGTCTGATGCGCTTGCTGGAAATGGATGTAATTGTTGAATATTTCGATCATCACCATGCCGGAGAAATACCACAACATCCTAACCTGACACCGCACATTGATTTATCGGCCGAGGTATGTACCAGTTTATTGGTTGATCAGCACTTGAAAGGGGCGTTTCATCTGTGGGCAATTACTGCCACGTTTGGTGATAATCTCGTAAAAAAAGCCCATCAGCTTGCGAGCTTGGCAGGACTAACGGAAGCGGAAGCAATACAGCTCGCCCATTTGGGGGAATACCTGAACTACAACGGCTACGGTGATAGTTTGTCTGATTTGCACTTTCATCCAGAAGCCCTTTATAAAGAAATAGAATCATACAGTAACCCATTTGATTTTATTGCTAGATCGGCTGCTTTTACTCAGTTGGAATCCGGATTCAACCACGACATGAGCGCATCAAACTCCTTGCGTCCATTAATGAGTGATGATCGCTGTGCAGCTTATTTGCTACCAGATGCACCCTGGGCAAGGCGCGTAAGCGGTAACTTTGCCAATAAACTGGCAAACGAAAATCCAGAGCGTGCGCATGCAGTGATGACACCTAACCACTCTGGAAAATATACGGTGAGCGTACGTGCATCTCTCATAAACCCGCAGGGCGCCGATGTGTTATGTCTGCAATTTGACACAGGAGGAGGGCGCAAAGCTGCGGCAGGCATCAATCATTTGCCACCCGATTCGCTTGATTATTTTGTAACAAGCTTTAGGCAGCATTTTAGTTAGCTTAATGGTGTGTTGAGAAGTATCAGCGCGCTTCATTGCTATTTTTAAATCTATCTTTCGTCGAGGTTTGTGACCATGATTCTTGTCACGGGTGGCGCTGGTTATATTGGATCGCATACTTGCGTTGAACTGCTCAATGCAGGTTTTGATGTCACAGTCTTTGATAATTTCTGCAATAGCAACCCCGAAGCACTGGCGCGCGTAGAACAAATTACCGGTAGAAAATTAGGATTAATCCAAGGCGATTGCCGCGATCAAGCTAGTTTGGTAGCTGCCTTAAAGAAATGTAAAGCCACTGCTGTTATTCACTTTGCTGGCCTTAAAGCGGTTGGGGAATCGGTTGAGCAACCACTTTCCTATTACGATAATAACGTAGTTGGCACATTGCGATTGCTGCAAGCAATGCAGGAGTGCGATGTCAAAACCTTAGTATTCAGCTCTTCTGCAACTGTTTATGGCGATCCAGTCTGGTTGCCGCTGACCGAGGATCATCCACTTGTACCCACCAATCCGTATGGGCGCAGTAAGCAAATGGTGGAAGAGATGCTCTGCGATTTTCATCATAGCGATAATGGTCTTAGAATCAGTATATTGCGTTACTTCAATCCGGTGGGTGCGCACACTAGCGGATTGATCGGCGAGGATCCACAAGGTATACCGAATAATTTAATGCCTTTTGTGGCGCAAGTCGCTGTGGGGCGAAGAGAAACTCTGAGCGTGTGGGGTAACGATTATTCTACCCCCGATGGTACCGGAGTCAGGGATTACATTCATGTAGTCGATTTAGCACTTGGTCATCTCAAGGCATTGGAAGCACTGGAAGCGCCACAAAACGCGCAAGTTAGCAAATCTCGCCAGTGCCTGATTGTGAATCTAGGCACTGGCCTGGGTTACAGTGTTCTGGATGTGGTGCAGGCTTTTGAAAAGGCAAGCGGACGGTCTATTCCCTATCGGATTGCACCCAGACGTCCCGGTGATATTGCCTCCTGCTATGCCGATCCGAAACGCGCCTTTGCATTGCTGGGTTGGAAAGCGAAACTTGGCTTGGAAGAAATGTGCGCGAGCAGTTGGCACTGGCAGTGTGCCAATCCCAAAGGTTATCAAAGCTGATCGATGCTGCCTTCCAAATTTATTGAATCTGATTTACTGTACTAAATATTAAGGAGAATTCGAAATGAAAGCGATAAGAAAAGCGGTTTTTCCTGTTGCCGGTTTAGGAACACGTTTCTTGCCTGCAACCAAGGCCAATCCAAAGGAAATGCTGCCGATCGTTGATAAACCGTTGATCCAGTTTGCCGCAGAAGAAGCCGTCGCGGCAGGAATTGATGTATTAATTTTTATCATTGGCCGCAACAAAAGTTCAATACCTGATCATTTTGATAAAGCCTACGAACTGGAAGCCGAATTAGAAGCAAGTGGAAAGCAAGAAATGCTAAATATTGTTCGCAATATTCTGCCATCGCGTATTGATTGCGTCTATATTCGGCAAGCTGAGGCACTCGGATTGGGGCATGCCGTATTATGTGCGCAGTCTGTCGTTGGCGATGAGCCTTTTGCAGTATTACTGGCGGATGATTTGATCAGCACCAATGAAAGAAGTTGTTTGAATCAAATGGTTGATATTTATAGTCAACATCATTGTTCAATACTGGGAATCGAACAAGTTGCCCGTGAAACAGTCAGTCGGTATGGCATTATTGACAGCGCACAGATTTCTGATAGCTTGTCAAAGGTCAATGCAATTGTTGAAAAACCAGCTATAGATAAAGCACCTTCCAACCTGGCGGTGGTTGGCCGATATATCCTGACACCGCGTATTTTTAAGCTACTTGAAATGACAGAGCGCGGAGCTGGCAATGAAATCCAATTAACCGATGCAATCGCGAAGTTGTTAAACGAAGAAACAGTATTAGGCTATGAGTTTGATGGCAAGCGTTTCGATTGCGGAAGTAAATCAGGTTATTTGCAGGCAACCGTTGAATTTGCACTGCAACATCCTGAACTCAAGCAAGAATTTGAATCCTACTTGTATGATTTAGTTAAAAAATAACATTGGAGATATTGTTAAAAGCGAGGATATAGAATTTAGCAGATTGTCCAGATTTAGCTGATCACAACATTACCCGGCGGAGGAAAGATTTAGATAAAACTGCCTTTATAGAAGAATTCTTAATCGATATCCCAATCGTTTAGCCTGAGCAATCACTATGTGGATTGTGTTGGTCTCTGGTATTGCATCTGTGCTATCCAGGGCTTTACGCTTTATGTATCATGGCACTGCGTAAAGATACCATAAGAGTGCAAGCCAATATTTCGATTGGGGTTTGCACTTTCTTTAATTTAAACAAGTGGTTTTTTCAAGCACTCAACGTGCAGTTAATGCGGACTGAAACAGATTAGCCGTTGCTTGCCCGCTTGTTTTACTGACGTAATTGGTTACGATGGGAATAAATTGGTTCACCATGTCAGGAGAAAGATTCAATTGCTGGAATGATGCAGCGAGCGCAGTTACGTTGCCCAACGTATTATTTTTATCTCCCATTAGAGAAGATAAGCCACCTGATAAATTTGACATGGCGGGAGCTGCGTTCAGCATACTATCCATTCCGGGAACAGATTTAGATAATGTAGCGAATGCTTGCGGATTCATACTCCCCTGAGCCATCTGGAAAATTGCTCCAGCTCCCCCTAATGCTTGTTGGGGTGATATGTTTAACCGGTGAACCAGAATATCAACTAAGCCAATTTGGTTAACACCCGTTGTACTAGCAGCTGCCGTACCTGCATCAAGAACTTGCTTGCCACTTTGCGCTGTACTTTCTATCGTTGATAAGCCGCGGTCTACCGTGCTCAAGGGGTTATTTGGACTGCTGGTGGCTGCGCAGCCCATGATTGATATGAGTGATGTTAATGCAATTAACTGATTATGAATAATTTTTCTCATTGTAATTGCTCCGTGCAAAGAAAATAGGGGATAATAAATGTCAAATATAAATGAAATGTATTTCAAGTAAATAGCAAGATGCCATCAATGAACGCTGAGTACTGCATAAAATACACATTGTCATAAATTCTTCATACTTCAGTCATCAGATCTTCACATTAACAGATTAAGCTTATTGACATTATTAATGCTCAGGAGAAAGTAATGTATTGCATGATTAAAGAATGGCCAAATAAAATGGCAACCCTGATGACCAAAGACGGTGTAGTGCTCTGGACATTCAGTGATATAGAAGAAGCCCGTAAAGTCTGGCAAGATTGGTGTTCCCTTCAAAATAACCGAATTGCTAATCAAATCGAGTATCTCGGCAAATCAGGCCTATCTGACCAGAATATTCCCTGATACGCTTTTCGGTAACTCAACCACACCTGCAATTTTCTGACCGTTATTGATCAGCTTTATTCTTTTTCTTCTGATTCTTTGCAGTATATTTATAGTGGACTCCTCGGTCAAGACAATAATCCATCGAGTTTTCCAACGTATATGGACTCCTTCCGTTTTGCAAGCAAAATTTGTGATGATTTTAAGGTGCAACTGCTTCCGTATATCCGGCTTCTCGTTGGATAGCTTTACTATCCGAGCCATGATGGATTTCGGGCGTAAGATTCAAATCGGCCTGGTGGCTTTGCCTTGTCATGCATCGGGCAGGGAGCCTGTTGAAAAGACTGAATTACTTACGCCGGTCTGACCTGTTTGCCATCATTTCATTTTGCTACGCAATTACCAGTGATTTTCCCCTCTGCTAAACAAAACTTGCTGTACTACATGCA
>CAMCBD010000062.1 GCA_945872825.1 Nitrosomonas ureae
TGGTTTCATCGCCCCGTATCGCAGCCAGCGCTATTTTTGCTTTGAATTCACTGGAATATTGTGTGCGTTTCTTGCTCATGATTATGATCCTCTATAGTGTCCATAACAGAGCTTAACAACCTGTCCAGTTTTGCGGTACCACTTCAGTATCGGCTCGTCCGGCTTTACCGAATACCGAAGCGACTTCCGGAAAAGTCATGATGATTTTATTTTGTGTTTGCATGGTTTCCGCTGCTTTGGTCACCGAAATGCCCGGCAGAGTGACGGGCATATACAGCAGCGTGCCTTCGTTCAAGGTCGGCATGAATTCGGTGCCCAATTTCATGGCCGGATAAACAGTAGCGGCCAGCACGCCCAGTGCGATCACCAGTATGGATTTTTTCCAGCGCATAACCCCGGCCACGATGGGCTGATACCAGCGAATCATGAAACGGCCCAGCCGATTATCTTCCTCACGCGGGATACGACCGCGTATCAACAACAGGATCAGCACCGGAACCAGCGTAATCGACAGGAGCGCCGCACCGGCCATGGCAAACGTTTTGGTGTAAGCAAGCGGTTGGAACATGCGGCCTTCCTGCGCTTCTAGCGCGAATACCGGAAGAAACGATACGGTAATGATCAATAAGCTGAAAAATAACGATGGGCCGACTTCCTTGCAAGCAGTGATCACCGCATTCGTGCGCGACTCTCCCGGCCCGAGACGCGCCAGATGTTTATGCGAATTTTCAACCATGACAATCGCGGCATCGGTCATTTCCGCAATCGCCAACGCAATACCGGCCAGACTCATGATATTGGAATTGATCCCAAGCTGCGCCATGGCGATGAAAGCAATCAGCACGCCGACCGGCAGCATGATGATCGCCACCAGCGCGCTGCGCACGTGCATCAGAAATATCACGCAAACCAGCGCCACGATGATGATTTGCTCTATAAATACTTCCTTGAGCGTCGTAATGGCGCGGTGAATCAGCTCGGAACGATTGTAAATGGATTCAATCGAAACATCCGCCGGCAAGCCGGATTTGATTTCGTCAATTTTTGCTTCGAGAGCATGAATCACATCCAGCGCATTTTCACCATAACGCGCCACCGCGATACCGGAAACGGCTTCCCCCTCGCCATTCAGTTCCGTAATGCCGCGGCGTTCTCCGGGAATCAGTTCCACGCGGGCGATATCACGTAACAAGACGGGCTTGCCGATATACGCCCTCACCACCAGATTTTCCAGATCACTAATGCCGCGCAGATAACCCCGGCCACGCACCATATATTCCGTTTCCGCCAATTCAATGACGCGCCCGCCGACATCTCGGTTGCTCGCGGCGATGACTTCGGTGATTCTTTTCAGTGGGATATCGTAGGCTTGCAGGCGGCGCGGATCGACCGTGATTTGATAGGTTTTAACAAATCCGCCAACGCTGGCGACTTCCGATATTCCGTGCGTGGTGGTGAGTTGGTAACGCAAGAACCAATCCTGAATGGTGCGCAATTCATCCAGGGTACGATCCTTAGCGGTGACAACATATTGATAAAGCCAGCCGACTCCGGTTGCATCCGGACCAAGCGCAGGCCGCACATCCCGAGGGAGTTGGTTGGCCGCAAAGTTCAAATATTCCAGCACCCGCGATCGCGCCCAGTAAATATCCGTACCGTCTTCAAAAATGACATAAATAAACGAAACCCCAAATGCCGACTGGCCACGCACAATTTTTGACCGGGGCACGGCGAGCATGGCCGTGGTGAGCGGATAGGTCACCTGATCCTCGACAACCTGCGGTGCTTGTCCGGGATATTCCGTATAAATGATGACCTGCACATCGGATAGATCGGGGATCGCGTCGACCGGCATCTTCCATACGGCGTATATTCCCCAGCCAACAATAAAGGCGGTGCTTAACAGCACCAGGAAAACATGCCGGATCGACCATTCAATAATATATCTGAGCATGTCAGTGCCTCCCGTGGTTGTGCGCGCCGTCGGCTGCTTCCATGCGCACTAACACAAACTCACCGGCCGATTCTTCCGCGATCTCAAAGCTAATTTGCTGACCCGGCTTGAATGATTGGAGTAGAGCCGGTTCCAGAAAACGAAAGTCCATCGTCATGGCAGGCCACTGAAGACTTTCAATCGGGCCATGCGCAAGGGTGATCGTCGCATGCGTTAAATCAATGGCTTTGATCGTTCCCTCGCCGGGGTAGGTCAAGCGTGAAGCGCTGGCAGTCTGTTCACTGGTGATTGTTTCTTGATGGTTTTGTCCAAATCCACTTAATGCATTCTTGAAATTGCTTTCCACATCGATCAGAAAATTCGCCTTGACCACCACCGCTTCCCCGGCTCGCAGCCCGCCCAGCACCTCGGCGTAACCATCGGCATGCATGCCGAGCTTCACCGTGCGCGGTTCAAAGCGGCCTGCGCCGAGATCGATCAATACCACCCGGCGGGTGCCGGTATCCAGGACTGCGGAATCAGGTACCGTTAACACTTTACCTTTGCTGTGAATCGAAGCAAATTCAACGTGCGCGTACATCGCAGGCTTCAACAGACCATCGGAATTGGCAAGCACAATACGTACGATGGCTGTACGCGTCTCGGGCGTTACCGCCGGGTATATAAATGCCACTTCACCGTTAAAGACTTTATCGGGATAAGCATCTATTCGAACAGTAGCCAACTGACCCGGATGAATCAGGCCGAGATCCTGTTCGAATACATCGGCCAGCATCCAAACACGCGACAAATCCGCGATTTGATAAAGCATTTCTCCCGGCATAAAACGTTGCCCCATGACCGCCTGTTTTTCCAGAACCACGCCATCGACTTTTGCGCGTAACGTCATGTATTGCTGCACTTCACCGGTTTGCTGCAGGCACCGCAACTCAGCTTCTGCGATGTCCCAGTTACGCAGTTTTTGCAATGCGCCGGCAATTAGCCGCTGCATGGCAGCGCGCACATCCGCATTGCTGTCGGCAACGGACTGCAATCCTCTTACCGCAATCAGGTATTCCTGTTGCGCGGTAATCAGCTCAGGACTGTAGACATCCATCAAGGCATCGCCTTTTTTTACCGATTGCCCTGTGGTATTGACATACAGCCGGTGAATCCAGCCTTCAAACTTAGTCGCCACGGTGTATTGTTTGCGTTCATCAATCTGAACCGTCGCTACCGCCCGCACAGTGCGTATCAGTTCACGCAATATTGCCGCCTCTGAGCGCACGCCCAGTTTCTGTACTTTTTCCGTGCTGATGGTTACGGCGTTCTGATCCGAAGGCGATTCGTCACCGTCGTAAACCGGCAGATAATCCATTCCCATCGGATCTTTCTTGGGTACCGGCGAAGTATCGGGCAAGCCCATCGGGTTGCGATAATACAAAATTTTCTTGGTTTTTTCCGGTTGGGCTGTATCGCCACTAGCAGATTTTTGCGATTGCGTGCTGCCCCACCAATAACCAGCGGACAGCAAGGCGGCAATTGTTAAGGCAAGCAACAATAATTTAACGATTGATTTCATGGGAGACTCCATCATCTGTACTCATCATGCCGCTTGCCGACCAGCAGCTCGATTTCCGCCAGCGCCTTGTGGCAACTTGCGATTGCGGTAACCAAGCTGGTTTCATAATCGAACACGGTCATTTGGTTATCCAGCAAGGTCAAAAAATCAACGCGATTCACCTTGTAGGCTGACAATGACGATTCAACGGTCAGCCGCGCTTGCGGCAAGATAGTCGATTGATAAAGCTGTGCTGATTTATAGCTTTGCTCGGCAACGGCGAGTTGTTGCCGTAAGGCAGCGGCAATCTCGTTGATTTGTGCTTGGTGCAAGCTCATGGCTTGATCGCGCAACGCCAATGCTTCCGATACGCGAGGTTCCAGTTTGCTTTTGCGCCATACCGGCAAGTTCATGGTCACCGTAACACTGACCTCATCGGCACGGCCCGTACCGTCCAACCGGCTTTCGCGTTGTCCGTACATCAAACGCGGCGTGAAGTCAGGGTAATAATCTTTTTGCGCCAGATCCAACACCTTATCGCTGCGCGCAATCATACTTTTCAAGGCCAACAAACGCGGACGCTGGACTAAAGCTGCCTCGTATAATGCTTCGAGTTTTAAGGCGGGTTCCTGATAAGGCTTTACCAGTAAAGGCGCTGGCGCTTTGTTGCCCATGCTGCGGCCCAGTGCGCGCAACAAATTCGCTTCAAACATTGACTGCTCACGTGCTAAGCCGATCAAGCGATCCACAATCCGTGATACTTGGGTTTGCGCTTTCAGTACATCGGCTTGAGCGCCTTGCCCAACTTGATAGCGTTCTTCCGCAATACGCAAGAAATGTTCGAGGGTTTGCTTATTCTTTTCCACCAGCTTGATCAGTTCGAGCGTGAGTCCGAGATCGAAATAAGCGGTTTTGAGGTCATGCACGATACGATTGATGGTTTCCTGATAGCCGTACTCGATCGCCTCTGCATCCTTGCTGGCTACCGCCTCGCGCAAATCGCGCTTGCCTGGAAAAGGCAATGCCTGCGCCAAGCCGATCATTTTCATCGTCATATCTTCGGTGCGAAACGGCGATGCGGCAATCGGCATATACAACACACCGATTTCAACTTGCGGATCGTCCAATGCACCTGCCGGCGCGACCCTTTGCTGCGCGGCTTGATGTTCCTGAGCCGCCGCCCGGATTTCCGGATTATTTTTCAGAGTTTCCGCGATCAAATCAGATAACAGCGGGGTGTTATGCACCAGAAGCGCATCCTCGGTTGCTCTTTCAATTGACTTTGAAAAAATAATCGAACGAGATTCTTGTGCTTGAGCGGTTATCGCGGCGATTGCCCCTATTAATGCGATCATACCTGCGCGAATCATCGGAGCCTCCTCATCGGAGCCGATTGGATTTGAACAAAAAATATTAAATACATCAATGCCTCCAGACCGTAATCAATGATACTGCCATGGCAGAAAACCTGCCGGCAGGTTATCGAATAGGGCTAGCGTGCATAGTTCGCCAATGCTACTTGGTGGCCTGCGTCTCGCTTAATCCCCTACTCTCACGCTTGCGCGCAAACAATTAGGATTAGCAGGCCGTTAGAGGTGGGCGTTGCGGCTGTTCGGGTACAAATGAAATAAAGCTGGGATGCAATGAAGTAATAGCGGCAGTGTGATTAGTGAGTACTGGCGCAGTATAGCCTGACAGAATCGGTGTATTGCTATATGCGTCACAAGCGGTATCGTCGCATGGCAAGCTGGCTAACAAATGATCGGTTGTATTATCAGCCGTTTGCTTATGACAAGCATCATGATGATGGCTATCGATGGTTACCGTAGATTTCTCATGATGACTTTGGAAGCTTTTTTCCTGCACACACACTGACAAAACAGCCGCTGCAGCACCTTGCAATGGGAGCCACACCATAAAAAAAACCAATAGCCATTTGTAGTTATGTGCTTTCATGTTTTTATTATAAACAATTTCCAGTTTTGACAAACAAAATTCTCAACCATTCATGTTTTTAATCAGCGCGGCTTCGAATTCCTCCAGCGCTTCATCAGGCTGTAGCAATTCAAGCATCAGATCTTGCGTACATCGATAGCCGAATTTCCTTTTTGCTTACCCTATTGGCATCCATGAATTCTCAAGCGGAAAAATTGCTTGTTGCACCGAGCAATTTGTTCCATTACAATTGCTGCAACATTGTTGCGTTTATTTAAGTATATTTATGTTCAATAAGCTTCACAGAACCGCGGAGGAGTTGATTCAGCACAGTGGCGGCCGGGCAACAGCAGGCAGAATTAGAATACTGTCTATTTTGCTGGCGGAACAACAAGCGATTACGCACCGGGAAATTGAACAGCGTTTGCCGCAAACTTTACAACTGGATCGGGTAACTTTGTATCGCGCGCTGGAATGGCTTGTCGGGAAAAATCTGATCCACAAAGTGACCAGTGATGACCGAGCTTGGCGTTATCATGCCAACCGGGAATTGCATTCACATCAACATGCACATTTCAAATGTACCCGATGTGCACAGGTGATCTGCCTGAGTGATTTGTCGATGGAGCGAAGCTGGCATTTACCGATTGGCTATCAATTTCAAGAGATTGAGCTGACGGTAAAAGGTCTTTGTGCCGATTGTAGTTAAAAAATTCACTTTGAAAAAATAAAAGGTAGAGTGATTTTCTATGGTTAGAATACCCGTTTGAATTTCCAATGATACGCAAAAGCTTATTTCTGATTTTGACGTTAGCATTATTGTCTGTGCCGATCTTTTCGATGGCGCACGCTTTCACACATTTCGCACAAGCCGATGTGCTCGATATTACTGAAACCGAGACTGGTAATGGTGCTGATCTCGATGAAATTTGCTTGGATTGTCTTGCGCTTACTGCATTAAATATGTTTTTGGTTGCTTCTGGGCTAGCCCTTTGTGGCCCGATAGCACGTCACCACTTGTCATTACTGACAGCCAGGCATCATTCTGATAACAAAATCCTTTCCTATCATTCACGTGCACCTCCAGTTTTATTCTCTCTGATTTATTAAACGTTAACAGGCCGTTAAAAACGTTTTCGAGGCAGCCGATGCAAGGCAGAAACAGGCGGAAAAGCGCAGTTTATGCTTAGTAAATGAGCATTTTGAGTCTGTTTCTAACATCGCCGCGGCAACGCAGATAGTTCTTCAACAGCTTGTTAATCCTGATCTGCATCAATCGTCAAACAGTCTATTGATTGTCTTGATTTGTATTGAATGCTTGTGATTGATCAGTTTCATTGGCGCAACTCAGTTGCACACCAAATACCCTATTTAATTAGGAAAGCTGCATGGATTATTCTGATCATAAATTAAATAATGCTGTCGGGTTGTATAAAAGCAAGGTATCTCAAGCAGTGGCAGTTATCTTGGTATTTTCCCTGCTCGGAATATCCAATAGCCATGCACAAAGCGTCAATAAGAACGTCGAGTTACCGAGTGTCCAAATTACTGCGCCGAACGCAAGCTCGGCTGAATCGTCTGGGGTCAAGCCGGATATCGTATTGCAAGGCGATCGCCTGCGCCGGAAACGTGAAGCCAATCTGGGCGATACGCTATCGCATGAGTTGGGAGTGACTTCCAGTAGCTTTGGACCAGGTGCTGGCCGCCCAATTATTCGTGGACAGGACGGGCCTCGTGTACAGGTTCTAGAAAATGGTGTTGGTACGGGTGACCTGTCGATCATTAGTCCGGATCATGCCGTAGCAACAGAAACCTTAAATGCGTCACGCATCGAAATACTACGCGGACCATCCACATTGTTGTACGGCAGTGGTGTGTCCGGCGGTGTGGTGAATGTGGTCAACGATCGCATACCTGATCGCTTATTTAAAACGCCCCAGGCTAACTTTGAAGGACGCTTCAATTCCGCTCTGGAAGAACGCAATGGCGCGCTCAATGCATCAGGAAACTCGGGCAGAATGTCCTGGAATATTGAAGGTGCCAAAAGAAAAACCAATGATGTTCATATCCCCGGGCGTGCGAATCCCAATGATCCGAATAGCGAAGTCGGCTTTGTCAGAAATAGTGCGATCGATTCGAGTAATTTATCGGTGGGCAGTTCCTATATTGGTGACCGCGGCTTTGTGGGCATGTCGGTTTCAAGGCTGGAAAATTTTTACGGCATTCCCGGCCCGGAAGGTGCAAAAATTGACATGAATCAGACTCGCTATGGTTTGGCTGGTGATCTGGATAACCCATTAAAAGGATTCCAGCAACTCAAGATGCGCTTTAATTATAATGATTACCAGCACAAGGAGCTCGAACAGAGCGGTGATGCTGGCAGCCGTTTTAAAAATAACGAATTGGATAGCCGAGCCGAACTCATACATTCCCCCATCGCTAAATGGCAAGGCGTCATGGGCATTCAACTACAAAACCGTAATTTTTCCGCCAAAGGTGAAGAAGCTTTCGTGCCATCGAGTCTTTCGCAATCGGCTGGATTATTTATGCTTGAAAAGCGTGAATGGCAGCAATGGCGATTTGAAGTGGGCGGACGTTTCGAACATACCGCCCATAACCCGCAAGCCACGCTGCTTCAAACACGTGACTTTAATCTGTATAGCGTATCCGCAGGGAGTGCCTGGAAATTTATGGAGGGTTATCAGGTTGACTTAACTGCCACGCGCGGACAACGTGCCCCGAATACTGTGGCACTGTATGCCGATGGCAGGCACATAGCTACCAATACTTTTGAGCAAGGGGATCAGACCCTGAGAAAAGAAACTTCGAACAACTTTGACATTGCACTGCAAAAAACCACAGGCACGATCACCGGAAAAGTAAATTTATTCTATAACTACATTAATGATTATATTTTCCAGCGAAGTCGTGATAGCAATGGCGATGGCTTCGCGGACAGGGTGAATGATGAAGGCCTATTGGATAGGCATGGCGCTTTCCTGGTTCAGGATTTTTCACAAACGCGTGCAAAATTTTACGGTGTGGAAGCCGAAGCTATTGTTGCATTATTACCCGATATGCTTAACCTGCGGCTATTTACTGATATCGTGTACGGCAGGCTAAAGGATAATGGCAATATTCCACGGATGACTCCGCAACGCTTCGGCTTTGATCTAGATTACAGGAAAAATGCATGGCAAGCCAATTTTAACCTCACACGGGTAACTCGCCAGGATCGCGTAGCCGTATTGGAAACTGAAACTTCCGGTTACACGCTGATGAATGCCGAAATGGGCTATCACATGAAACTATCTAAATCCGTTCACTATACGCTTTTCCTGCAGGGCAGAAATTTGCTGGATAGCGACATGCGTGTACATACCTCGTTTCTGAAAGATGCCGTACCGTTGCCAGGACGAGCTATTGTTGCAGGAATTAGGGGTGCATTTTAAAAATTAGAGCTGCCACAGTATTCAGACCTGCGTAATTGATATGAGAGTCTAAGCGCCTGTCTTCCTGGCTGCTATAATGAAAACCGTATAGTCCTAAAAACCGTTCTCAGGATTATGATTTCAGGCTATTTTGAATGTCTCATAAATCGTTTCTGTAAGTCTTGTTATCAGCAGGTCTGTGGAACACCAACATGGCAAAATGGTTTAAGCAGCTACTCTTAGGTAGCTTTATCGGTTTATTCGGTGTGCTTATATATCTATTGCCATTCGGGTTAGCGCTTGAAGAAAAATTTGGCTTAAACTGGCTATTTCATTTGCGCGGTGCGATTACTGCACCCGATGATGTAGTTGTTGTTGCGATTGACCAGCCTTCCGCTACCCAATTGGATTTACCGGTTACGCCGCGACTATGGCCACGCGACTTACATGCCAGCCTAATTGATAAGCTCAGCGAGGCGGGTGCGCGGATCATCATTTTTGACCTTATTTTTGACACGCCCAGTGCTATACCAGAGAACGACAAGAAGCTGGCGCATGCAATAAAGGCGGCGGGTAATGTTGTATTAATTGAACGATTGATTTATCGAGATACAGGATTGCTCATAGACGATGAGCAAACACAAAATCGTATTTTTGAAGAAGGCCCCGCCCCCCTCCTGCCAATCATTGCAGATGCTGCCGAAGCTCGTGCACCTTTTCCATTACCTAAAGCAGAACGAGTCAATGATTATTGGACTTTTAAAGCAAGTGCTGGAGATATTCCCACGGCACCAGTCATCGCGCTACAAATTTTCACCTTGCCAATATATGACGATTTTGTTCGCTTACTACAAGCAGCAGATCCAACAATAACAGAACAATTACCTCCTCATGCGAAAGATGGTGATATCGAGGATTTGATATTAACGCTGCGCCATATATTTATTAATCGGCCACAAATAACTCAAAAGATACAAGCCGAGCTCAGTCATGATTCAACTATGAGTCTCACCGAAAAGAAGATGGTCACTTCGTTATTAAATCTGTATTCAAGCCACGAAAAGAGCTACCTGAATTTCTATGGACCGCCACGCAGCATTACCACAGTACCTTATTATCAAGTATTAAAGCTTCATGAAGATCAGATTGATAAAAATCTACCGGAAGGAATCGATTTTAAGGGTAAGGTCGTTTTTGTCGGATTTTCAGGCGCTACCCAGCCTGAGCAAGATATCGTGCGAGACGATTATCATACGGTATTCTCAAATCCAGATGGCCTTTTCATAAGCGGCGTCGAGATTGCTGCAACGGCTTTTGCCAATTTATTGGAAAACAAGCCTATCAGGCCTTTACCACTTTCGGGTGCTCTAGGCATTTTATTTCTGCTTGGTTTTGTGATGGGAATTGTTTTCCTGATTTTGTCTACCCGGGAATCTATTGTACTGGGTATTCTTGTCATATCGATTTACACCTTCTGCGCATACTACCTGTTTAAGGAAGCCGCTATTTGGTTACCTGTGATGATTCCACTTTCACAAATACTGTTTGCTTTTATCTTGGCAGAAATACAAAAGCATCACTTAGAAAAGAAGAAAAGTAAGCAACTCGAGATACAACTAGCGGAAATCAGAAAATCATTAGGTTCTTCTTATCCCAACAGAACAGTAGAAAGAATATTAGGAAACAAAGATGAACAAGGCATTTGCAGTCCCTGCTTAACAACGGATGTGGCGGGATACACAACATTATCCGAGCTGATGGATTCAAGGGATCTTGGCCAGCTGATAAATGAATATCGCGATGTATTGAAAAATCCAATCAGACAACATGATGGACACATCATGGATATGATTGCGGATTCAATGCTGGCAATATGGATTGATGATCCTGAAAATGCCAGCCTGCGAACGAAAGTATGTCAGGCATCCCTTGATTTAGCTGCCGCAGTCGAGCGTTTCAACCAATCACAGTCGGATAGTAGGCTATTGCTACCGACCAGAATTGGTTTGCATTTTGGTGAAATGTCACTGAGAAGAGGGGATGGGAGTTACAACGTCATTGGAGATGTCGTAAATACAGTCAATCGGATTCAAGGTGCCAACAAAGTTCTCAAAACACGCACTTGCTATCGAGTGAAGTAGTCGATGGCTTGGATGGCTTTCTTACACGTTCTCTTGGTGATTTTATATTACCGGGTAAAACAATCCCGGTAAAACTATTGGAGCTCATCGCCTATCGGCAATCAGCCAGTGAAGAACAATTGTGGTTATGTGAAATCTTCATGCGCGCATTGAATGCTTACCAATTACAGAGGTGGATTGAAGCCAGTCAAGGTTTTTACGAAATTCTCAAGGTGTTTCCTACGGATGGTCCAACGCAATTCTTTCTTTCGATGTGTTTGCGGTACAAAGATGTACCTCCAACAGGCCCCTGGCCTACCTCAAGAATCGACAACAAATAGTATCTATTAGTGAAGAAACAAGTAAAAACTATTTGTGTGTGAGAATTCTCACATACAAAAAATAATTCTGTAATTATACTTTCGTCGGGCTTGATAGATATCAAATACCCTGTCTAGCTACAAGGTCATCTAACTTGTATAATTAAACAGTAAGCTAATCAAATTATTGGGTTCTTTTAGCATATTAAAAATAGTAAATCAGTATTCGCTAGCTCAAGAAGCGAATGGAAAGAAAGATGAATAATGAAAATATGCAAGGCAATTGCGATTTACTTACTCGTCAGACAAGCCGTTTATTGACTGTCGGGCAAGCTGATGAAGCCAAAGAAAGTATCCAGCGCGCACTTCAATTGGAACCTGATAACAGTGACGCGCATGCACTGCTTGCGATCATCGCCGTGGTGCAAAATGAAAAAGATCAAGCGCTCAATCTTGCTACCAAGGCTGTTACACTCGATCCAAATTCCGCTGCGGCATACCTAGCGCTATCCTATACCCAGCAAGCCCATTTTGAGATTGCAGCGGCTTTAGAAAGTGTACAAAAAGTAATTACACTTGATTCGCAGAATGTGCTTGCCTGGGCACGGTCAGCCGAATTACAAATGTCGATGGGTGAACTGGATCGTGCCTTGGATGCAGCGCAGCATGCCGTGAACTTGAATCCAAATTTGGCCAAAACACAAACCATATTAGGTTTTGCACATCTGCTGCAAATCGATACCCAAACAGCCAAAACAATCTTTACCCAAGCCATTGCGCTGGATCAAGCCGATCCAATGCCGAGGGTTGGTTTAGGGTTGGCCTTGATACGCGAAGGTGAGTTGGAAGCTGGCCGAATAGAACTAGAGATTGCGGCCAGTCTGGATCCGGCCAACTCGCTCACTCGCAGCTACTTAGGTAAAGCCTACTTTGAGGAGAAACGTTATTCCCTTGCCGGTACTCAGTTTGATCTGGCCAAGGAGCGTGATCCCAAAGATCCAACGCCATGGTTTTATGATGCGATTCAAAAACAAACGCAGAATCGTCCGGTGGAAGCCCTGCAGGATATTTAGAGATCGATCGAATTAAACAATAACCGCGCTGTATACCGATCCAAGTTTCTGCTGGATGGCGATGAAGCCGCACGTGGTTCCAGTTTGGCGCGTATTTTCGAGAATCTGGGATTTGAGAGACGTGCTGTGATGGAGACTGCAAAATCATTGAGCTTCGATCCATCCAATCACTCGGCACACCGTTTTCTTTCAGACACCTACGCCAATATTCCCAGACATGAGGCTGCACGTGTTAGTGAATTGTTGCAGGCGCAGCTTTTGCAACCGATCAATGTGAATCCAGTTCAACCGCACCTGGCGGTAGCAGATCTTAATATTATTACTGGCACAGGTCCGTCTGCAGCAGGATTTAACGAGTTTGCCCCGCTTATGGAGCGTAATCGATCGCAACTGGTCGCTTCAGGTCTTGGGGGCAATAACAGCACTTTTGGTAATGAGATTGTATTTTCAAAACTCTATGAACGTACTTCAGTCAGTCTAGGGCAATTTCATTATGAAACCCAAGGATTCCGCACCAATAATGACCAGAACCACGATGTCCTCAATGCTTTCATCCAACATGCGGTAACGCCCAAATTAAATATTCAGACCGAAATACGCACTCGTTCATCTGATCTTGGTAATCTATTTCTTAATGTTGATGAGGATTCTTCTGATTCTAAATTGCCGCAAAATCGATTTCGTCGAAAAATCGATGAAGATTCAGTGCGTGTAGGTGCCAAGTACGATCTAACACCCAACCAAAATGTTATTGTATCCGGTCTATATAATGATAGAAAAATTGACAACATCACTCCTCTGGACAAATCTAGCAATGATGTTACTTCCGGAAAACATAAAGGGTATCAAACTGAAATTCAATATCAGTTTCGTAGCCATTGGTTTAATGTACTAGCGGGATCTGGTGTTTATCGTACAAGTGTTGACCAGAAAGCAAAGGAAATAGATATTTTCTCTAACGGAATAATAAGTTGCTGTAAACCACAGGACTATAGTAATGACAAGACAAATGGTTATGTCTATACCAACCTAAATTTTAATCCAAGCCTGAATGCTACGTTGGGTTTTAGTTATGATTCTTATAAGGATGATAAGTTATCTTTTAATGGGTTCAATCCGAAATTAGGTTTGCAGTGGAATATTGTCAGTAACTTACGGCTACGCATAGCCCTAATTGAAGCAATTAAAGCGCCTTTAGCTACTAAGCAGACCATTGAGCCTACGCAAACTGCTGGTTTTAATCAGCTGTTCGATGATCCGAATGGTACTAAATCACGCCGCATAGGCATCGGACTCGATGCGCATTATGAAAACAAGATATTCAGTGGTTTTGAAATTTCAAGTCGAGATTTAAGTACTCCAGTATTCTCTGGAAAAAATTACACATTCATAGATCACAAAGAAAATTTGTATTCTGGCTATCTATATGGAATATTAAATAAAAACTGGACTGCAAAAAGTGAAGTTCGCTTTGAAAAATTTTCTCGTCCACAAATATCCAAACCACATCAGATCGATACTTTAAGCATTCCTATCGGTGTTGATTATTTTAACCCGCAAGGACTTTTTGCAAATTTAACTGGTACATTTGTTCATCAAAAAGTTAGTCCTCATGGCACTAAAAATGATGGGATCGAAAAATTTTTCCTGGTCGATGCTTCGATTGGTTATCGACTTCCTAACCGACGAGGAATTTTTAGTCTGGAAGCAAGAAATATTTTTGATGAGTCTTTCTTATTTCAGAATCTCAATTTCCAAACACCTGAGCCAGTTATATCTCGTTTTGTACCCATGCGTACCATTTTTGCACGAGTGACGTTAAATTTTTAAAAGGAGGGAGAAGTATGTTCAATGTTAAACGATGGATCATTATAATTATGGTGCTTCTGTTGGTGTTCGGTATAACGGGTTGCTCTAAAAATATACCAGACAAACTTTCTAACGAGCTCGAAAAAATTTCGGATTTTAGAATTGGCTTCATTGCTCTTATAGATAGTGAAACTGGGCAAATTGAGTTCTTAAAAAATACAAAAGCTGAAGCGGAATCTGCTAAGTTTCCTCAACCTGCATCTGAAATAAGAAAAATTACATCAGTTTCCGTAGTTGGCGTTTCTGGAATTAAAATCGGAGATACGAGTTATAATTCTTGTAACTACATTAGTTTTGATGACCATAGGGAATTAATTTGTGCAAACAATGAACATCAAGAACATCAATCATCTCAAAATATACCTGATATATCTGCCGATCTTGCGATGAAGCTTGGCAAAGCTGGTGAGATAAATAATATCGGTTTCCTAGTGCTTACCGATTTTATAACTGGACAGACAAAGCTACTAAGAAACAAGGATTACATCAGTCTGCCTGCTAATCTACCTCAGTCTATATCAGCAATAAAAAGTAGTAGTTCATGGAGCATGATTTCTTTTAAGAAGAATCCTTGCTATAAGTTAGTAATGAACGCAGCCGGCAGATGGGAACTTGTGTTTTATCCACATCAGAATACGTGCTAGCATGAGATAGACAGCTGAGGTGTCTTACTAGCGCTTCCCATTCAGCCACTCTCAGTCGGTTGAATGGGTTTATTGAGATATTAGGCGGTTGCTAATCCAAGAAAGCTGTGATCAAGTATACCTATGAGCACTTCACCAGGTGCCCAATACTTTTCAATAATATAACTTGCTTCTTCTTGTACCATCTGAGCCATCGTTTCGTCAGACCAAGCAATCGATGAAGGTGATGTACTTAAACTTGTAAGAAGTAATGCGTGATAATCTTCGGCGCCACTATTAGCGCGAAGTGCAGTTATCTGAGTCCATTCAGATTCATCAAGCACCGAGAACGTATTGATTAAAGAACCATAAAATAAAGACTCTAAGCTTTCTCTTGTTGCTGGAACATTTTCCAAACTCCCAACGCCCAATTCCTCCGCATCATAAGTACCATTTTTTTGTATATCCCGGTGATCTGGCGAAAAAGTAGGATCATAAAAAGCAGAGAAGGGTATATTCTGTTGATTTTCATCTATCAGAGTTCACAAGAATGCTTCTACCATCTAGTGATTTTCCATCTGTATCTATAGTATTAAAATACTCTCTAACAATATCTCTTGGATACCCTTTGATTTCACTCAACATAGCGATTGTAACACCATACTCAAATGCAACCTCAAATATTATTTCGGGTTGTTCAATATTTAAGTCTATAAATTCTTGTGCTTGTTCAACTGAAATTCCAAAGCTATTCAAATATGACTCAGCTGGAATGAATGATTTTACTGACATGAGCCCCCTCCCTTAGATCAATTAGATACTTCAAAATTTTCGGATTAATAGTCGTCAGCTTGCTGTTAAATGCGCTATTATGTAGCAGCCGCACAAACACTGAAAAACAATATGTTACAGTTAATCTAAAAATAAACTCTTTAGCGCCCCATTTTAAAGGTTCGGCAAAGCCACAAAAGTACGGAAGTATAGTTTTGTAAAAGTGATATATTTGCATGAC
>CAMCBD010000063.1 GCA_945872825.1 Nitrosomonas ureae
TTGTGATTTTTATTAGCGTTGTTTACATCTTTTTGAGAGGATGTAGACATGAATATACACAAAAGAACACGCTTAACACCACTCGACCGTAAAGAGATCTGGCGACTCTATGGGACTAGGGAATGGACCGTTGTTGCCCTTTCACAGAAATTCCGAGTATCCCGGCCAACGATTTACAAAGTGATTGATCGAGCGAGGAAACAGGAGTTTTCTCCCAGGAAATCGACCAACAAACGCTTCTTGCAGGCAAAGTATGGGATGAAGCGCTTGGCAAAGATTGAATCCTCTCTTGAGACCAAGAAAAGGCTTGCAGCCCGTCGCTATAATAAAAGTTATCCCGGTGAGATGGTTCATTTTGATACAAAACGCCTGCCTTTGCTCAAGGGTGAGACCAAAACTTTGCCGAGAGATTACTTGTTTGTGGGCATCGATGATTTTTCGCGGGAATTGTATGCTGCCATTCTTCCTGATAAGACACAGAATTCTGCAGCTACTTTCCTTGCGCAGGTTATCGAAGAATGTCCTTACACGATTGAGTGCGCCTATTCTGATAATGGCACGGAATATAAAGGAACCCCTGACCATGCATTTGTTGCCCTTTGCAAAACAAACAGTATCGGTCAGAAATTTACGCGGGTTCGGCGTCCTCAAACTAATGGCAAGGCTGAACGCGTGATCAAAACTATTTTGGAGATGTGGCATGAACAAACAATCTTTACGTCACGAAAAGATCGTGAACTCAGCCTCGCCACATTCGTTAACTTCTATAATACTGTGAAACCTCATACCGGAATTAGTAATATGACTCCGTATGAAAAATTGAGAAACTTTTTCTTCAATCTGTAAACAACACTAGTGATTCTCACAAATAAGCAGAGAAAAAATCCCATAAACCAAGTTGAAGAAATATTTAACGCCAGCGTTGTGATAGCCAGAGGAATAAATGCCAGGTGAATCGGAATCCACCATACTGGCATTCTCATGGCATAACTGACCAATCCGCCCAAGAATCCCTGCACTAGGCTCCATTCGAATAGGCTTAAGGCGATTGCAGATTGCGCTACGATAAAAGAACCAACCACCACTATGGTGAGTATCTGAATAAGCAGAGCCATAACGACTGGATGACGGTGTTTTAACATTTAGGATTGATAATATTATAAGGAACTAATTTCTGGGCTCTGTAATAATTCTTTATTGGGCTCATCCTGCATATCAATATCGAGTGTGTGCTTATCCATCGTGATAGATTTCTCAGCTCTCTCATTCATAACAACGATACTGATCCGGCGATTGACAGGGTTGAGCGGGGCATCTTTATCAAATAACACGGCAGAAGACAAACCGATGACTTGCAGAACCTTGCTTGTATCCATGCCACCAACAATCAGCTCTCGCCGTGAAGCATTCGCACGATCAGCCGATAACTCCCAATTACTATAGCCTTTATCCCCGGATGGAAATGGTTTCCCATCCGTATGTCCGGAAAGACTGATTTTGTTTTCGACATCGTTGAGCATTTTACCAATTTCGCGCAGAATGGTTTTTGTATAGGGTTGCAATTCGGCTTTTCCCGATGCAAACATAGGACGATTTTGTTCATCAACGATTTGGATTCTTAAGCCATCCGATGTGATATCCAGTAAAAGCTGATTTGCAAATTTCTTTAATGATGGATTGGCTTCAACTGCATCTTCTATTTTCTTTTTTAGCCCTTCTAGCTTGGTCAATTCGGCGCGTTCCTTGATTATTTTCTTGGCTTTTTGATTGTCTTCAACAGTACTTTTCTTTACTTGACCTTGCTGACGCGTCAAATCGGTTCCACCACCTTTAATTAAACTGCTGCTTTCACCAACCGATGATCCACCCATCATGGCAATTTTTAATGGTGTTTTGAAATGTTCGGAAATGCCTTCCAATTGACTCTTGGTTGATGATCCCAATAACCACATTAATAAAAAGAATGCCATCATGGCGGTTACAAAATCAGCATAAGCAATCTTCCAGGCACCGCCATGGTGGCCTCCCGCTACCTTCTTAATCCGCTTGATGACAATCGGGCGCTGTGAAAGATCATCGGCCATAACTATTCTCGCAATTCAGGTGGGAAATTTCTTTGGAAAAACTACTTTGTTTTGCTCTGTTTGACATGTTCTTCCAATTCAAGGAAAGACGGTCTCTCGGTTGTGAACAAGACTTTTCGGCCAAATTCAATTGCAAGAACTGGGGAATAGCCATTTAAATTGGCCAGCAATGTGATTTTTATACACTCAAATAGCTTGCTGGATTCATGCAAACCATGTTCAAGTTTGCCGGCGAGCGGGCTGACAAACCCGTAAGCCAGTAAAATTCCAAGAAATGTGCCCACTAAAGCTGCGGCAATCAAAATTCCCAATTCTGCTGGTGGAAGATGAACCGATTCCATCGTGTGCACCACCCCCATCACGGCAGCTACAATGCCAAAAGCAGGCAATCCATCGCCCAGTTTAGCGACTACATGTATGGGTACTTCACCCTCTTGGTGATGTGTCTCTAGCTCGCTATCCATTAAACTCTCAATTTCCAGAGAATTGAGATTGCCGCCGACCATTAATCTCAAATAGTCCGTGATAAATTCTGTAATATGGTGATCAGCCAAAATATCAGGGTATTTTGTAAAAATAGGGCTGCTGGCTGGATCGTCCACGTCGCCCTCAATGGACATTAATCCTTCTTTACGAATTTTCCCAAGTATTTCGTAGAGCAATGTCATTAAATCCATATAGAGTGCTTTGGTGTATTTGGAGCCTTTAAAAACAGTGGGTAGCGCTTTTAGAGTGGCTTTGATAGCTTTATTTGAATTGCCAACCACTAAAGCACCTAGTGCACCACCACCAATCATAAGCACTTCAACGGGCTGCCACAAAGAAGCGAGATGACCACCCGCTAATGCAAAACCACCAAATACAGAAATAATAATGATGATATAACCAACAGAAACTAGCATTGCGGTAACTCCTTAGAATGTAATTATGCAATCTATCGACGGCAGATTCTGAAGTGAGAAGTTAGCATATCGCTAGAATATTCATTTCTGGAGATAAGCTTAGTTTCCCCTTTATTTTCTTGATTTCTAGTTTTTCTGGTACTTCTCCTGCGGGCATAAATAATGGATGGTGCCATGGTACACAGGAAGCCTTGGCGTGCCTTCTGTAGCAGTATAGCTATTGCAATTTTGGCAATGATAGTAATACCGAAGGCTATGTTCGCGTTAATTCGAGATAGCTGGGCAAGTAACGTGTCGTCACACCATGAAAGCGATGCATCCAGTTTCTGAGTCGACTGTCATAGGAATTGATATTTTGTACGTGATAAACCCTGGCACTACACGTTTGCCAGCAGTCAGATTTACGGGGCGCGATGTGTATGCCAATTTCCTGCACAGCACATCACCCATGGCAGCAAGAAACGAAAACGGGAGCCTAAGCCCTCGTTCTTGATCAAATCAAAGTCTAAATTTGAACTGCCGATTCTTTTCTGCAACGTGCCATGAAACCCAGTTATTGATTAACACCTGCTACGACACCATTGCCCTTGTCATCGGTTCCCCAGATACAGTAACTATAACGACTTGTCCATGCAGTAGATAGCGGCATATCAGTGCACGGACCTGTTTCCAAGTGATCACTGATCCAGCTACCAACGCCTCCTGGTTGGTTACAGACTAAAATATCGATCGATTGTACAGTATCCATGGAACGACCCACACTCGTGACGAGTGATGCTTTTAACATAAACCCGGGTTTTATACCAAACTGCGATATATTACTGTGGCACTGATCATACATACCATAGGGATCACCTGGATCTTGTGCCGTTACCACGCCAATTGTGATCGCGTTACCAAACCCATCATTGGCGGTACTGAGGCAAAAGTTATAAGGGGTAGGTCCATCAGGGCAAGCTATTCGTTCAGGTTTTGTTTTCGATGCTACTGTGCTGCTGTCCAAGCTAAGGTTACGATACCTTTGATTAAGCGCCGATCCCCTCCTATTAAGGATAGCTTTGTTTTAAGTTGCGCGCCGCTAGGGCAGCTTGTATAAATACCATTAGGGTCAGTTTTAGCATCAAACTTCAAAACACCAAATGATACATCTTGTCCAATCCCATCATTGCCAGTATTTATACAATAGGCATATGGGCTATCTGCAGGGCAGGATACTTTTTCAGGAGATCCCCCCTCGGAAGTGCCGCCACAATCTAATACCGTGATAGCTAAAACATCGGTGAGTGTTTCACCTAAAAAAGCCAGATGACCAATTTTTGTTTGTAGTGCACTACCTCCTGGCGAACATAAGCCATACAATGCATTAGGATCCGATGATTTATTATATGCTGTCGTACCATTTCCCGTTGCAAACGATTGTGCGTTATATAGCATAACCACACATATAAAGGATCCTATCCATTTAGATTGAAATGTTTTAATTGACATGATTACCCCCATAAATTTATTCAAATACTCTTGAGCTTTCTGCAGTCTTCAAGCGCAGTTTCAATATATGAGATATTTAAATTTGATTAATCGATATATATCAATCTGGAGTGATATTCATTTGCTACATTTACAAAAACGCTACTCCAGTGTACAAAGAGTATCCCTGTAACTAATGATGCCGTTGTACGCGTGCCTCGATGCGTTCGATGTGTATCATGGGAACGAGCAGCCAGATTGCGGCGGTTGCGAACGATGAGATGATAACCAGCCAGATGTAAGCGAATGATCCTTCACCGAGTTCGGTATACAAATGTGCGCCGACATTTTGCGAAGCCAGTGTGCCAAGATTGAAGATGGACATGAGCAGTGCAAAGAAAGTGGCTTCCGCCCGCCTGGGGCAGGCGCGTGCTGCGAGATCCAGGAATGCGAGGGTGGTGATCATACCGGTGATGCCCCAGATCACATGGATCAGCAGCGCGGAAAATTCTCCCATATAACCCAGGTAAGTCAGCAATGTGATGACCGATAGGCCGATGGCGAAATTAATGAGGCGCCGCAGTGGTGCTGAGCGCGCAAGCGGCGCATAGATCAGCGCGCCCAGAATGCTGGCCGCCGAATCGACTGCATTCAGGAAGCCGATGTATTGTTGGCTGAAACCGAGTACGTCAATCTGGTAGTAAAGGAATGCCGGTCCAAACGAGGGGCTGAAATTGAACAGGAAGATGAAAGCACCAACCAGCCACACTGAACGTTCCCCAAATCCGGACCGTAATGCCGTCCAGATCGCTTTGAATTCCCTCTTTCGAGGATTAATACGCCTCTCGCGCACGAAAAACCCAGCCATCAGTAACACAACCAGAGGAAATAGGGCGGCAACTATAAAAGCGGCTTGCAACTGCCGGTACTCGGCAAAATACCCGCCAAGCAACCCGACAATGATCGATGCAGCGGTGATTGCAGTCCATTGTATCGACTGGAAGGCGCCGGTCAGCCCACTTAATTTGCCTTTTTCCACCATCAGTGCATCGGTCAATACGTCGTTGTAGGCGAGACCGAATCCCATGATCGAATAGAGGACGGCAAGTTCCCAATAGGAGTAGTTTGCTGAAAGCCCGGCAACCAATCCTGCAATGCATGCCAGGGCAGAAGTCACAATCAGATAGCTTTTGCGTCGTTGGCCGAACAGTGGCACGAAATCCGAGATTAATCCATACAGCGGTTTGATAAACCAGGGAATCGATGCCAGCAGGAAGAAAGTTGCAACAGCATCAGCTTCAAGACCCTGATCCTTAAAGTTAATTGCAATCACCTGGTTGGGTAGTGCGGACATGCCTTGGGCAAAGTAGACGATTGCAAACAAAATGGCAAGACGCCGAGCCTCGGCAGTCTTGAACAGATGCAAATGCTGCAGCCAGTTTTTCATGGATGCAGCCGTCGGATCAACATGATGCTACCTGTAGTAAGAAGGATTTCACATTGATTTTTATGGATGGTTTTTTAATCAATTGCGAAAATCGTCGATTCTACGCTGTGTGTATGAGTAACGCTAATTTTAACCATACTGGTAGGGATAAATCTAGTCAACATTAGATTGGGAGACAGAAGCTTGGTAGCGCTTACCGGTTTCTTCTTGTTGCTGTAACTCCCACATATGCGCATAAGTGCCGTTGGCTGCCAGTAGTTGCATGTGGGAGCCGCGTTCGATGATACGGCCATGATCCATCACCAGAATTTGATCGGCATCGGCGATGGTGGAAAGCCGATGGGCAATGGTTAATGTGGTGCGGTTTTTTGCGATGCGTTTTAATTCGGCTTGTATGCGTTTTTCGGATTTTGAATCCAGTGCCGATGTCGCTTCATCAAAAATCAGTATTTCCGGATTTTTCAGAATAGTGCGAGCGATAGCCACACGTTGTTTTTCACCCCCGGATAGTTTCAAACCACGTTCGCCGACAAGCGTTGCATATTTTTCCGGTAGGCTTTCAATAAAATCATGAATATGTGCCGATCGGGCTGCCGCGTAGATCTCTTCTTGTGTTGCATCCGGTCGCCCATAAGCGATGTTGTAAAAAATGCTGTCGTTAAATAACACGGTATCTTGCGGAACGATACCCATGGATGCCCGCAGGCTTTGCTGGGTGACATCCCGGATATCCTGATTATTGATAAAGATGCAGCCCGATTGCACGTCATAAAAACGGAACAGCAAGCGTGCGAGCGTGGATTTTCCTGAGCCGCTTTGGCCTACCACCGCAATGTTTTGACCGGCTGGAATATCAAAGCTGACGTCAAACAATATCTGACGATTGGATTCATAACTAAAATTAACCTGGCTAAAGCGGATGGCTGGATTTTGCGCATTGAGTATTTGGGCATCCGGTTTATCCTGAATTTCCTTATTTTCATCTAATAGCGTGAACATGCGCTCCATATCAGCCAAAGAATGCTTGATTTCCCGATAAACAAAACCCAGAAAATGCAATGGCATGTAAAGTTGCAACATAAAGGCATTGATCAGCACCAGATCACCGATGGTCATGCTGCCCTCGACAACTTTACCGGCGGCCAGCAGCATTAAAAATGTGACACCCACAGCGATGATGGCGCTTTGTCCGGCATTCAGTGTTGCCAGTGAAGTCTGGTTGCGGACAGCGGCTTTTTCCCATGATTGCAGATGCTCATCGTAACGACGCGCTTCCCAGGCTTCATTGCCAAAATATTTTACCGTTTCGTAATTCAGCAAGCTGTCAATTGCCTGGGTATTGGCTTTTGAATCCATGTTGTTCATGGTGCGCCGAAAAATCATGCGCCATTCGGTAACGATCAGCGTTAAGGTAATATAGGCCAACAGGGTCAAGAAAATGATGATGGAAAACCAGATGTCGTACTTGCTGATTAATATGGCGAGCACCAGGCTGATTTCCAGCAAGGTAGGCAAGATATTAAACAGCATAAAATTTAACAGGAATGAAATGCCGCGCGTACCACGCTCAATATCGCGCGAAACCCCGCCGGTTTGACGTTCCAGGTGGAAGCGCAAAGATAATGTATGCAAATGCATAAATACTTTGTTCGCAACCCGGCGAATTGCGCGTTGCGTTACTTTGGCGAAGATTGCATCGCGCAATTCCCCGAATAAGGTGCTACACAGGCGTAAGACGCCATAGCTAACCAATAAAAAAACCGGTAGTACCAACAGGGCACGCGGTTGATCTAAGGCATCGACAATTTCCTTTAAAACCAGGGGCACCGAAACATTGGCGAGTTTAGCCAATACCAATAGACTAAGTGCCAGAACAACCCTGACTTTAAATTCCCATAAATAGGGGAGCAGGGTGGCAATCGTTTTCAAATTGTTACGTGTGGCTGCAGGTTTCTCAAGACGAGTGGGGCGCATCGGGATCGATTAAAAGACGTAAATTAAAGTAATAAATAACTGATCGAACATCCCAACAAAGCAGCCACTCCCAACCAACACCAGAGCAACATGAGTTTTTCGGGGCGATGCTCGTCCGGTACGCTTTTATTAAACATCGCCTGCATGTTCAGTATTGCCAGAACGGGCGCCGCTACAAAAGCAATCACGGTGGCAATTTTTACCATCTCCCGCATGGATGTCATATAAAAGAATAGTATTAATAGTGTTCCGGTAATGATGATGAGTAACCAGACTAAATAAGTCTTATCGTTATTGCGATGTTGGATGCGTTGTGGAAACAACAGCTCCAGTGCGATGCCAATCGTGCGCGGGAAGCCATCCAGCACCGTGAGTGTGGTGCTAAACATGGTTGCCAGTGCCGCAATGGCAACAATCGGATAGGCCCATCCACCCAAGGCGCGTTCGTACATATTCATCAACTGACCAGCGAATGCTGCGCCCCCGGCTGCAAAAGTTTCGCCGCTGCCGTACATGACGAGTGCGCCGAGTAACAGAAAACAGACTGCTAAAAACGCAGTGCCAATGTACCCCACTCTGAAATCGAACAACGCTTCCTTCATGCTGGTTTTCTTACCGTCACTCTCATTCTTGCTTTCCGACCAGATGGAGTGCCACACGGAAAGATCCAACGGTGCGGGCATCCAGCCGAGAAATGTCGCTAAGAATACTAAATGTGCTGTATCAGAAAATGAAAAATGTACGGTCGCAGATTCATGATGACCTGGATTATCGAATAGCAGCATGATGACAGCCGCGACAGAAGTGATCGTGAGAACCAGGATAATCACTTTCATCAACTTATCCAGCAATACGTAGTGACCGCCCACCAATAATGTGAAAGAAATTAGCAGTAGTGCACTGCTGATGATGAATGCAACCATTTGCGGATCGTGTCCGCCAAGACCTTCCAGTCCAAAAATATTAGTGACCAGACCGGCAGTGACCACGGTAATAGCCGCCTGAATGATGAACATGGTGGCTATGGACATGAGCAGATAAATCCATACCGCCCATTCTCCCAACCGCTTGTAGCCGTGCAATATGTTATGTCCGGTTGCTGCGGTATAGCGCGGTCCAAATTCAAAGAACGGGTATTTGATCAAATGAATAATAATAATGGCAATAATCAGATCAAATCCAAACATTCCACCCGCCTGCGTGGATTGCACCAGATGCGACACACCGACAGCGGCGCCTGCATACAATAATCCAGGGCCCAAGCGTGAGATAAAATGATTAAAAAGTTTGTAGAGTGACATTGTTCTAATTTCTTAGGGATATCGTATTATGAAACCGGTTTTTTATTTTTCCAACAAAACCACGGTAATTGTTTTCTTGCCCTCTTGAGTTCCTGCGGCAACGGCGGTAAGGTAACATAAGTACTGATATCCTTTGTGCTGATTTGTTGGAAGCAAGCAGAATGGTCACCACACCGGAATTTTAGAATGCGCTACGAGATCAACTATGGAAATTACCTGCTATCGAGATCCTGAAATCAGCCGGGAAGCGCGTAATTTGCCGGCGAGTGCTTATAATCTGGCAATCACCTTATTAGCACGCTGTCCTACCGAACATTTATTTGTTCCCATTCGCAGCATGCAGTATATGGCGATCATTGATCGTGAAGAGTTTGTGTTTATTGATGGTGAGCGTAAATGCTGGATTGATATTGCGTGGCGTAATTTTAAGCCGCAAGTCCGGGATGCGCTGGATCAACCGGTTGCCTACGAAGCCGTTTATTATCGTGCGAACCTGTCAACCATCATGTCACGATTACAAAGTGAGTTTCCGGCTGCCTTGCAGGCGCTGGTTAACAAAACAAAGCTGGATGGCCCAGCCCGGATTATTCATTTCCCAGCAAAAAATTAATCATCATCCTGCAACTCGGCATCCCAACCCTTTCCCTTGGCACTTGCGATAGCCTGTGTGTATAACCGGCTATGCCGAGCGCGCAGCTCATCCGGCAGACGGCTGGGTAAGTGCGCATAAGGCTCCCAAGCGTTGTGAACTTTTTCATACAAAGATTGCATTTGTGCGCCACTCCATCCTACACAAGTTTCTGTTTCTGGCAGAATGCCAAACACCCAAGCATCGCGTACGATGCGACCCAGGTGAGTTAATCCTTCATTCTGATCCTGATCGATGCCCACATAAAATTGTTCTGTCATTGCGTTGATCTCATAAAAATTTGCATACTATTGATAAGTGGTTCTAGTCTTGAGAGTCAGACTGGTTTTTTTTGTGGGTAGTTTCCGATTTTGCATTGAAGCGATCCAATATGTGATGGGTCATGCTCTTGGCGAGTTCTTCCTCGCCGAAGAATACAGTACCTATCTTGTCTTTGCGTAATAATTTTGTTTCATCTTCGCTTCGAGTACGCAATACAATTTCAATGGACGGATTCAATGTGCGTGCGGTATCAATCATCTGACGAACATTTAACGGATCGGATGTTGCGACGATCAGCATGGCGGCGTCTGTGATATGCGCTTGTATCAATACTGAAGGTTCCATGGCATCACCGGATACTGCGTTTTTGCCTTGTTTGCGAAGATCCTGTACCAGTTCACGATTTTGCTCTGCGATAATATAAGGGATATCTTTTTCACTCAGAGCGTTTGCAATGCGCTGGCCGACGTGACCATAACCCACGATAACTGCCTGTCCCTGAAGAAATTTACGTTCTGTGCTCGTGGGTAGTTCAGCGAATGGATCATCGCGATTCTCATACTTGCGTGCTGATGCAGAGTATTTCAATATCCGATTTCTAATAGGCACGATTGCAGCAAAGGCAATCGGATTAAAAGCGATTGAGATTAAAGCGCCAGCAAGCACCAGACTCATTCCTTCACTAGACATCAATCCAAGCGATAGCCCCAATCCTGCGAGAATAAAAGAAAATTCCCCAATCTGTCCTAAACTTGCCGCCACTGTCAATGCAGTATTGAGCGGATAGCGAAGCATTAGGACCAGCAGCATGGCCGCCATAGATTTGCCAACAATAATAATGGCTACAACAGCTAAAACATGCATGGGTTCATTGACTAGAATACTAGGGTCAAACAACATGCCAACAGAAACAAAAAATAACACTGCAAAAGCATCACGTAATGGGAGTGATTCTTCAGCGGCCCGGTGACTAAATTCGGATTCGCGCATGACCATGCCCGCGAAGAAAGCACCGAGTGCAAACGACACATTAAATAGCGCTGCAGCGCCATAAGCAATGCAGATCGCGAAAGCAACGACAGAAAGAGTGAATAATTCACGTGAGCCGGTGCGAGCAACTTGCCACAATAACCAAGGTAATACACGATGACCGACCACCAGCATCAAAGCAATAAAAGCTGAAACCAGTAACAAGGTATGTCCGACGGTGAGCCATAGAGAACTGGTTGCACTCTCATTTCCGTTGGATCCTCCCAACATAGTGGCAAACGAAGGTAGAAGCACAAGGATCAATACAGTTACAAGGTCTTCAACAATCAGCCAGCCAACGGCAATCTGACCGTTCATAGTTTCCAGAAGACCACGTGATTCAAGCGCTTTAAGCAAAACAACCGTGCTGGCACAAGATAATGACAAGCCCAGAACTAATCCCGCACCTAAACTCCAGCCCCAGGAGTCAGCCAGAACCATGCCTAAAATGGTCGCAACGGCCATTTGAACAATTGCACCAGGCAAAGCGATACGTTTTACTGCAAGCAGATCATTGAGTGAAAAATGCAATCCAACACCAAACATCAATAACATGATACCGATTTCTGATAATTGAGAAGCAATGCCAATGTCTGCGACAAATCCAGGTGTAGCGGGGCCAATAGCAATCCCGGCGAGCAGATAACCTACCAATGCCGGTGTTTTAAGCCGCTCCGCAATAAAGCCAAAGATTAAAGCCAGACCAAATCCGGCTGCAATCGTGGTAATCAGTTCAATGTTATGTTCCATTCGAATTCCAGTATTTTTGCCTCATAGGCGTATTGGCCGGTTTGCTTGGTTCGTTTTATTAAGATTACTGGATACTTTTATGCGTATCAGCTTCAGTATCGGTACTGGGAACGCTATCAGATACAGCAGGTGTGTTTAAAAATTTCTCGAACTCAACGCGCTCTTCTTCAATGGCATCCAGAATCTGGCGTTTAAACTCATCGCGTGAGAATGCTTCCTCGAGCATCAGAAGCAGTTTTTCAACGGTCAATCCAATGGTGATGCCGCCAATAATACCACCGATGGCTGCGCCGATGGCCGTACCGATACCGGGAATAAATGAACCCAGCGCCATACCGGTCGCAGCGCCAGCCGCCGCCCCGCCTAAAGCACTGACTGCTTTGCCGGCAGTCACCTTAATCAAGGCTTGGGCGCCTAGCTTGATGATCCCCTTTCCTGCTACCTTGGCCGTGATCTTGCCGGCGATTGCGCCAGTGATGGCACCCGCAGTGCCGATGCTGCCGGAGATCAGCATACGATTCTCAAGATTGATGATGACGCTGTTTGTGGGTGGCTCTTTGAGCGCACTCAGTGAAGCGTGTCTGACAATCTCCAGTTGTGAATTATCTGCAGGTTCAACACGATTCTCCGCTAGAATCTGCTCAACTTTCTGTAAATGCTCGATGCGTAATTGCTGATTATTCTGCAGCACCTCTTCAATGGATTGTTGTACCGGGCCAAATACATTGCCTTTCATCAGATAATTTTGCAGTTTCTCAGCCATCCAGTTTTCCAAAACCCCGGTGGCCAATGCCACAATTCGTTCATATTCCCCCGGCAGACTGTAATACCAGTCCAGATAAGCATCCACATTGTCGGCCATTTGCTGAAAACCGGTACCGGTGGTTTCGCGCAATTTGCCCAGCGATGCTTCCAGCTTGCTGAGGCTATCGAGGTACGCTTGCTCAATTTGCGCGGCTGTTCCGGGCTTGTAGTAATCCTCACCGATCATTTCCACTGTTTGAATCACAGTTTGTTTTGATGCCTGTATTTCTTTGATGGTTTCCGGATTGGAACGCAGCCAGGCATCCACATAAACCGTCGAAGGCACGTAAATAAAGAATATAAAGAAAGTAGCAAATGCTGAGGTGAGCGCCCAGGCCCATGGCGAAACTGCGGGCGGCTGATTGGTATCCTGTATGGGCGCAAATACGCGGCGGTGTTCGGATAATGGAACCATAAAACTGGAAATCCCAAGCGCCACGTTATAAAAGAACAGCAAGCTACCCAGAAAAATACACCCCAAATAAAGCACATCACTGAATGAATGCAGGCTACCTAAGGCATAACGCTTCATTCCTTCAATAAAGCCTAGCAACCGGTTGGTTTCAAGGATCAAAATACTGTTGGTCGTTCCATCCAGTTTTTGGCTTTCCATCGCGACAGCTTCCGTCAATGAGGCATATTGACGGCTTGCATCGGTAGGGTTTACGAACACAACAAAAAACACGGCCATCGCCATCGCAGTCACCCAACGCGACCAGGCTAAGGATTTATGGACTGCGATATAAGGCTTGTATTCACGGGCAGCAATCGGGAAGAATATGGCATAAGTGACGGCAAATACCGGAATGGCGGCAAAGAAAATTATCCATTCCTGCTTTTCAGCCGAGCCGAGATAAAATAACAGCAAAAATGCAAACACAATTGACCACAACAACCACCCAATATACGCCAGAATCCGGCGGGTAAAAAGCCAATGCAGAATGCCCAGTTTCTTGAACTGACTGGATAGATAAATTCTTTCAATTGTCACTGCATAAATGGCAGCAAAGTAAATGGGTAATCCAAACAGGAATGTTACCAATAAGGCAAACCACAACTGTTTATCCGGAATCAATCGCCCAAAATAGTAAGCAAACCCCAACCAGCTTGCAGAAAATGCCAAATAGCCGAGCGTTCTTACGAAACTAAAGTTTTTAAGCGCTGAAAACACAAACAAGATTCCTTCGTGATAGAGGATTGGGGATAAATACTTGCTGCAATAGGATGAGCGAATAAGTTAAAGCAGCTTGCTGATAGTAGACTTTATCTGGCTATTGACTGTCAAGATGTTGATTCACAAAGTAACCGATACTTCTTCAGGTTTTAATGGGGTTCATGTAAATACTAACATACTGAATTGAAAATAATTACGATGCTGCTCATTGTTCTGGAGGGTTTTGTGTTTAATTTGCAGTTTTTCTAATGTATAAGCATTTGTCATTATGCGATCTACCGCTTTTATAACATTTCGCTACAATGTCGTGATGTTGACCGACTTATTCAGAGTCATACGAAACTTCATGATGGTAATCCAAGTAAAAAGGGATTAGGTCATATTACTCGTAGTGGTATTGTTATGCTTTGTGCTGCATGGGAATTGTATCTTGAATCCCTCTGTATGGATTCTGCGAAGTATTTATGTAATCAGTGTGATGCGCCAGAACGTTTTATCTTTGATCCATTCCAGCACATCGTGGGACTAAACAATTAGGCCGCCCAGCCAAGGATGCCAGAATTGTGATTGGAGCGGTGATTATTAAACATAAATTATCGGTTTCAGATGAAGAGACTGTTGAACAGATTCGAGAAAATCCGTACCTGCAATATTTTATCGGCCTGAAAGGTTTTCAAGCGAAGGCGCCCTTTGCGTCATCATTACTGGTTGAGATGCGCAAGCGCATGGGTCAGACGGTATTTGATGAATTTCATGAGGCGATCATCAAAACGGTTGAACCTCGGCGGACAAAGAAGTCAGTCAAAGCAATTGATGATGACAACGACGACAATGGTGTATCAAATAGCGGTGATGCGGGCAGCAATGACGCGGCCACGTCAATGGAAGCAGATCAATCTTTGGCCGATGAGCTGCCGCGCAATTGCGGCAAATTAATACTGGATGCGACCGTTGCAGAGCAGGCCATACGTTATCCGACAGATCTTGGACTGCTGAACGAAGCGCGTGAATTGAGTGAGCGTATCATTGATGAACTGCATGCCAAAAGTAACCGGGCACAGAGAAAGAAGCCGCGCACTTATCGCGAGATCGCCAGCAAAGCCTACCTCAGCCTAGTCAGGCTGAGACGGCCATCCAACAGAAACCGCCGTGCCGGTATCAGATAGCAATTGCAGTTCCTGCAACGGAATTTAAAGCATATTGAAGCGATGCTGACGGAATATCCGCATGGCACGCCCATACCGATACCTAATTGGTTGTTGCGCCGCTACTGGTATTGCCTCATCTGTACCAACAACAATATGAAATGTACAAAACCAACACCAGACGCTGTGATGATCTCATTGTCAGTATCAGTCAACCGTATCTTCGGTCCATTATCAGGGGAAAGCAAGGCAAGACAGTGGAATTTGGTGCCAAAATAAGCGTGAGTCTGACTGGCGAAGGGTTGGCGCATGTCGACAAGCTGCACTGGGACGCACAACATGAAGGCCATGATCTTGAAGCGCAAGTTGAGGCCTACAAAAAGCGTTACGGTTATTATCCTGAAATCGTCATTGCTGACACGCTATATGGTTCACGTGATAATCGCAGATATCTGGAACGCAATCACATCCGCTTCGCAGGCAAACCACTGGGACGTCCACCAAAGATTACACCTGAAAACAAAGATGAATTGATGCGCCTGAAAGCACAACGTCGACAGGAATATCGCGAGCGCATTCCGATTGAAGGAAAGTTTGGCCAAGGAAAGTATGGATATCGATTCAACAATATTCGAGCCAAGCGCGCTGATACGTCTGTCGCATGGATCAATAGCATCTTCCTGGTTATGAATCTGCTCATTTTGGTGCGGGTTTTTATTTGTCTGAGGAATCTTGCTGCCAAAATAGCATTGTGGGTGACAAAAAAGAGCATGCCAAGAGAAATTCGGTTTGCGCGTACCTGCCAATT
>CAMCBD010000064.1 GCA_945872825.1 Nitrosomonas ureae
TTTGAATTCACTGGAATATTGTGTGCGTTTCTTGCTCATGATTATGATCCTCTATAGTGTCCATAACAGAGCTTAACAACCTGTCCAGTTTTGCGGTACCACTTCACTACTCACCATTAGCATCATGTGGAAAGATTGGCTAACCGCCAAAGAACACGAACACTGGCAAGATTCCGCGCTAAAACTCTCACAGCAAGAAACGGAGCGAATCAGAATGATCACTGACACAATGTCACAGCGGAATTCACCACAATATAATGATCATGTAAGCAATGAACATCATCAGCCATAAGAAACAAATACAGACGACTATTTCCCCGTTGCGCAGGGTTGTCGCAGCATCTTTCTGATAGCATCGGCATGCAATTCCTCTTCCACTATTAAACCACGAGCGTATTCCTCCAACACCAACACCACCGATTTGCCTTGAGCCAATTCCAATAATTGGTAATAAGCCTTCAGCGCTTCGTTTTCATGCGCAAGGGATTCGCGAAGAATATCGCCAACAGGAACCGAACAGACCGAGCTATTATCATGTTGATGCACTTCAAGTAAAGGTCCGATTGCAAGCGAAGGATGTCCTTCCAACAAGGTAACAAGTTCACCTGCTTTGCGGGCATACAATAATCCTTCCTCGGCTTGCTTGTTCAACCACTCGACAATAGGAATACGGCCATAATCGTATACCATCAATGCGCAGTGTGTATCGCGCACCACGCCGACAAGCTCGAGTCCATGATCTGATTCAGTAATGCCACTGCCTTATCTTTATCCAGGTTCATGTGTTTCTCCTTATTGCTTCGTTGATAAGCTACAGTGAAACCGTTTTCTCAGACTTACAATTTATCCGCGTGATGGCTGAGATACTCTGCGACCCCTTCAGAACTTGCTTTCATGCCGGGTTCGCCCTTTTTCCAACCTGCTGGACAAAGCTCGCCACGTTCTTCAAAAAATTGTAGTGCATCGACCATGCGCAGCATCTCATCGACATCGCGCCCAAGTGGCAGATCATTGACTATTTGGTGACGCACGATACCTTTCCTGTCAATTAAGAAAGAACCTCTCAGTGCAACATGATCCGGATGGCTGACTCCATATGCGTTCATCACTTCACCGCCCAGATCTGATACCAGTGCGATATCGATCGGACCGATACCACCCTGGGTTATCGGTGTATTACGCCAAGCATAATGGGTGAAATGAGAATCTACCGATACCCCAATGACTTCAACGTTACGTTGCTGGAAATCTTTCGCCCGGTGTGAGTGTGCAATGATTTCTGATGGACAGACGAATGTAAAATCCAGAGGATAGAAAAACAATACTGCATATTTGTCACGAATATGGGCATGAAAATTGAAATTTTCATCAAAACTGCCATTAGGCAAAACAGCAGGTTTAGTAAAATCGGGAGCAAGATGAGTGACGAGGGTAGGCATTATTTCTCCATTCTGATTATGTTAAGGAATCTTTGAGTATTGAGTGAGTCATAATTATATGATTAGCAGGTATGAAGACAATCTAATGAGAGTAACATCCTTTCCCCACTTTCAAATGGTGCTTGTAATCAAAGCTGTGTTTTGATACAGCATAAAAGTTCGACAAGTTTTTCGCAAAAAAAATCTAAAATGATGGAAATGACGAATAATAAAATTGCAGAGTACAATGCAGCGTTACAAAATAAACCTGCACTAGACATAGTGCGTTGGGGCATTGTACGAGCAAACGGTCATGCTGTTGTGTCAACCAACTTCCGCCCTTTTGAAGCGGTCATTCTTCATTTCTGCGTTCAAGTGCAACCGGATATTCCAGTGCTTTGGGTTGATCACGGTTACAACCGGCCAGCGACTTACCGATATGCCGAGAAGCTCTGTGAGAGACTCAATCTCAACCTTAAGACCTATTTGCCAAAGCTAACTGCTGCACATCGTGATGCCATTTATGGACCAATTCCAAATGTCGACGATGAAGCTGAACTGAAGAAATTTAGTGCGATGATGAAGCTAGAGCCCTTTCAACGTGGTATGAAAGAACTTGTGCCTGCAGTCTGGATAACAGCTTTACGCAAAGTACAAAATCCGGGGCGTGCCAAACTGGATATTCTCTCCGAGGATAAAATTTATAACACCATCAAAATCAACCCTGTTTTCTACTGGACGGATGCCGATATGGAAAATTATCTGAAGCAACATAACCTGCCCAATGAATGGGATTACTTCGATCCTGCGAAAGCGGACGAAAACCGCGAGTGTGGACTACACATAAACTGAGAAAATGAGATGCCAGATTCAGCTCCAGGCATAAGAGAGATCTTCACCATTATTTCTAATAGATTAAAAAGGATACTGAAATGATTGAACATAAAAACCTGGTTGAACCAGAAAGAGTTTCCTGCGCGGTATGCTTCAAAGAAATACCTATTTCCGAAGCCAAAAGCGTTAAGGCTACTGACTACATTATGTATTATTGCGGCCTCGACTGTTACGATAAATGGAGCAAACAGGAAGAGAAACCTGAGCAGTAAAGAATCCTTTTAGAAATAGCGCGGTACCGTACAGACCATCACAATTAATCTCCTTATTATTTACACTCAACTTAAAAAGGAGTTTATTATGAAATATAGGAATATTTTAACTACAATGATTGTCAGTTCCATCCTTATATTGAGCAGTCCGATTGCATTAGCTGATGCTCAATTACTTGCACAAAATACCGCTCCTACAGATGGCAAAACTCCCGGCGGCACTCATTCGTCAGACAGAAATTCTGGCTCTCAATCTCCCGGATCAAGCAACACCTCCCAACAACCAGGGTCGGAGTCTAGCTCAGGATCTCGCTCAGGTTCTAGTTCAGGTTCAGGTTCTGGTTCTGGTTCTGGATCAAACCCAGGGTCAAGTGGAACTGGCCAAGAATCTGGTGGTGGATCTAGTTCAGGTACCCAAGGCTCGGGATCGTCAGGCGGCGGCGCTGGAAGATAATTTTAGATAACCATTTTTAAGGAGACAATCATGTATAAATTAACTGTGGATTCCAAAAATAAAAAGAAAGAAGACGATAAAAATAAAAGCCCCGATATGAAAAAATGATTCTTGAATGAAACCCGCTTCGGCGGGTTTTTTTTCGTCCTAAGTTTGTCCAGATTCCATGCCAATTTCGTCCAGAGCTTGGAGCATAGCAAAGAAATAAAATAAAAGTACAGTTTTACTTGACATATAAGTACATTTAAACTACACTTCTTCACATCAGCACCCCGTAAGCAGCAATCACAGGTGAGTTGATCAAGTGACCAAACGGAGCAAATAAAATGATCAGGTGCGTAATAACAATCAGGACTGCAAGTAAAGTTTACGACCCGATTGAGGGTTTATTCAGATCAACTATGGAAGCGACATTACATGCTATAGCAATGGTTAACCAGTCGCCATACATCAAAGTAACAGCTTTGAAATGAATATCCCATTATTAAAAACTTCATCAGAGGTTATTGAGCTGAGAAATCGTGAGAACCAGTTTGATCACGCCAAAACAGCGATTGATAACTTCGTTTTGAACCTATCTTATCGGCCAGGAACTTCAAAGCTGCTGCGGTGCGTAAAGGATTCGCTAACGAGCCGCCTGAGATATCTTGATAGCTCATCAACGGAACACATAGCCATTCAGCGTGAGGTGAGTTCGCTGGAAAGCCTAATCAAGCAAATGGAAGTGGCTGACTGTATCGAACATGCGGATAGGCGGATGAAGAGTGCCCTTGCAGATATGGAGGTGGTGAGATGAATGAGCTAAAAGGTTTTAGACATCTAATATTTGGAATCGCCGTGGTGATTGCAGTCGTTAGCTTTATTGATTTTGATAAAGCAAACGAACGGTGGTGCAAGACATACAAGTTTTGCGAGGAAACAAACTATGAAAAAGATTAAGAGAGCATGGCAGTTCGTTTGCGATTTTGTTTTTTATATCGTTTCTTAATAGTCCAGCTATAGATCATGTCTGCCCAATCCTGCATCATGGCTGTGCGTTGCTCACGATATTCTGCTTTGTTGTAAACAAGCCGGGTACCACGTTGTTCATGCGCTAGGCATTTCTCAATCCAGTCGGTATTGTATTCGGCTTCATGTAACAGTGTGCTGGCTGTTCTGCGTAGGTCGTGCGGCCCGAACTTATCCAGCGCCTTTCCATCTTTCTGAGCTGCCTTATAGACCAACTCAAGTACGCGGTTCAATGTGGCATCGCTCATTGGTGCATTTGCATCATAGCGCGATGGCAGCACATATTCAGATCCACCAGCAAACGTTTTGAGAGCAATAAATATATCCAAAGCCTGGTTTGAAAGAAAGACAAGGTGCGCCCTGCGAAGTTTCATGCGCTCTTTCGGTATGGTCCAAAGAGCATCAGTAAAATTAATTTCGGTCCATTTGGCATTTGTTAATTCACTTTTGCGAACCATTGTTAATAAAAGCAGCTTACATGCCACACGGAATTGAGGACCGGCAGCCACCTTATCAAGGTATTCGTACATCAATCCGATCTCGTCTGGGGATAAAGCGCGTTCCCGTGGCTGGAATACGGCTATAGTTCTAGGGCGCACCATATCAGCCGGATTTATCACATTCTGACCACGCTCATTTGCCCATCTAAACACCTGCATTACAATTTCGCGAGAATGGATAGCCGTAGCTGGCGCACCGCGCTCAACTATTTTGTCGCACAAGGTGCGCATATCGCGCGTTGAATTGGCCATCTCAGCACTTTTTAACCATTTTGCCGCCCAATCGCCAAATGTTTCGGCACCTTTATCATGTTTTTTGGATCTAGCCTTCTCTTTTGCCGGTGATTTTCCCGATGCGATAATGCGTTTTGCCTCATGCAATAATGTTCGCGCATCAGCTAGAGTAATGCCGCCTATACCGTACTGTCCGAAGGTGATAGTTTCCTGCCTGCCATTGAACGCGTAGTTATACCGGAATGAAATTCCTCCCGATTTTGTAACAGCAACATACAAACCGTCACGATCAGACACTTTGTACATTTTATCTTTAGGCTTTAGATTGCGTAGCTTGGTATCTGTTAGCAATTTATATCCTTAATATTCAATTTGTTATGTTATAGTATTATCCAATTCATGGCATCAGTCAGTCTTTTAAATACCATGATTTATAGAGTTAAAATATTATATTCAAGTTACTGATAATAAATGATTTATTATACGTTAATACCATGATTAACCGAGACATCAACGGATGGTATTGATGAAAACTTTAGATTTCAAGACGGATCATACCATCGGGTAAACCATACCTAAAACATTCTTGAAGATACTTTATTGTGCATGACATTACCAGACAAAAGAAACAAAAAACCCGCACTGGGGCGGGTTTGGAGAGGTTTGTTACGGTTCAGTGCTAGTCAATGCGGAACATACAATTATTCCCACTCAATCGTCGCCGGTGGCTTGCCGGAAATGTCGTAGACAACGCGGTTGATACCACGAATTTCGTTGATAATCCGATTGGAAACCTTGCTTAATAACGAGTATGGCAACTCCGCCCAATTGGCGGTCATAAAGTCTTGCGTTTGTACGGCTCTGAGGGCGATCACAAATTCATAGGTGCGCCCATCCCCCATCACGCCCACCGATTTGACAGGTAAAAAAACTGCAAATGCCTGCGATGTTTTCTCGTACCAGCCAGAGCGTTGCAATTCTTCGATAAAGATTTGATCTGCTTGTCTTAGTAGCTCGGCGTATTCGTATTTCACTTCACCGAGTATGCGCACGCCTAAACCGGGTCCGGGGAACGGGTGACGAAATACCATTTCGCGCGGCAAGCCAAGTGCCAGACCTAATTCACGCACCTCATCCTTAAACAGTTCACGTAACGGCTCGAGCAATTTCAGGTGAAGTGTTTCCGGCAACCCGCCGACATTGTGATGCGATTTGATTGCGTTTGCTTTCTTGGTTTTCCCACCGGCCGACTCAATCACATCGGGATAAATGGTGCCTTGTGCCAGCCATTTGGCATCGCTGATTTTTGCCGATTCGCGCTGAAATACTTCAACAAATTCACGCCCAATAATCTTTCGCTTGGTTTCCGGATCGGTGATGCCTTGAAGATTCCGGTAAAAATCTCGACTCGCGTCAATATGAATTACTTTCACGGTCAGGTTACTGGCAAAAGTTTCCATCACTTGTTTGGCTTCATTGGCACGTAACAGCCCATTGTCCACAAACACACAAGTGAGTTGATCACCAATGGCACGATGGATTAATGCAGCAGCCACGGATGAATCCACACCGCCGGATAACCCCAGGATCACTTGGTCCTTTCCAACGATTGCACGAATCTTGCCAATCGCTTCATCGACATAATCCGGCATACTCCAATCCCGCCCAACCCCGCAAATATCGTGAACAAACCGCTCGATAATCGCTTTACCTTGCAGTGTGTGCGTGACTTCAGGGTGAAACTGAATACCATAAAACTGCCGCTTGTCATCAGCCATGGCGGCAATCGGCGTTGCTGCGTTAAGGGCCATAACCTCGAATCCAGGAGGTAAAGTAACTACTTTGTCCCCATGACTCATCCAGACATCCAAAACATTGTTTCCGGCCGGACTCGTGCGGTCCTTAATTTCCTGAAATAACACACCACTTTGCATTGTTTGTATTTCTGCATAGCCGAATTCACGCACAGCTGCATTTTCTACCGTACCGCCCAATTGCGCCGCCATGGTTTGCATACCATAGCAGATGCCCAAAACTGGTACATTTAATTCAAAAACAATTTGCGGTGCGCGCGGTGTTTCCTCTTCCGTGACTGAAGCCGGACCACCGGAAAGTATGATACCCTTTGGTGAAAATTCCTTGATAAATTCCGGACTGACATCATAAGGATGCAATTCGCAATAAACATTTGTTTCACGAACACGCCGGGCAATAAGCTGGGTGTACTGCGAACCGAAGTCCAGAATGAGAATTTTTTGATGCATTAAGATGAATTCTTACTTAACATGATAGTTGGGCGCTTCTTTGGTAATCTGCACATCGTGCACATGCGATTCACGAATACCAGCCGACGTAATTTCGACAAACTCTGCTCTGTCATGCATCGCAGCGATCGTTTCACACCCCAGATAACCCATGCTTGAACGCACGCCGCCCATCAATTGATGAATAACGCCAGAGATGCTGCCTTTGAAGGGCACACGGCCTTCCACGCCCTCGGGCACCAATTTGTCATTATTTTTTTGTTCTTTTTCCTGGAAATAGCGATCACTGGATCCTTGCTGCATGGCGGAAAGTGAACCCATGCCACGATAACTTTTATACGAGCGGCCTTGAAATAATTCAATTTCTCCCGGCGCTTCTGTCGTTCCGGCAAATAAACCACCCAACATAACCAAATCTGCACCCGCTGCCAAAGCTTTGGCAATATCACCTGAATACCGGATACCGCCATCGGCAATGGTGGGTATGCCACTACCCTTTAAAGCTTCGGATACATTGTGTATGGCAGTAATCTGAGGAATACCGACACCCGCTACAATCCGCGTGGTACAAATGGAACCGGGGCCGATACCGACTTTTACAGCATCCACACCATTATCCACCATTGCTCTAGCCGCAGCAGCCGTTGCAACATTTCCGCCAATCACCTGAACCGACGGCAAGTTCTTTTTTATCCATGCAATGCGATCCAAAACGCTTTGCGAATGACCATGCGCTGTATCGACCACAATCACATCAACTCCGGCTTCGACCAGTGCAGTCGCACGCTCTTCACTGCCCTCCCCGACTCCAATCGCGGCACCGACACGCAGACTTTCTTGTTCATCTTTGCTAGCCAATGGATATTCCGAGGTTTTAATAATATCTTTAACCGTAATGAGGCCACACAATTCAAATTGTTTATTGACTACCAACACACGCTCTAGTCGATGTTTATGCAGCAACGCCAACACTTCCTCGCGGGAAGTATCTTCGTTGACAGTCACCAACCGATTCTTGGGGGTCATGATGTGCTTGATCGCTTGATCGAGATTTGTTTCAAAACGGAGATCCCGATTAGTCACAATACCGACAACTTTCTTGCCATTCACCACAGGCAATCCAGAGATTTTATGCCGTCGTATCAGCTCAAGGACTTCACGCACAGTCATGTTCTGGTGAATGGTAATCGGGTCCTTTACCACACCGCTTTCAAAGCGTTTGACTTGTGCCACGTGTGCGGCCTGGGCTTCGATCGACATATTTTTATGAATAATACCGATACCGCCTTCTTGCGCTATTGCAATAGCCAAAGGCGCTTCGGTGACCGTATCCATAGCAGCCGATAACAAAGGAATATTAAGAGTAATGGTGCGTGTTAATTTTGTCGCCAAACTGACATCACGCGGCAAAACCGTTGAGTGTGCGGGAATTAAGAGAACATCATCAAAGGTGAGCGCTTTTTGAATCAATTGCATAATAACAATCCTTTGCAAAGCGACATTATAGCCAATTTCGCCCACAAATTTCGCCCCAATTCAGCCAAGAATACAGCATATTTCCAATTATTATGATTTAATGCGATAAATCTTCAAGTTGCATAAATACGATACCGATGTATTTCAGATCATTTCATTCTGGAGCACGCAATGAGAATTTTTGTATTTACTGGATTAATAGTACTATTCAGCATTACGGTCAACGCACAAATCTATAAATGGGTCGATGAAAGCGGGAAAACGCAATACACAGATGTACCACCTCCGCCCGGTGTAGCCAAGGAAGGCAAAAAATTAAATATCAAATCATCGTCTATATCCGGAAATAATGAACCGAATAAATCTAGAAATCCGGGTGAAGAGAGACTTGAATTTGACAAACGTCAGCAACAAAAAAAAGAACAAGACGTGAAACAGCAAGCAAAGGCTGAAGAAAACAAAAAAAAATGTATCGATGCGCAAGGGCAGCTTAGACTATATACTGATTCGCCACGATTAACTGTGCCTGATGGCGCTGGTGGAATAGTTTTTGTCGATGATGATGCGCGGCAAAGAAAAATTGCTGATGCCAACAAAGCGATTGCAACATTTTGCAAATAAACAAACGTTCCAAAATTAGATGGCTGCATTTTCTGGCAAATTAATATTTATTATTCTCATTCTGACAGGTACTTTAGTTAAGGCTGAAGTACCTGTTTCATATCCAACGCAGGATAATATTCCGCGTATTGGGACTGATACTGCCTCCAGCGATAATGCGGCGAAATCCGGGATACAATGGCAGATCCTGCCCGGAGAAAATATCAAGCAGATTGCCCAACTGATGTTCCCTAAAGACTCCGTTGCGCGCGATAATTTTATTCGTGCAATTATTCACACCAATCCCAGACACTTTCCTGGTGGCACCTATCAACCATTGCCTGCGGGAACCATCATTCACATTCCGGATTTAAGAACGATTAGCGTTTATGCAAAACCGGCAGCCAAGTCGAGGAAATCAAACACAGCCGACAATCTCAGCAAGACTAAATCTCCAGAATCGCCCCCGGAAACCGGGATATCCGGCTTAAATGATAATCATCCGGCATTAAAGCTTATCGCGCAATTGGAACAAATCGCTGAGACTGAAGCCGCTGAACTCAGCACATTGTTAAAACGCATTGCGTCGCTCGAAAAGAAAATTGCCGCAATGCAATCCATGCTGACATTAAAAATGACAGCACCCAACGAGCAACCCATTGAAATCATAAGTACTCCACTTGAAGCGGACATACCCCTTTCTCAAAACACAATAACGCCATCCGCGGATGACGCACAGCCTGTTGCAAAGACAGTAGCACCACTGGAAATTAATGCACCACAACTTAACAATCCGATAGGACCAGATGAAACCAGCAATAATACTTCGATTGAATCTACTCTATTCTCAGACAGCGTATTTCTTTTCGGACTATTATTGACGCTACTAATCATCGTCCTAATATTACGCAATTACCATAAAATCAAAGAGAGATTCACACGATCCACAGACGCATCGTTACCCGATGCAACCGAACGGCACCGGTACGAAGCACTCTTATTGCACCGGAATGACCGCAAGCTAGCCGATTCACCGGAAAATGCACCAGAAGCATCCGCTCAAACGATATCCGCAGCACGCGCATTAATCGAACAGGACAACCTGGATGCTGCGATTCAATTGTTGCAGAAGCAACTCGCAACAAACCAGCGCGACATTCCTGGCTGGCTTCTATTATTCGAACAACTCTATAAGTCAAATAACAAAAGTGATTTCAAAAAAAATGCCCGTCGTTTTAAACGCATGGGGGAATTTTCTGATATCTGGATACAAATCCAGAAACTAGGAAATCAGCTCGAACCCAATGAACCGCTTTATTTTGACGAACTAAAACGGAAGGAAAAGTTTTTTTCTGATGCATCAGGATCGGATTAACTCTACTTACGCCTTTGTAGTGTCAGACCGAAAACCCGCCATCCTAATAATGAATTCCTATTAATAAACAACAGGTCACCCGTAATTATGACGATGAAAATCCCCGAATAATCTGATCAAGCATCCATTAATATGTATTCTTTGCGCATATTTTAAGCAAAATAATCTGGCACATCTTCTACATCTCAATTCTTTAGTGTCACTACAAAATGAAATCCTCAACCTCCTCCGATGGAAATAGATTATTAGAAATCGCTCCAGATCTTTAGATCTCAGCACCTTAGAGCTAAGATTTTCCAACTATATGACGTTAATTACACTTCACATATTTTTCACAACCGCTACGATAAGATCCAATGAATAATGCCCCCAATAATTAAGCGGTTTCCTATGCGCGCTTAACTTTCCAGGCTCAACTATTAAGGAAGAAAAATTACTATGGCACCACGAATCGCACACGTCGATGATGACTCGGATATTCGAGAAGCTGTTGAACGTATTCTGTGTAAAAATGGATATGAAGTTGATAGTTACCTGACAATGCAGGAATTTATCGACTCATTGGAAGATGAAACCAAACGGCCTGATTTGGCTATCCTTGATGTGATGGTTGAATCAATGGATTCCGGATTGACTACCTATGCACAAATTCACAAACGCTTTCCACAAATACAAGCCATTTTCCTGACATCTCTGGGTGACATGATCAGACCCTATTTTGAAGATGGCACGCATGAGTGGGTTTGTATCATGGAGAAACCTGTTGAACCGGTAAGCTTATTGGCGACAATTAACGAGCGGTTAAAGCATAGAGGACCAGTATCATAACTCCACTTGGACCAAACAAGAATGACAACCACTGAGTTTTCCTGGAATAAATCGAATAGCCAAAATATATCGCTTGAATTATTAGGAGAAAAACTAAAACTCAGTGATGATGTTTTAATTAGCAATATCCGTTGGTTTATTACCTTTCGCTGGGTATTGATTGCCACACTGGTTTTTTTCGAGATCCTGATGCTATCATCATCAGATGCGCTGGCGCAGTTGGGTATCAGCGAACAACAGAAATGGCCAATTGCCATCATTATCGTGCTGGTTGTTGCAAATATTGCTTACATCTTCGCATTAAATTATGGCAAATCTAGTAAATATAACTCGCCCTCAATTAATTTATGGGTACAAATCATTGTTGATTTGATCTGTCTATCCGTTGTCGTACACTATATTGGTAGCACTACTACACCGATTTCTTTCTTCTACGTACTGCATATTGCACTGGCCTGCATCTTCTTTTCTACCCGTGAAAGCCTATATGTAGCCATATTAGTCTGTTTAATGGATACGATTGTCATCGTTATTGATAACTTTCTGATCATTCAATCGCCACTTTCAGCTCTGATAAGTAATCATATTCTTTCTGAAAGTTCGCGTAGAGATGGCGCAATAGTATGGATGTTTTTTCTCGATGCCTTATTCCTTATCGTCTGGTATGTTATCTCTAGACTTTCTTTGATCGTTCGTGCCCATGAACGTCACCTTTTGGATGCCTATAAACAAATCAACCAGGCGCAAGTAGAAAAAGATCAATATGCATTATTAATCACACACCAGCTGAAATCCCCGCTTGATGCTATTCGTAGCAAAATAAATTTAATTAACGAAGGTTATTTAGGAGAGACAACACCTGAAGTAACTACTGCACTTGAACAGATGGATGTTCGGGCAAAGAATATGTCCGGCTTAATACTTGATCTACTCCGATTAGAACGATTAAAAGATACTTGTCTTGATACTGCAGTTTTCGAATCTGTTGATATTCAAACGGCTATGCAGAAGTGTATTGAGAAAATAACTCCCGTTGCCAATTCCAAAAATGTCATACTCAATTTATCGATTGAGAACTTTATTTGTAAGGTAATTCCTGATCAGTTGGGGATACTTCTGGAAAATATTATTTCCAATGCGATTACCTATTCTCATGATAATGGATTCGTTGAAATTACATCGACTATCAATCGACTTAATCAAAGTGCCGAAATCACCATAACCGATCATGGAATCGGGATTGACAACAAAGATCTGCCGAATATATTTAATGAGTATTTTTATTCGCCTAGAGCCGCTCTTCATAACAAAGCAACCAGCGGTATCGGTTTGTCTATTGTGAGAATCGCAGCAGAAAATAACAAACTGAAAATCAAAGTCGCCAGCGAACCCGGAATGGGCACTACTTTCACTGTGATATTTAGCAATATCAAATTACCTGACGAATATTAGAAATTCAATCCGCACTAAAATCAGTGATGCGTTCTTAACGCAGGATAAATTTATTCAATTCTGCTGTGCTGCCAATAGCGGCGGTGTAGTTTTCTCCAGCTAGCAACAGACCACCCATCGTTTGCAAAGCGAAGTACAATAGCGCCCTCTCGATCACTGCGTAGCAATTGACTTCCCGAATTGTAATAGCGCGCCACCACTGTTTCACGCGGATGACCGTAGCGATTCTGATAGCCCATGGTGAATATTGTCAGCGAAGGATTCACTCTTTGTACAAAAGCGGCGGTCGAAGAAGTATGACTGCCATGATGCGGCGCAATCAATACTGTTGCAGGAAGCTTGTCACTGACGCGAGCGAGTAATGCTTGCTCATCCTTTCCTTCAATATCAGCCGGAAGCAATACGCTACCATGATCTGATGTAATTTTTAATACACAACTATTTGCATTGATTGTACGATGTGGATTTCCATAATCTTGTTCCAATGGATGCAGCAATTCAAAATATACGCCATCCCATTGCCAGAATTGACCAGCTTGGCACTGCTCTTTATGGCGTGAAGCTTGCTGTATTGGGTGATGGCTGCGCAAAGACGATAATAGTCTCTTAGTAGGTATCGCCTCCAGTACCGATAAAGCACCACCGCTATGATCCGAATCAGCGTGTGATACGATTAAAGTATCAAGCTGGCGAATACCTTCCCCACGTAAAAAAGGCACAATAATACGACTACCGCTATCTGTTTCACCATAGCCGGGACCGGTATCAAATAACAGTGCATGGTGCTCGGTGCGCGCCACTACTGCCAATCCCTGGCCAACATCCAGAACCGTTACCCATAATTCACCGGCTTTAGGTTGGGCAGGCTGCGTCAGAAACATCGGCAACAATGCAATTATCCCCAACCAGCGTGCCGGGAAACCGGAAAAAAATCCCAGCCCCAAGCTCCCAGGCAGCAACAACCACATGATCCCAGCGATTGCCATCGCTATTGTCCACATCGGTGGCGCATGCTGCTGCCATACTACGTTTGACATATCGCTCAGCGCTTGCAGTGACGGCATGACTATACTCAACACCGCATGGGCAAGCGGTAACATAAAATCAAACAGGGGTATTGTCGCCAATAATGTGAGCGGCACCACTACCAGGCTCACCACCGGAATAGCAATGGCATTCGCAATTGGTGACACCAATGACACCTGCTGAAACAAAACCAACAATAGCGGAATGAGCCCCAATGTAATGGCCCATTGAATCCGCAACCAATCACTTAGCCAGTGAATTTTACCAATCCGCCCTACCGTTACCAGCATAATTATGGCAATTGCACCAAATGATAGCCAGAAACCAGACGCAATGCTTGCCCAAGGATCCAGCAACACCACCCAAAATAACGCCCATGCCAATACCCCAGTTGCAGAAGTTTGGTGCCCCTTCCATAACGCGATCGCCACCACAGCCAACATACAAAAAGCCCGCTGCGCGGGAATTGCAAAGCCAGACAGCACAGCATAGCTGAAAGCCACTATTAATCCGGCCATAACAGCGGCACGGCGTGCTGGCAAACGTAATGCCAAATAGGTATTCCAACGCCATAACCAGAATACGCATGCAAATACCATGCTGGATATCATCGTAATATGCAGTCCTGAAATTGCCATCAGATGACTTGTCCCAGTACGGGTAAACATTTGCCATTGATCGCGAGGAATGGCATGTTGATCACCTGTTGCCAGGGTTTTTAATACACCGGCATAGGTTTTATCGGGTAGACTCACGGAAAAACGTTGCTGAATTTCCTCGCGAACATGCTCAATCCAATAGACTGGATGTGGAACTATCGGGTGCAAACGCTGATTATCGGCCGATGAACGCACATATCCGGTTGCTCGAATATTACGCTCCAACGCCCACACTTCATAATCGAAACCATGCGGATTCATAGTACTGTGTGGTTGTTTTAGACGCACCGTTACTTGCCAGCGTTCTCCCGCTTTGATAACCGGCAACACCTTCTGATCTAAATCTGCTTGCCCCTCTTTATACCAGGACAATGCAACCTTTTTGGGTACGATCGCACCTTCCGTGATCACACGCTCAATATCAAACCGGAAACGCATACTGCGATCATCCTTTTGCGGCATACTGGCCACTACACCGATAACCTGGATATCTTTACGTTCCCATTCGTAAGGTAATGAATCGGCCAGACGCCAATGCGCCATCGCAGTGGCCCAGAAAAAACCAATTCCCACAAAAAGTAACCAAAACACAATTCTGCTTATCGTTACCGGAATCACCAATTGACGGTATCGAAACAATCCGATCGCGATTCCCAGCAGCAATAAACTCCACGCCCACCCAATTTCTGGTAATTCATCTCGTTGCTGCAACAAGCTAGTGAAGTGGTACCGCAAAACTGGACAGGTTGTTAAGCTCTGTTATGGACACTATAGAGGATCATAATCATGAGCAAGAAACGCACACAATATTCCAGTGAATTCAAAGCAAAAATAGCGCTGGCTGCGATACGGGGCGATGAAACCA
>CAMCBD010000065.1 GCA_945872825.1 Nitrosomonas ureae
CGATTTTTACCTAACAGCAGAGCTGCTTTGCTGGCGGGTATATCAATGCAAAAGCATTGAATTATTTTTCTAATGTAATAATCGCTTAATTTACTGTTTCTTAACATCTTACTAGACTAACAGATTGTATCTCCTAGTCTAGAGCCAATAATAAACGGAATATCCTTTCCACTTTCCTTTAATACATTCAGTGCAGCGCTGTAATCAAGGCAAGATTTGTCATGATTAAAAAGTATCACATCCCAATCTGATTCCCACACGGCAGAATGTATATCCGAAAGATTATTTATGTTCTTATACGCATGAATATTATTTAACTGAGAATACAAGAATCTCTCATCTTCTTTCGAGAAAACGATAGCCAAAAGTCTTAAGTTTTTTCTGAGCATACCTGGCAAACATACTATTTATATTTGGATTTTTTACGACTGAATAAAACGAAACTTTAATTACACCTCATCAATGGACTACCCGCAGTGGAAAGATTCCACTTGGTCTCTCGCGTCGATCGCTGGGTTTTACGTAGCTTCATCAAATGGCTTTCTATGCGCTCTGAAGATGCTCCTGCCATTGATATGTTGTGTATTAACCTCTCGGGACAATCTGTCGGCAATCGCATCTTTCATCGCCATGCAACCGATATGTTCAGCGAGGCCAGGGCAACTATTTGCGCACAAATTTGTCTGGAAATTACCGAAACCGCTGCCGTTACGAACTTGGCAGATGCGTCATTATTTATTGAACAAGTCAGTCGTCTCGGTGTGCGTGTTGCGCTCGATGATTTTGGTGCAGGCGCATCGTCGTTCGGTTACTTGAAGAATCTAGCCGTCGATATTTTAAAAATCGATGGCTAATTTATTAAAGACTTGGTGGACGATCCGTTGGATAATGTGGCTGTACATTGTTTTATCGATGTAGCCCGTGTTGTTGGGTTAAAGACAGTGACAGAATTTGTAGACAAACCTGCTGTGTTATCCCGCGTGCGTGAGCTTGGTATTGATTATGCCAAAGGTTTTCTAGTGCACAAACCAGGGCCAATAGATTTCTTAACTGAATTAAGTTCTACTGCTGCATAATGCGAGATACCCATTGTATTCATTTTTTGCCCAGTGCCTTCACGGCATCCAATCGGGCTGCTTGACTGGCGGGTATCAAACTCGCCAGAACACCGGTGACGAGTGCGACAAGAATACCTGCAATCGAAGCCCAAGCGGGCGCCCAGGCGGGAAGCTGCGGATAAGCCAAACGCAACATCAGGCTGCCAAATTGCCCCAGCAAGAATCCCAAAATAGCGCCAGCCAACGACAACCACACTGCTTCAGCAAAAAACAAGCGGCGGATGTCGGTGGATGTTGCGCCGATGGCTTTCAGCAGGCCAATTTCCGATGTACGCTGGTTGACCGAAACCAGCATAACATTCATGACTAAAATACCGGCAACAATCAGGCTGATCGCGGCAATACCGGCGACGGCCAAAGTCAATGCCTGCAAAACCCGGTCAAAGGTTGCGAGGATGGCGTCTTGGGTAATCACCGTCGTGTCATCTTCACCGTCATGGCTTTGCCGCATGGTCGCCAAAATGGCTTGCTTGGCGGACTCAATTTCACTGTGACTTTTGGCTTCGATCAAAATGCGAAATAGCGAGGTGGTATTGAACAGCGCTTGGGCATAGTCAATCGGAATGATGACGATTTCATCGGTATTGAAACCCATTGATTCGCCTTGCGAAGCTAGAACACCGGAGACCAGAAACCGGTAGTCGCCTAACCGGACGCGTTGTCCAATGGACTGACTGCGGGGAAAAAATTCATTGGCTATTTTTGCACCTAAAACGATTTGGGCACTGCGCTCGGTACCATGCGCCAAAAAACTTCCCTGTGCCAGTTTCATATGCCGGATCGGTATCAAATTGGCCGTGCTGCCTAAAACCGAGACTTCTCGTAGCCGATTGGCAGCGGAGAGCTCTGCAGCACCGACATTGAGCGGGGCATAGCGCCGGACTTGCGGTAACCGGCCCAGCAGTTGCGCATCTTTCAAGGTCAAATCACGTGGTGTCTGGCCTAAGACCGCGCCCAGAAATGATCCGGAAGTTTCTGCGCGTCCAGGCAGAACGACGAGCAAATTGGTGCCGATGGACGAAAATTGGTTGATCACATAGTTTCTCGCACCATCACCCAGAGCCATCAGCACGACCACTGCAGCCACGCCCAATGCCATCGCCAGTATGATCAGCAGTGATCGGACGCGATAGCTCACCACGGTCTTAAATGAAGTTTGCAGCGTATCAGTGAGCGTCATCGGCTTGATCCGTCAATATCTTCCCATCGCGCATGCCGATTTGGCGATGCGCGCGCGAACCCAATTCACGATCGTGCGTGACGACAATCAGCGTGGTGCCCGTGTGATGCAGATTTTCCAGCAGCGACATGACTTCAGCGCCGATCTGATGATCTAAATTACCGGTCGGTTCATCGGCCAGAATGACGCTGGGATGCATAATCGTGGCACGCGCAATCGCTACACGCTGACGCTGCCCGCCGGAAAGTTCGGCTGGACGGTGATGCGCACGTTCTTTAAGCTCAAATGCTTGCAAGGCATCATTCACAAGGTTTTGGCGTTGCGCAGATGGCATGCCGCTTAGAATCAAAGGTAATTCGATATTTTCTGCAGCCGTTAAGCGGGGAACCAGGTGGAACGATTGAAAAACAAAACCGATTTTTTCCCGGCGGATTTGCGCCTGTTCCGTTTCCGACAGATCGGTAATCAACCGGTCATCCAGTTCATAGCTACCGCTATCGGGTTTATCCAGCAAGCCGATAATGTTTAGCAATGTGGATTTCCCGGAACCAGAAGGTCCCATGATCGAAACATACTCTCCCGAAGCGATATGCAGATTGATGTTATTGAGTGCGTAGACCGCCTGGTCACCCATGTGAAATGTGCGGGTAATGGCCGTCAGGCGGATCATTGGGGTTTTTTGGGTTGCACGGCAACACCGGTTTTGATGTTGTTTTGATCAAATGAAATCAGTACCTGATCGCCTGCTTTCAAACCACTGCGAACTTCGGTGAAGCTCCAGTTGCTCAGCCCGGTTTCCAGCTGTTGCTCGACTAAGCGGTGATTGGCGTCAACAACCCAGACTTTGTTATTTTGCCGTATGGCTGGTGTCGGAATGCGTAAAATATTGTCTTTTCGTTCCAAAACGACTTCGACATCGGCGCTGTAGCCCACCAGCAAAGTATCTGTTGAAACTTGCAGAAAATCCACTTCAACATCCACAGTTCGCGCCTGCTTCTCAATTTCGGTCACATACGGCGCAATGCGCCGGATTTTACCAGGGAAAACTTTTTCCGGTATGGCATCCAATTTGATGCGTGCTTCCTGTCCGATTTTGATTTTGGGTGCATCGACTTCATCCATCGGTGCGGTGACATACAAACAACTGTCGTCGATCAGATCAATCGTCGGCGGGGTTGGGATGCCGGGTGGTGAGGGCGTGGTGAATTCACCCAGTTCACCGCTGATATGACCAATCACACCCGAGAAGGGCGCGGTGATAACGGTTCGGTCAATCCCTGCCTGGGCGACACGAATTTGCGCCTCAGCGCGCTTGATATCGGAGATGGTTGCCTCGCAACTTGCTTGCCGGGAACGTGCATTGGCATGAGCATCGTCGGCACGTTGTGAACTGACAAAACCTTGCGCAACCAGTTGTTGCGTGCGGACTGATTCACGCCGGGCATTTTCCGCCAAGATACAGGTTTCGCGGCGGCGCTCCTGCGCCATCGTAAGCTGCCGCTGCGCCAATTCACGCTGTGCTTGAAGATCCTGACTCCAGAGTTCCAACAAGACTTGGCCTTTTTGCACGTGCTCACCTTCTTTCACCCAAATTTTGGCGATCTGCCCGCCGGTAATGGGGGCGAGATTGGATCGCTGGCAGGATTTAATCGTGCCCGCTCGAGTGTTGACAATGGTCGCTTCGACATTGCCGGTTTCGACGGTGGCCAATTCCACTTCCAGCGGCTTGGGCCGGGTGAAATACCAACTGGCAAGCGCGATCACGCTCACTACAATGGCGAGGCTGATTAATCGTAGCGGTTTTTTGATGAGTGACATCATTGGGAATGCCGAGTCGATGTGAAATTGGAGGGCATTGGGTTGTGTTTCATTCTAAAACTGCGTATTTTACACGTTCATTTAAAGCCGCTTGATGGCAACTCACAAAAACCTTGAAATAGACTACCCGTATGATTGATATTTGGCGTAAAAAATTCATCTTATCCGATTCCGATCGACCTACAAGCATGGAAGATATCCGCCCAACCGAGACGGATTATGAAGCGCTAGACCCGAAAACATTTGAAGCGATAGAAGCCGAAGCGTTGTTTCACACGATTGATCAAACAAAAACCGAGAACGGACGTTTGGCGTTGTACCGATCCATCGCCCGTCCTGTTCAGGATGCACAGGTATTGCAACAAAAGCAGATTGTGTTACGTGAGATGGTATCGAATCCGGCGCTCTATAACGCACTGGCCCATTATGTCGGGAAAATCTCATCGGGGGAGAAATCTCTGAAGCATCTTCTGTATGGTGAATTTTCCGGCGGCTTGGCGACCGATGAGCCGAGTTCGCGCTCGGATAAGCTGGAATTTGGCGGTTACGGCTACCGGCAATTTCAGGATGGAACCCAATTTGCGGTCGATCTGGTTGAGAAAGCCGAGGCGCTGCCGCACCCGCAATCCGCTTATTTACGCACGTTGCTCGATGCGATCCATGATTTTGGCCAATCGCGCATGTTCGCGCTGATGAAAGGCCCGGTTTATTCGCAGGGCGGTAAATTCAAACCAAAAAAAGAAAAAACCAGTTTTGACCTGTATTCCCGCTTCCGCCCTTCGTTGTTTAAAATTATGCCGATGCTGCTATCCCTTGCCGCCGGATATGGTCTTCTGTTTTTCATGGAAATTTTGATGCCAGCATTGGGCGCATCGTATCTCTTTTACGGTATCTTGGCGCTCACTTTGCCGGTGTTTCCGATTGTTCTGCTGGCGATTGGTGTATCCGACCGCGATTCGATCATTTATCCGTTGCGCAAACAATTCCGCGAAAGCCCGGAATTAGCCAAGGCAATCGAAGCATTGGGATTGCTCGATGAGCTGCTGTCTTTTGTCCGCTATGGGCAAGCGTGTACTGGGGACAGAGTATTGCCGGAAATTCTCGATGAAAAGCAGCACCGGCTGACCGTCAGTCAGGCGAGGAATCCGCTGCTGATTAAGAACATGCCGGATTATGTGTCGAACGATATTCACCTGGATCTGGCAGGCCGCGTGCTGATCATCACCGGCCCGAATAGCGGCGGTAAAACGGCTTACTGCAAAACTATCGCGCAAATCCAGCTACTCGGGCAAATCGGCTGCTATATCCCCGCCACGCAAGGGCAACTGGTTCCAGCCGAGCATATCTATTACCAAGTCCCCGATCCCGGCCAACTCAGCGCCGCAATGGGACGTTTCGGCCATGAACTCCAGCGCACGCACGAAATTTTCTTCAACGCCACCCCGCGCAGCCTGGTGATTCTGGATGAATTATCCGAAGGCACCACGTTTGAAGAAAAAATGACCATTTCGGAATATATCCTGAAAGGATTTCATAAACTCGGCGCAAGCACCCTGCTGGTCACGCATAACCACGAATTGTGCGAACTGCTGCAAAAAGACGGCATTGGCCGCTACCTGCAAGTCGAATTCATGCCGCAAGGACCGACGCATCGGTTGATTGCAGGCATATCCAAAGTCAGTCACGCGGATCGCGTTGCCAGTGCGATCGGGTTTAGCCGGAAGGATGTTGAGGATCATTTGGAAAACAGATTGGGCGGCAATTAGATTACTCAGAATTTTCCTCAGATTCCTTGACTTCAAATATGGTGTGCATACAATGTATGGATGATTAGATTCGAGTGGGATGCCAATAAAGCGGCTTCAAATCAAAAGAAACATGGAATATCTTTCGAAGCAGCACAATCTGTTTTCTGCGATGATTTTGCTGTTCAGTTCTACGATGATACTGCGGAATCAGAAGACAGATTCCTGATGCTTGGAATGAGCAGTGAAGCTCGAATTCTCATTGTGTGTCATTGCGAGCGAGATTCAGGAAATGCAATCAGGATTATATCGGCTCGTAAGGCTACCAAGTTGGAGCGTAAATATTATCAAGGTGGTGTGTTATGAAAGCTGAATATGATCTGTCAAAAATGAAGTCGCGTAAAAATCCATATGCCGCCAAACTCAAGAAATCTGTGACGATGCGCTTGAGCGAGGATGTTATTGGTTACTTTAAGAAAATGGCCGACGAGACAGGAGTGCCTTATCAAAGTCTTATCAATTTATATTTAAGGGATTGTGTTTCTCAACATAGAAAAATAGATATCTCATGGCAGACAGAGCGCTAAATGTTAGTACTCTGAAATGTCTTATTTGCTGGCATGAACTGTCTGTTTATTTTTAGGTTTATGTATTATAAACAATAGGATAATTTATGTTAATGCAGATTATAAGACTTCTGCCTGGAATTATTGGACACATTATGTCGTATATCTTACGTGGGGCATACAAACCGTGCGGCCATTAGTCACTTTATTATTTGTATTTTTTATTGCACCAGCTTTTGCAGTTGACTCAACATGTACGCTGACCGATCAGCATTGGTTATCAAAGGAGCTCCCACGCCTAAAGATATGGGAAGCAATACACGAGTCATTTCGAAAGTACGCTCCACAATGTGATGATGGTTTTATTGCAGAAGGTTACACTGATGCCGTAGTTGTTTTGCTCACTCACCACTGGTCTTCTTTGTCTGAACTAGCAGCCATTGTTAAGCGTGATCCAAAGTTTCTTGAATTTGTCGTTCGTCATATTAATGCGAGTGCTGACCCTGACGATTTGAAGCAGTTACTGTCACATGCTACCAATCAGTGCCCACCTGAAAATAAGGCAATTTGTGTGCCCATTCACTCTGCTACGAACGTAGCTATAAAAGAATTATGAGTTTCAATTTACAGAAATGCCCAATCAGGCGCTCGAGCGGGATGCCCATCAACTTTACGTTAGCCCGGTAGGGCGTAATCAATATTGCACCGAATGAAACACATCCGGTGTAATGCGCTTCCCTCATTACACCCTACATTAAAACCGAAGCCCTAAAAATGGAGTTACGCCAATGAAAATTCACGAGTATCAAGCTAAAGAGATTTTGCGGAAATATGGGGTTGTCACGCCGAAAGGCATTGCTTGTTTCAGTATTGACGAAGCCGTGAAAGCTGCGCAGCAATTGGGTGGTGAGGTGTGGGCGGTGAAGGCGCAGATTTATGCTGGTGGGCGGGGTAAGGGCGGCGGGGTGAAAGTGGCTAGGTCGTTGGAGGAAGTGCGGCAGCGTGCGGGGGAGATTCTGGGCATGCGGCTAGTGACGCATCAAACCGGTTCGGAAGGTCAAATCGTACATCGGCTTTTTATCGAACAGGGTGTCCATATCGAGAAAGAATTCTATGTTGGCATGGTGGTGGATCGTGGCCGTCAGCGCGTGTGTTTGATGGCAAGCTCGGAAGGCGGCATGGAAATCGAAAAAGTGGCGGCTGAAACACCGGAGAAGATTTATAAAGTATTTATTGATCCGATTGCGGGGCTCAGTCAGCAGCAAGCCGAGGAAGTTGCATTAAAAATCGGCATTCCTGCGCAAAGTGTGCCGCAAGCGGTTACGTTGTTGCAAGGCCTATACCAAGCTTTTGATGACACCGATTCGTCGTTGCTGGAAATTAATCCGCTGACGTTAACTGCTGAGAAACAGGTGATTGCGCTCGATGCCAAAATGAATTTTGACGACAATGCCTTGTTTCGCCATCCCGAGATCGTCGCGTTGCGCGATCTGGATGAGGAAGACCCGGTTGAGATTGAGGCATCCAAACACGAGTTATCGTACATTCCATTGGACGGAAATATCGGTTGTCTGGTGAATGGCGCGGGGCTGGCGATGGCAACGATGGATATCATTAAATTGTATGGCGGAAATCCAGCGAATTTCCTCGATGTCGGCGGCGGCGCGACGGCGGAGAAGGTGACCGAGGCGTTTAAGTTGATGCTGCGTAATCCCAAGTTGCAAGCGATTCTGGTGAATATATTCGGCGGCATCATGAAATGCGATGTGATTGCGCAAGGCGTGGTGGCGGCAGCGCGCGAAGTGCAATTGACCGTGCCGTTGGTGGTGCGCCTGGAAGGCACTAATGTGGAGTTGGGGAAAAAAATTCTGGCCGATTCCGGTTTGACGATCATCTCGGCGGAAAATATGGCCGATGCGGCGCAGAAAGCGGTCAGTGCGGCCAAGAGCAAGTCATCGTCGTGTGGTTGTCAGTGTCAGTCATAAAAGGAGTCGTGCCATGTCTATTCTGATTAATCGCAACAGCCGCGTGATGACGCAGGGCATTACCGGCAAAACCGGGCAATTTCATACGCGCATGTGCCGTGATTATGCAAACGGCAAGGAATGTTTTGTCGCTGGTGTGAATCCGCGCAAACCTGGCGAGGATTTTGAAGGTATCCCGGTTTATGCATCGGTGAAGGAAGCCAAACAGCAAACCGGCGCGAATGTTTCCGTCATTTATGTGCCGCCACCTTTTGCCGCGGCGGCGATTGATGAAGCCGTCGAAGCCGAGCTGGATCTGGTGATTTGTATTACCGAAGGCATCCCAGTGCGCGATATGCTCCGCACGCGCTACAAAATGCAAGGCAAGAAAACCCGGCTGATTGGCCCGAATTGTCCGGGAATCATCACGCCGGATGAACTCAAGATTGGCATCATGCCGGGTTACATCCATAAAAAAGGCCGCATTGGCGTGGTTTCGCGTTCGGGCACATTGACCTATGAAGCCGTGGCGCAATTGATGGCGCTGGGATTGGGGCAATCCACCTGCATTGGAATCGGCGGTGATCCGGTGAATGGGCTGAAGCACCTCGACGTTTTGCAATTATTCAATGAGGATGACGAAACCGATGCGGTGCTGATGGTGGGTGAAATCGGCGGTACCGATGAAGAGGATTGTGCGCGCTGGGTGAAAGAGAACATGCGAAAACCGGTAGTCGGATTTATTGCCGGCGTGACCGCGCCACCCGGTAAGCGCATGGGACATGCTGGAGCGATTATTTCCGGCGGCAAGGGAACGGCGCAGGAGAAGCTCGAAGTGATGGAATCCTGTGGCATTCAGGTCACTCATAATCCGGCTGAAATGGGAAAACTGTTAAAATCGGCTTTATAATTTAATCTTTTCAGCAATTACCAAAGGTGCTATGCATGCGTTATCGTTTATCGTTTTTTATCATTCTTGCGGTGTTAGTTGTTTCTGCTTGTAGTGGGATTCCTACTAAACAACAGCTTCCCGCCAGAAAGCCTGAACGCCCGGCAGGCCCGTTACCGGAAAGTGCAAAACCGAAATACAACTTAACCGGCTATCCGCTAAATACTCAGCAAGGCTATATTGACGGCTGTGAAACCGCTAAAAGAACGAGCTGGGCGTTTAAAGACCTGAATCGCTATGATAAAGATGATCAATACCGGATGGGTTGGGAGGATGGGTTTGCTATGTGCAATGGGAAGAAATAGTAACTTAAGCAGTTACAGCCAAGAATGATCCGCATTTGTCTGTATCTCAGTCTGTTGATTCTGCTAAACGTACTACCGGTTTCTGCATTTTCCAATGAATTACCTCTGACCGTTAAACAAAAACTGCTACAGATTGCCATTCCGGAATCAGCTGTTGGTGTGTATGTGCAGGAGATTGGCGCAAGCCAGCCGCTGATAGCGGTCAATGCCGATTCGGCAATGAATCCTGCTTCGGTGATGAAGTTGTTGACAACATATGCCGGACTAGAATTACTCGGGCCTGCGTACACTTGGCCGACTGTGTTGTATGCCAGTGGTAAGATTATTGACGGTGTTTTACATGGCGACTTGATCATCAAAGGATACGGTGATCCCAAGCTTGATCTGGAAAATTTCTGGTTACTGATTCATCGCTTGCGTCAAACCGGATTGCATGAAATTAAAGGCAATCTAGTTTTGGATCATACGCATTATGATATTCCCAATGATGATCCGGGTGAGTTTGACGGGCAGCCTTATCGCACCTACAACATCCTTCCCGAAGCACTGTTGGTGAATTACCGCACGTCCACGATTCATCTGTTTCCTCAGCCGGAAAAAAATTCAGTTCGTGTCGTCGTTGATCCATTGCCGGAATCTTTGCAGATACAGAATAACTTGAAGCTTACCCAGGGCGCATGCGGAGATTGGCGCAATTCACTGACGATTGACGCGATAACGGATAAAGATGATAAAAATAACTTTACCGTGGTTCTGAACGGAAGCTTTTCCAAGCAGTGCGGCAAACAGTCGTATATGTTGAGCTTGCAAGATAGCGCGATCTATACGCGTGATTTATTTAAACGCCTATGGGCGCAGCAGGGCGGTTTGTTTTATGGCAATGTGATCGTAAGTCAGATGCCAAAAGGCTTGCCGCCGCTTAAGATTTATCAATCCCCGCCGCTGGCGGATGTCATTCGTGGCATCAACAAATTTAGTAATAATATCGCAGCGCGCCAACTCTATTTGACGCTAGGTACGGGCGAGGCGGTCGCCAATAATTCTCCGGCCACATTGGCGAAGTCCGATGCAGCTATCCGGCGCTGGCTGGCAGATAAGCAACTGAGCTTCCCAGAATTGATGGTGGAAAATGGCTCCGGGTTGTCACGGAAGGAACGGATCAGCGCACGGCACATGGGGCAGCTTTTGCTTGCGGCCTTTAAAAGCCCGGTTATGCCGGAGTTTATTTCGTCACTTCCCATTGCGGCAGTGGACGGGACTTTGAAAAATCGTTTTATGGATACCCCGGTGAAGGGGCTGGCGCATATGAAAACAGGTGCCTTAAACGATGTGCGCGCACTGGCGGGTTATTTGTTGGACAAAACGGGACGACGTGTCATTGTAGTTTTTTTTGTCAATCACGATCAGGCTGGGCAGTCCCGTGTCGCGATGGATACGCTGGTGCATTGGGTTTATAACCGGGAATAATCATTCCCGTATCGATACTCAGCCTATTGATTCCGAGTGCCATTCAGCGTAGAGTTCCAGCTCAAGGTAGATACTCTATTTTGAAGTCAGTTGGTTCCCATCAACCCTCGAGGGAGTGCACAATATGATGAATGAATATAAATCTCTTCCTGTACAGTATCTGACCGGAACTGTGCAGATATCCAAACCCGCTTTCCCAAACTCAGTAACATTGAATTCACCTGCATCTGAAGTAATGACTGATTTGCGTAAATTGCATGCAGCCGTCATTGCACCAAATATCACCATGGAAGTTGCCAATAACTATATGATGCATCGTGGTGTGCGCACACTGCTTGTTATGAATGACGATAATTCACTGGCTGGAATTATTACTGCAACCGATATCCTGGGCGAAAAACCCATGCGGTTTATTCAGGAAAGGGGTGTTAAGCACAGTGAGATTTTGGTGCGTGACATGATGACGCCGCTTGAAAATCTGGAAGCAATCCCCTTGGAAGAAGTCGCGCATGCTAGAGTTGGCAACATTGTGGCCAGTTTGCGTGAAGCTGACCGCTTGCATGAACTGGTCATAGATCATGATGCCAGCGGGTTAAAAATATGTGGCATTTTCTCCTGGACTCAAATCGAAAAACAACTGGGTACGGTTATTCCACACAATAATGTAGCCAAGAGCTTTGCGGAGATTGAATCCACACTCATCGCAAGCTAGCACAAAATAATTACAAGCCAGTTCATAAATTTTCTTAACTGGCTTGATTTATTAATCAAAACTATCGAGCAACTGCTAAATCTCCAATCTTTTTAATGTTTCTTCAAAGATCCACAATTCAAAGATCGCAATATAAAGGCATGCCCTGTGAAACCAGATAGTTAATAGAAGTAACACCATCGTAACATTCACCTGTTGAGTAACTGGAACAAATATTCCATGAGTTGTGCAAACCCAGCTAACCTGAATAGATGATAAGAAACCCCCGGAAAGATAACCCCAGTTTCGCAAAAAAATCATGCTCAAGTCGATGACATTCATGCGCATGCTATTTGATATTTACTATCATATAGTTATACATAAATATAGAAAGAATTTCCGGGAACTACTGAGTTCATACATACTTAATTTAGCCTGTGCATCTCATAGGCATCTTGCATTTCTAGCAATCATATGTTTTGCTTATATCCAATAAATTGACTGCGATTTCACACACTTCCAATGAAACTTTCATCTATTTTCTCTTTAATAAAGCACTCCACCGCAAGCAGCGGGAATTACCTGCATTCTTCAATCTGCTGGTTTTCAACCAGTTGTTGCCTCAAGGGACGAGGAATTGAAGCCGTAGAGGTTAAAATAAATTTTTGTGATTAAACTTATGAATGAAAATTAAATTGGTAACGACAATGAGAAAAAAAATATTTATTGCTTGTCCCTGGACTCCGCTAGGTGGAGGGATGTTTAAAGTGGCTGATTACTTAATTCAGAGTCAAACACCTGAAAAAGCAAACAGCATTCATTACGCTCAATTGGTTCCTTTAGACACCCGAGGTAGTAAACACCCCATTTTCTCAATTTTTTATTTAATTGCCGCGCTTGCGACCTTGCTTTTTTATAGAATCTTAGGACAAGCCGCTGGGATCCACGTCAATATGGCCGAGCGACTTAGTTTTTTTAGAAAAAGCATCGTGATACTGTTTTCTCGGTTGATTGGATTGCCTGTTATTCTGCATTTACATGCAGCCCAACTGCATCACTTTTACGCCAGCTTACCTTCATTCTTAAGAGCATATATCCGTTGGACTTTCTCGAAAGCCTCAAAAGTTATTGTCCTTGGCGAAACAGCCAAGAAATTCGTGATCGCCGATTTAAAAATAGCTCCAGATAAAGTCGAGATTGTTTTAAATGGCGTGCCAGAACCGACCTTCCCCAGAGCGCCCTACTCTGCCACTCATAATAAAACACGCGTAATGTTTTTAGGAAATTTAAGTGAACGTAAGGGAGTATCAGATCTTTTAAACGCAATTGCAAAAAGTCAAGCTTTTCAAGATAGTAAGGCTGAGGCAATTTTTGTGGGTGCTGAAGGGATTGAGTTTTATCAAAATAAGGCCAAGCACCTAGGCATCTCGAATATGGTTCAATTCACAGGTTGGGCCGATCAGAAACAAGCCGCTCAGTGGATGGCTACTGCAGATATATTAGCTTTGCCTTCTTACGATGAAGGACTTCCATTAGTTATTTTAGAAGCCCTAAGTAATCAAGTGGCCGTATTGTGTACGCCTGTTGGTGAAATTTCTAACAACCTTAAATCAGACGAAAATTCATTGTTTGTTTCGCCGGGCAATATAGAAGAAATTACACAAGCCCTTGATAAATTAATTTTAGACAAAACTTATCGCGAACATATTGCCGCAAAAGGTCGAGAGCTTTATGAGAAGGGATTTTCGCTAGACTGCTTTTCTGACAGAATTTCTGAAGTTCACCAACGAGTCTTTGGGGTTTCGGCACGCCCTAATGTGACTAAGAAGGGTAACTAAATGATCAAATCTGGAAACTCTATTGAACATAATATTGTAATGGAAACTGATATTTGTATTGTCGGCGCAGGTGCAGCAGGCATACCTATGGCGCTTGAGTTTGAACAAACAATTACAAAAGTGCTACTTTTAGAATCCGGTGACTTTAAAGAAGAAAAAAAGACTCAAGATCTTTACAGCGGCTCAGTCAGCAACAAGACTATGCACAGCCCTCCTGACAAATATCGGCAACGCAGATTTGGTGGCTCTACCACAATATGGGGTGGTCGTTGTGTTCCTTTTGACCCAATCGACTTTGAAAAACGCAGCTATATTCCACATAGTGGCTGGCCCATTAACGTAGACGACTTAGCTGATTTCTATCCAAAAGCCAATAGCTATCTCGAAGCAGGATATTACTGCTACGATGCCAGAAATACCTTCAATCCAGTACCAAAACCAATGTTTGAAGGTTTTACAAGTAGTGCTTTCTCTACGGACGGAATTGAACGTTTTTCATGTCCAACTGATCTTGGGAAACGTTATCGAAATCGCTTTGCGCAGTCTAGTAACATTGATTTATTACTTAATGCTAATGTAATAGCAATTGAATTGAATAACCCCGGAATCGAAGTAGATTTCTTACAGGTTGCCACACTAAATGGTAACGCTTTTAAAGTGAAAGCTAAGTTTTATATTTTAGCGATGGGGGGTATTGAAACAACTCGCCTTATGTTGGTCTCTAATAACATACATAAAAATGGTATTGCTAACCACAATGATATTTTAGGTCGCTTTTATATGTGCCATATTGCAGGCAATGTGGGTAGGTTAAAAATTAACGGGGCAACTAATAAAGTACAACATGGCTATGAGATTTCTCCCGATGGGATCTATTGCCGAAGGCGTATTCAATTAACGGCCGAAAAACAAAAAGAACTCGGGGTAAGTAATATGGTGGCTCGTTTACATTTTCCTAAAATTACCGACCCATCGCATAAAAGTGGAATTTTGTCTGGTTTATTTCTGGCTAAGAATTTTGTGAGTTATGAATATGGCAAGCGACTCAAAGATGACGAGGAGGACACACTTAAACTCAAAGCTAAACATTTCCTGAATATCTTGACTGACCCCTTGAATACGTTTAAATTTTTACTACACTGGCTTACAAAAAGAACATTAGCTGAACGTAAGTTTCCATCAGTAATTCTACCAAATAAATCTAATCAATTTAGTTTAGAAGTTCATGCCGAGCAATGAAGTGGTCTCCTGCAACTGTCCAACCTGAGAGTAGAATTAAGCTCTGATATGGGTAGTTAATCAAGCTCAGGCAGCCTGATGAATTGCTTGATATTGATAATAAACCTCATTGGGAGTTTGGTTATCAAGACCTTGATGAAAGCG
>CAMCBD010000066.1 GCA_945872825.1 Nitrosomonas ureae
ATGGTTTCATCGCCCCGTATCGCAGCCAGCGCTATTTTTGCTTTGAATTCACTGGAATATTGTGTGCGTTTCTTGCTCATGATTATGATCCTCTATAGTGTCCATAACAGAGCTTAACAACCTGTCCAGTTTTGCGGTACCACTTCAAAACACTGCCCTGGCTTCTGCCAAAGTATTCTGAAAAGGCTCTGCATCAATTAAGAACAAGGATTGTCCAGCTTTAACCGCCATACCCTCAGCATATAGCCGCTTGAGTAGTATTCCTCCCACTCGCGGGCGGATTTCAATTTCTTTGGCGCCTTCGGTTTGCGCAATCGTTTCCAGGCTTACGGGCATGCTGACCGGTTCTGCAGCCATCACTGTGACTGCGATCGCTTGATCCAAACGCGGTGTTTTTTGAGCTGATTCGTTATTTCCACATCCAATTAATAACAAAACCACTGACCCATAACCAATAAAAATAGTGCTCAGCTGACACGATACATTAGTCTTCTTAAGGAAATTCTGATTAAGTTGATTACATTCATGGCTCGACAAGCTCACCACGAATGCAATCAATACATTACCGTTCGTCCTGAGCCTGTCGAAAGATTTAATCAGAGCTTCCTTAAATTTAGAAACCAACACTTTCACGGTTTGCGGATATACAAAGTGGCTCAAGAATGTAAAAGGAAATTTGTTTGTCACACGGATAATTACTTCGTAAGTTAAAAATTTAAAATCTAATCAACTAGGAAAAACCACAAAAGCGCAATAGGGTTCTGTATAATGGATAAGATGATAGCTTGACGGATAATGTAGAAGTATTACATAGATGAAGATAAGATATTTCTCATAATTTTACCTACCTACAGATACACAATTAAATGTATTTTGTTCCTACCGATCTGTCATACCAGACAGATACTGGCTATTAAAAAACTGATACCGGTCATCAATAAATCACATGATCCGTTCAGCCCTATTTGTTTTTAATATTAGATAAATTTTTAAGGTGCGTTGATATGCCTATCCATATTTTTATTGCCCTATTAACTTTCTTCATGCTGATGTCAGCATCGATTGCTCAGGCAACTCTGAAATTGCCTGAAACAGTAAAAGTTGATCCGGCAGCGTTAACTGCTGAGCCGATGTGTGACCCGAAGATTTCACCAGCATGGCGGGAAGCCCAGGAAATTGACGGCGTCAAGATTGATGCATCGCCGGGTTGCAGCCCGGATAATCCGGCCTGGATCGCCGCTGCGGTTAAAGGAACCAACAACATATCAATGGATACCCTGATGAAAACGGGTCTTTCACCCGATGCCATTATTAAAACCGATGATCTGGATGGTGACGGTGATCCCGACCGGATTATCATCAAACTGGAAATCATGGAATTAAACGGCAAATCACCCGATTTTCCCGGATTGGTTCCAACGTTTGATATTGCTCCTGGTATACAACCCGGCGCATGGGTTTTCGCGCCAAAGACCAGCGGCATGTCAACGGAAAATTTTGAAAGTGTACGCGCCAATCCGCTACTGAGATTACCATCGCCAGTCATCCGTGTTGAGGTAGGTGATATCGTCCAAATCGTATTGGAAAACACACATTATTTCCCGCACAGCATCCACCTGCACGGTGTTGATCACCCATTTTCACACGGTGAGCATGGCGGTCAAGATGGCGTGCCGCAGACTAGTGAAGTAGAACTGATGCCGGGTGAACGCCGTATTTATCAATTTCAGGCACGGCAGCCAGGCACCATGTTTTACCACTGCCATGTGCAAACGCACACCCATTTGGCAATGGGTTTGGCTGGAATGATTGTCATTGAAGAAAACAAACCGAAAAACTGGCTGCAAACTTTAAACATTGGCGCCGGGCATGTTCGTCATTCCTCCGTTGCCGTGCGCGAGCAATTCGATCAAGAATATGATCTGCACTATCACGCGATGGATAAGGAATTGAGCAGCATTATTCAGAAACACAACGATCCTCGACTCATTGCGCGCGATATGAATCAACGTTATGACATTACCGATTCGACTGAGGATTACTTCACCCTGAACGGTTTGTCTTTCCCTTACACGCTAAGGGAATCTCTGATCATTGTTGAACTGGATCAAAAAATCAAACTGCGCTTGCTGAACAGTGGCGGTGAACTGATCGCTGTCCATACGCACGGCCACCACGCCACGATCACACATTACGACGGTGTGGAGCATAATCCGGTTGCACAGATCATGCGTGACGTTTTTGACATAGCTCCGGCGCAGCGTATTGATCTAAAATTAGAAACCGTCAATGATGGCAAGCACAGCTATGGTGAAGGTGACTGGCTGATTCATGATCACCGGGAAAAGGGAATCACCACGAACGGTATGGCGGAAGGCGGCAGCATGAGTTCCATTGTTTACACCTCTTATTTAGGTGAACATGGCATGCCCAAGGTCAGTCATTTTGGTATTGAGCTCAATAAGTATTTCACCAAAGAATATTACGAGCGCAGACTTCCCGTGTGGCAAGACCTTGATGCATGGGCAAGTCTGGGTTCGCCTGCCGGAGATATCGGTGTTGATGCTGCGACTCAAACTTCGTTGCTTAACGCGCTCTATGGTTTGTTGGCAGGACTCTTGATCTATCTGATTTTTGCCAAACGGGAACAAATCAAACAATGCGCTGTTGCAGCGGTTTCACGTCTAAAAAGCCCAAAAGGGAGTAACCAATAATGGCTAAGACTACAACGATCACTTTCTTACTTGCAGGTCTTCTTGCTTTCAGTGCCCATGCAATTGCACAGCAGCAAACCAAGCCCAGCGAACATGATCACCATGACCATAGTGGTCATGACATGAGTCAGAAAAATACTACCCCAACAGATCATAGCCATGATCATGACGGCCATACCATGGATCATAGCGGTGATCATGACCTAAGTGCTGAACACCCCATTGATCACAGCGCCCATACTGCTAGCACGCAATCCGCAGAACATGGCGATGCGCACCATCATCATCACATGGATCACGATCACATTATGGATCATGAAGGCACCATGATCATGGGGCAAAACCTGGATAAACTGCCCAGCAGCTGTAAAAGCATTTCAGAAGAAGTTGAGATTACCGTGCGTGCCGGCAGGAAATATGCCGCAAAATTCCCCGGAACGGCTTTCGCGTTTGATCAGCAGCAGTGGCATGTTAAACCTTGCTCAAAAGTAACCTGGCACTTCATCAACGAAGACAATATCCGCCATCAATTCATGATGCACGGTTTGCCAAAATACCTCTATAAATATGGCATGTTCCACCTTGAAGTCACCGGACCCAAAACGGTATCCGGCACAATCATCGTTCCAGGATCCGATGATACCTTCCTGGTGCACTGCGACATTTCCCATCACATGGAAAAAGGTATGAAAGCGCAATTGGTGGTTGGAAAAGGCGCGGAAAATATACCCAGTATTCCTGGGGTAACGCCTTACAATATCAACGACACCTACGAAGCGGAGAATCTACCCAAAATTTCCGACAAAGCGGAACAAAGCGCCATGGTCCGACAAATCACTGCATTTACGAATAATAACTTCCAAAATTATGGAATGATGCTGATTGGGTTTCTTATTGGGTTGTTGTGTATTCCGCTGTTTAAGAAAATCCCGCTTCGCAAAAAGGATGGCTAAGCAGTATTTATTATTAAGTTTTGAACTTTGAGTCAATCAGACGTATTCTATTTCTCTATTCGTCTGATTGGCTTATACCGATTTATCCATTATCCGATAGCGCGATCCATCTCAAATTTCCAGCTTTCAACTCGATAAAATAGTCGAATTGTGAAATGGGCAATATGACCTGGCGATGCGTATTAATCTGTTTTCTTCGACCAGGGAAACCGGAAACCGCTTTTATCACTCTTCTGAGCATTCTGGCTATCAACCGTAGCAGTACTTGAACTTGAACTAGCCTGCAGTGCAGAATCTGCTGCACTTTGCGGGCTCTGTGCAACCGTAGCAGAAGGCTTTGTGCTACGTAATTGATTGAGCTGTTGAGATAAATGATGGGCGGTATCAATACTGATTGCCATTCTGCTGGACATTTTCCCGTTAATCGCATCAGGTAGCATCTCGCCCGATCTTGTCACTCGATTTAAAGTATTTAGGTTCTGCGAATCGAGAAAACCGAAATCGACTATCACAACGCCTTGTCCGGCATTCACGGAGGCGAAATTAGAATAAATAGGTTGTCCCGTCTGTTCACCCGGCGACATCCTGATACTGATCGGCTTCGTGGCCGGCTGCGTCGTTTCATCTTTGTCTTGAGTCAAGATATTCTTGTCATCAACCATGTGTCTCTCCAGTTAAATAATATCGTGATAAGAATCAGTTATATGAAACTGACCCTTAACAGGCCATTGAAAAACTATCTGCGTTGCCGCTGCGGTGTTAAAAACAGGCTCAGAATGCTCATTTATTAAGCATAAACTGCGCTTTTTCGCCTATTTTTGCCTTGCATCAGCTGCCTCGATAACGTTTTTCAACGGCCTGTTAAAAATTGCCAACTATTTTTTTTGAAGTAGTTGATTCAGTTGCTGCGCTAAATTGTGCGCGGCATCAATACTCAGAGCGATCCGGCACGACATCCTTGCGCCGATGGTATCCGGAATTTTCTCACCCGAGCGCGCTAATCGATTCAACGTATGTATAGTCTGAGGATCGAGAAAACCAAATTCTACAATAACAACTCCCTGTCCGCCTTGCACTGAAACAACATTAGAATACAGTGCTTGACCGGTATGCTCTCCTTGTTGCATTTTGACGTTGACTTGCAATGCCTGGTTTCCTGTTGCTTCCGCTTTATTCTCCATCGACACATCATTCTGGTTGATCATTAATATTCTCCTGATTGTGATGCAACTCTATATCTCCCAAACTTCGTTCATAAGGTTCGACGCTCTAGTCTATTCCAATATAATAGTCGGGCTTCATCAATATACCTGTCCACACTCATTTTATCGAAACGTATCATTGATTCTTATACAAATACAAAGCCTCTAAACTAGCAAATATAATTTGATGGCCTAACACCTAATCATTGTATCTAATTGCATTTCATCCTTTATCCCATAACAGCTACTATCCGCAATGAGTAGATAATCAGGTTTGCTTTTTTTTCTTGGAGAAGAAATATGGCGATTGTAGGGGATGATTTTAGTAACAAACTGACTGGGACAGCTAATGCTGACACAATCGACGCCAAAGGTGGCAATGATATTTTGATTGGCTTAGGTGGTAACGATGCTTTATATGGTGGTTCGGGTGATGACACTTATGAGTTTTCGGGTCAGTTCTCAACTGATATGGATCGTATTTGGGAATTAGCTGATGGCGGAACCGATGACACGATCCATATTATCACTGGTTCAAATGCAGGTGACATTCCTGCTTCTGCCGTCCGAATAATGGGCATAAATCGATATTTCGATTCTGAAAGTGTCGAAATCTTTGTTGATGGCTTCGGCATGATTCATCTCAACAGTCAGCTACTTGACCCTAAAGTCGAATGGTTACAAATTGGTGACAGTGACCCAATTTCTCTTACTGGTGGACTAAATATGACTGGCAGTTCGTCTAGTGAGGATATCAAAGGAACTCAATTTAACGATACCATCAACGGCAAAGGCGGCAACGATAATCTAATAGGCCGTTTAGGCAATGACACCTATATAGTCGACAATGCTGGCGTCGTCATTACTGAAAACTTGAATGAAGGTACAGACACCGTCAAAAGCAGCATCAGCTTGACTTTGCCCCTCAATGTAGAAAATCTCACATTGACGGGTGCATTGGCTATCAATGGAGCTGGTAATGATCTCAATAACAAATTGACTGGCAATTCAGCAGCCAATCAATTGAATGGGGGTTTAGGTAACGACACGCTTGATGGCAAAGCAGGTGCTGACAACATGATTGGTGGCCTTGGTAATGATAATTATATTGTTGATAACGCCGGTGATATCGTTACAGAAAATCTCAATGAAGGCACAGACAAAATCAGTAGCAGCATCACTCGCACCTTGCCTGCCAATGTGGAGAACCTAACGCTGACAGGGGCTTCGGCAATCAATGGTAACGGCAATGGTTTAGCCAATATTTTGATTGGAAATTCAGCAGCTAATCAACTGAGCGGTGGTGCAGGTAACGATACACTCGACGGGGGCACAGGTAATAACACGCTCACCGGCGGCGGTCAAGATACCTTCAAATTCACTAGCACAGGCCACATCGACACGATCACCGATTTTGTTGTGGTGGATGATACGATTCAACTGGAAAATGCTGTATTCGCTGCTTTGACGACCACAGGCCCATTGGCTGCTGGTCAGTTTAAAATCGGCACTTTGGCTTCGGATGCTGATGATTTCATCATCTACAACAACATTACGGGGGCGTTGCTTTATGACGCCGATGCCAACGGCGCTGGTTTGGCGACACAAATCGCTACGGTTGGGGTTGGTTTAGCCATGACAAATGCAGATTTCGTAGTGATTTAAAATATTTTGCAATAACATAAGGAACCTCTGAATAACTGTCATTTCGAGCATAGCGAGAAATCTATGCTATTGATTGCCAAAGATTCCTCGCTACGTTCGGAATGACAAAGGTGGGTTATTCAGAGACTCCATAATTAGTTATCCTTGAGAAATCCACTTCTCAGGATCGATACCTGGCAAGCACACATTTTTAAATCAAGCCTAATTGATACGAAATAATAAAATCACATTGTAACGATCATTTCTCTGCGCGCGACGGAAGCCGTCTGTGTTCGGTTTTAGGGTGCTGGGTCAACTGACAAGCACGGCGGAAAACCAGCAACGCTCGCTGCGCATACCCCAGAACCGTATCCGGCGAATAACCCATTGTCCGGCTTTGTTCGGTCATTCCCGCTGGGCAGCCGGTTAGCAATTCCAATCCTTGGGTGACATGTTCCATCGTATAAATCGCAAACAAACCTTTCTCAACGGCCTCAATAATTTTGTAATCCAGAACCAAGTGTTGCCGGTTATGATGCGGAATCAGCACACCTTGTTCACCGTTTAAACCCATTTTCTCACACAACTTGAAATACCCTTCAATCTTGTCGTTAATGCCTCCCACCGGCAGCACCTCGCCATATTGATTCAGCGCACCGGTCACCGCAATACTTTGTTTCAGCGGCGCTTCCGCCAGCGATGACAGCAAGACAAAAAACTCAGCGCAGGAAGCGGAATCCCCTTCGATACTGGAGTACTCCTGCTCAAAAACAATCGATGCACTGAGTGCGAGCGGCGCAATATGCGTAAATAATCCGGTCAGGTAGTTTTGCAATATCAGCATGCCCTTATCGTGGATCGGTCCGGACATGTCAACTTCACGGGCAATATTCAGTATTCCGTCTTCCCCGGCAAAAGTGCGTGCAGTAAGTCGCACCGGCGCACCAAAGCGATGATCGCCCAAATCAATCTGCGTCAATGCGTTGAGTTGCCCTACTTCGGCACCCTGTAATGTAATGGCGATTTCGCCTTCCATAATGGATTCCTGCAAACGCAAATCCGGATAATTATGGCGGAGTGTGCGCGCCTGAAGCGCTGCGGAAATATCCATAACTTCCACGACACGCCCGTGACGGGCACTGCATAAGGCGGCACTTTCCAGTACCAGCATTTCGGTGCGCGCAAAAATTGCGCTTTGGCGTTTTTGATCCTCCACTTCCCGATGAGATTCTTCCAGTAACCGCGCGACGGCAGCAGCAGAAAAATGCGGCAATTTTGCCGCCTCGCAGACGTGCGCAACAAAAACAGACGATGCCTGGTGAGTTTCCGCACTGGCGATGAAGCTTCCGGCAAAATCCACTTTTACACGGAAGCGCCGCATGAATTCAGGGTCAATTTCCTCCAACTCATAATATTCATCCCGTGACCCGATCAAGACGATCTTGACATTCACGTCCACCGCCTCCGGTTCGAGGGATACGGGCGTATTCGAGGTTAATGCGGAGCCGGGCTCTTCGATTTGTAATCGCTTACTGCGTAAGAATCGCCGTAGCTTTACCCATAACTGGCCATCCGTCAGCAAATCATCCAGGTGTAACATGAGAAACCCGCCATGCGCCTTTAATAAACTGCCGGCGCGAATACGCATGAAATTGGTTTTTAGTTTGCCTTCCTCAAACTGATAATCGATACTGCCAAACAATGCATACGCGGAGGGGTTATCTTCAATAATGACCGGCGCTCCGTGCAAATCCGCATTATCCACGACGAGATTGATCTGATAGCGCGAGAAAATCTGATGCAATGCCGTTTCCCGCTTCGCTTCATCGGCACTGTTTGTTTCAAACAGCGCCAGATTATCGAGAATATCCGATTCCATCTGTTCAAAATAAGTCTTCAGCCGCGCCTGTTTCTGCAATCCATCTTGAATTTTCTGCAACGCAAGATTCAACAAAGGTTGCACGCTGTGGCGCTGGAGTGCAGCCAACGTTACATTCTTATCTTTCTCTACGCGCTGGAATTCTTCAAAATACAGCACAATCGCTTCATGTAGCGCTTGCTCGGCCTGCTCGATTTCGGTCCTGCGTACCTTGGGCAGTTTTAATAAATTCTCTGCGGTGAGAATCTCGCCCTTTTCATCCAGAAAAGTAAAAACAATTTGTTCGTCTTCGCGGTGAATGGTGAAATGCAGTGATTCCGCAATCTTATCCAGCTTGGCATACGCTCGCGTTGCTTCCGTTTTGAATTTCTTCTCGGCGCGATCACTTTTGAGCTTGAAGTCTTGTCCGCTCAGGCATTGTGCAATTTCCGCCGGTAGCGATTTTGCCAGTTGCAATAGCGATTGGCGCAGCACTCGCCCCTGCCCGGCAGGCAAGTGCAAAGCCAGCGGTTTATCAGGCGCGATAGAATTGTACAGGTAGCATAAATCCGCTGGCGCTGGCTGGTCAGCCGCCGCGTCAATCATCGCCTGATGCAACAAGGAAGTACGCCCCGACCCCGCTTCCCCCAGCACAAACAAATGATAATCCGGTTGCATCATGCCAAGACCAAAACGCGCAGCCACTTCCGCCCGCTCTTGCCCGATCCAGGATAACGGCCGTTGCAGTAATTCCGAAGTATCCGAAAATCCCAGTGAGTCCGGGTCGATGGTAATGCGTAATTGGGAAGAATCTAAAGATTGAGTCGACATGTTTGGGTTCGTAACCATAGGGCGAGAGTTTTCGCGAATTGCCGGTATTGTACCTATTTAAGAATGTTTGCGTCATGAAGTAATCCACGCGGCCAAGCATCGGCTATCTTGGTCACAGAAAGTGATGCAGTAATTAGACGATTCACATTCATTCTCAAGTCAAAATGAACTGCATCCGCATTTTAAAATTCCATCCATCGGACACACCGTAATACAATCCATGAGAAAAGCATGACTGCAATCAAATTGTGCAAGCTTCTTTGGATTTAAAAACATAAAATTATTTGTAAGAATTATTGTAAAGTTTTAAGTAATTTATCCGCAAAAGTCATGACATTTGTACTACAACTTTGAAGTAAGCATTTCGCTACTCAAAGCATTCGGTTTTATGGTTTTGTAATGTTAAGGATTATGATGAATCGGATATTAATTTGTAACAGTCAGCGGAACGAACTGGATTCTATCCAAGCAGTACTCAGCAAATATACTTTGCATTTAATGGCTTCATGGGATAACAAGCCGGTTAATCTCGATGGTATTGATGCCATCATCCTGGACGTAAATTTTACGCAAGCGCAAGGTCTCGATTTTCTGATGGAAGTTTGCAGTAAAGCCTATATCCCCGTTCTGCTCATTACCCCTCCCGATGACCCGCAATGTGCCATTGAGGCCCGCCGAATCGGCGCATTCAATTATTGCGTCAAAACCGACAAGCTAAATTCTGTTTTAGAAATGGCCGTGCGGGAAATGCTCTTTGCTTTTAGTGATCAGCAAGAACTGAAGCGCACGATCATGGCCCAAAAGGCCCGTATTGCGGAATTGGAGACGCAACTCATAGGAAAATCTGGTGGTAAAGCCGAAGTGCACTCAAATGATAAGGCATTGCCAACCAATCAACAAAAACGTGCACCCATGCTGCAGGAAATTGCCAAACGTTTAAACAGTGGAGAAATTAATCTACCCAGTTTTCCCAGTATCAGTCTTGAGATGGATCGACTGATGCAGAGAGATGCCGGGATGGAAGAAATTGCAGTATTACTTAGAAAAGATATGGTGATCAGTGCCAAACTAATCAGCGTAGCCAATTCTCCGCGCTACGGCGGACTGCGGCAAAGTACCACGGTCGACCAAGCGATCAATGTCCTGGGTCTGAACACCACGAAGGAATACGTCGACATCATCGCGAATCGCGCTTTATATATGGCTCGAAACCCGAATTACCAAGATGTGCTAAAGGACCTGTGGAAACATGGCGTAGCGTGCGCTCATGCTTCTTATCTGATCGCACAACTTGCGAAGCTCTCAAGACCCAGCGAAGTGTTCTTCATGGGTCTGATGCACGATATCGGCAAGCTCTTTCTGCTGCAGGTCATCTCGGAACTGCAAGCCCGGGAGGTCATTGATCCGGCTACCCCTAAGGGTACTCTGGATGACTTTCTGGATAAGTATCACGGTCTGTTTGGCCGCAAGCTCCTGGAAGCCTGGAAGTTACCGCCGGAAATCACGATAGTCGCACAATTTCACGAAGCCCTCGATCAGGCAACATCCATCACACGAGAATTACTTGCCGTATCCTTAGGGAATCTACTGGCAAAACGCGCCGGGTACGGAATTTATAACGAGAAACGGGACGACCCTCAAGTAGAGCGAACAGCCAGATCCATCGGACTCGATATAACCGATATCCAAAAGGTGCTTAACGAATTGATCGTATTTATGGAAGAAACCGGATTGAGCTTTGATTAACCGGGATTCTTCATGAGGCAACTGAGAGCTGTTCGAAAATAGAATTATCTAAATGAATTTGCTATCATCGGATCGATGACAGTTCAATTGATCATTGATCATAAAACTCAAGGAAATATCATGAAGCTTACCGCATTGATTCATATTTTTGACGCAATTAATTGCATCATTCCGGAAGTCTAATTCTAGTTAGGCCTTCCAAACCCCACCATGCCGAAGTCTCAGCCTGAACAAGCGCACTGCAATACATGCGCCGGAATCCGCAATCATCGAGTCCTGAAGAAGGCAATCAAGACATGGGAGAACGCACTGAATGAGCGATATACGGTTTGGAGTGAAGACGAATATTTGATGCTTCAGTGCTGTGGCTGCGATCAAGTTCGACTGGCCAGCGCTCAATATTCAGTGAAGAAACCGACGATGAAGGTCGGCCTTTGGTTACAGAGACATACTATCCCCCCGCTCTGTTTCGCCCATATCCAAAGTGGTTCAACCAACTCGATAACGAGTGGCACATTACCAAGCTTCTTAGGGAGATCTATGCGGCCCTTCAAAACAGCGCTCCTGCACTCGCGGCGATGGGACTTCGTGCCGTGATTGAAACGATCATGATCGACAAGGTTGGCGACGACGGGTCATTCGCGGGCAACCTAAAGAAATTCAAAACGGATGGATTCATTTCCAATGTCCAGCACTCAGCCCTTTCCGCAGCATTAGAGCTGGGTCACGCAAGTATTCACCGAGCACATATGCCGACCGACTTTCAGCTTGCCACGGCTCTAGACATAACAGAAAACTTGATACATGGCCTATACATTATCGACCACCAGGCTCAAGCAAGTGCCAAGAGCCTGCCACCCAGGAAGGCCTAACACTGAAGCATCTTGAGAAGTCCATGTAATCTGAATCGCAAACACTTGTAAAATTCTCTGATAAGTTGTTTCTAAAAGTAATTAGCCATATTGCTGAGCCGATGAGTAGCTGGCGCCTCACTGAGGACTCAATACCATGACCTACGAACTGCTAAAACTCGCACATATCATCGGCGCCGTCTTAATTGGCGGCGGTTTGATCGGTGTTTGGCTGAGTGATTTGCGATCCCGGCAATTACGTGATCTGGTGCGCTTTTCCGAGTCCGTGCGCAACATTGCGGTGTTTACGACGGCGTCGTTGTTCCGGGTGCAATTGTTCTTCTCATCTCCGGCGCCTGGTTGATTGTTGAGTTCTACGGTGGCTGGAATTTTATTTCCATACCCTGGCTTGCGGGCATGGTCTTTCTGTTTGTTTTTGAGTTCATCGAGGGCAATACCGTCACCCGGATCTACTTCATGCGCTTGCGTCGTTTGACCCAAGAAGCTCTGTAGGTTGGCGAATTCACACCCGAACTGAAAAAAGCGCGTACCGATAATTTACCGGCATTCACACACTTTCTCGACTTGCCAATGCTGTTCCTGATCATCACGCTGGGCGCGCTCAAGCCCGATAATTGGGGCGTATTTATTGTGGATTCACTAGCCGCCATAGCGCTTGCCGTTGCCCTGACGTTATTCATTCCGCGTCTTTATCCCTGGACGGCAAACCAATAAGCCGTTATCCTATCCTAACTCCCCGTCTTAGAGAGACGCACAACGGGTATCAGTGAGGCTTGACTCGATTATTCCTTGATTGTTCTGAAGTTAGTCTGAACAGCAGGATGGATTTCTACCAGACTGCTGAATTGGCGGGCACGGCACATCACCATAAGAGCAATAAACACAGCAATCCCCTGCCTTGGGGCGAAGCAGTTGTCGACAAGATTCGCACTCATAAAAATACTGGCAAGAATCGGTGGGCATCGTTTCCAATTTCTGGAACCCGCAATTCGGGCAAGTAATCGTCGACTGTAACTGTATTTTATCCATTTGCGTATTTGTACCATACGCCATGACTAATTTACACAAAAAACTTTCATTCGAAATCGTTCTGCAATGACAGAAAGCGTGTTAAAGAAAAATTGACATAATTCATTATTTCCAATATTATGGAAATATGGAAATGGATATTGCAATTAAAGCACTGGCCGCCCTAGCACAGGAAACCCGTCTCACGATATTCCGGACGCTGGTCCAGGCTGGCGAATCGGGGCTTCCGGCAGGGCACCTTGCCAAAGAACTGAACATTCCTAATGCAACGCTATCTTTTCATCTGAAAGAATTAACGCATGCAGAGCTGGTCAGTGCCCGGCAGGAAAGCCGCTTTATTTATTACTCGGCGAATTTTGCGACCATGAATGCGTTATTGGGTTATCTCACCGAAAACTGTTGCGCCGGGATTTCGTACAATTCCGCTGAAGTTTGCTGTGATGAAAACAACAGCTGAATATCTGACTAAAAAATAACAGGATGACAAGCTTTCATGCTCCTATTGCAGTCGATAATCTGCAGGCGAACATCCGTTTCTATTCTGTGTTAACTGGATCATATCGAAACTTTATTACCTCAACCATTGGAGAATCAAAATGACAACTATTCATGTATTTGACCCTGCCTCATGCTGTAGCTCAGGCGTTTGCGGTTCCGACGTAGACCAGGAACTGGCCGGTTCTTCCGCTGATGTCGATTGGGTCAAACAGCACGATGTTGCAATCGAGCGTTTTAATCTGGCGCAACAACCTATGGCTTTTGCAGACAATTCTACGGTGAAAGGATTCCTGGAACGCTCCGGTGCTGAAGCGCTGCCATTAATACTGGTAGACGGAGAAGTCGCATTGGGAGGCCGCTACCCGCAGCGTAGCGAACTCGCGCGCTGGGCGGGAATCCCTCTTGAGGAAGAAGTCGAAGAATCGAGTTGTTGCGGCGGCTGTTGTTAAGGAAACTCTGAATAACTCATCTTTGTTATTTCGAGCATCGCGAGAAATCTTTACTCTCGATTCCAGAAGATTCCTGAATAAGGTAAAACCAAATATTTGGCGGCTCATCTTTATATACCGCCTAATTGAAGATCCTTTTCCTGACATAGTGAAACCCCCTTCACTTGAATAAGTGATAGGGGGTTCTACTAGCTATATAGGCAATTACAGTGAAGCGAGGAAAGCAACTAGATCAGCCTGCTCACGATCAGTGAGCCCGATCGAGAATCGAGTATTATAAAATTCAATTACTGCCGGTAGATCTTTAGCTGAGCCATTATGGAAATATGGCGGACGTGAAGCAACAGAACGCAATACAGGACCTTTGAAACGACCAATATCTTTCCATTTTCCGGTAACCAAAGCGCGCCCTGGATCAGTTGTTTCAATGGTTTCACCGGTTACTTTATTTTGTAGTGTATACAAAGGCATATCCGGAGTACGACGGGAAGCATCGGAAACACCAATATCTAGCATTCCTTTTACACCAGTAATCTGGATAGGTTTGCTGTTAAACAATACCTGACCGCGTGCAATGGCAGCACGTGCTTTCTTATTACTACCCTTCGAACTACCGGAATACTGAAGTGGTACCGCAAAACTGGACAGGTTGTTAAGCTCTGTTATGGACACTATAGAGGATCATAATCATGAGCAAGAAACGCACACAATATTCCAGTGAATTCAAAGCAAAAATAGCGCTGGCTGCGATACGGGGCGATGAAAC
>CAMCBD010000067.1 GCA_945872825.1 Nitrosomonas ureae
CTTTCATCAAGGTCTTGATAACCAAACTCCCAATGAGGTTTATTATCAATATCAAGCAATTCATCAGGCTGCCTGAGCTTGATTAACTACCCATATCAGAGCTTAATTCTACTCTCAGGTTGGACAGTTGCAGGAGACCACTTCAAACAGTGGATTGTTAGCCACTGTTTTTTTATAGTATCGAAGCTTATTGGATTATTTTGCAGCTTGTTTAAAATGATTCACAGCATCTGTCGCTTCTTTCTTAGCCGCATCTAAATTTCCATCATTACCTTCTTTAATCGCACCATCTAAACACTTAATTCCTTCATCCACGTGCTTGGCATCGGTTTTATCGTTTTTGGCGGCTTCCGCATGGGTTTTAGCCTCCTGTGCATGTTTGGCTAGAGTTTTTCCATCGGTTGATGTGATCGCAGCCTCAGCGTGCTGAATTGCTTCGTCTAAATGACTTTGCCCCGCAACTGCGCTAAATGAGAAAAGGGCCATGATTAGAATGCTTGCATAGATGATAATAGTTTTCTTGTTCATTTATTACTCCAGTGATATTTAATTTAAATGATGATCAGAACAGTGAATAATGTCTCCAATCGCCATTTATATATATGCGGAAGCACGACCAGTCTGTTCGATAACGAACATTGATAATATTTGGGTAGCATGCTGCCCCTTGCGCCGGTCGGTAGCGAGACTTAAGAGCATTGAAAACACTAAGCTGTTAACGTCGGTTTAAAAATGATCAGAAAAAGCTGTTAGTGCCGGTTGAAATTTGACCAGTTCATTCACTATCTTGCCTAATCGACTGGAACATAGGGATCGTTCGCTCTTTTTCCGCCATTTATTTCGCCAGGGTATAGCGGCTTCGTACATCTCGAAGATGCATCTCAGAATTTCATGATCAGTCGGTAATTTTCTCATGAATCTTTGTTAATAAATGTAAAGCATAAGATATGCGGATGGACTATGCCATTCAATACGACCTAATTAATTTCAGTAGCTTTTATTCTTAGCCAGTTTTCCCGTACACTACGTGCTTGAGAAAAGGCTTGCTCCAATGCCTTGCCTTCATTATTTTTCAGTATTTCCTGCAACAATTTAAGCTCGTTTTGATATGCATCAATCTGTCCAAGCAGTGCTTCACGATTCGCCAAACAGATGTCGCGCCACATTTCCGGGGAGCTGCTGGCGATGCGGGTGAAGTCGCGGAAGCCGCTGCCGGCAAAATGGAGCAGGTTTTCTGGACTGCTGGTACTGTGATGAAGGTGATTCATCATGGTGAAAGCCAGGATGTGCGGCAGATGGCTGGTGGCCGCAAGCACTTGGTCGTGTTTGTCGGCTGGCATCAGTGAGACTTGCGCGCCACAGGCTTGCCATAATTGGCTGACTCGCTCGACAGCATCCATGCTGGTTTCGGGCAGCGGGGTCAGGATGACGTGTTTGTTGCGATACAAATCCGCTTGTGCAGCTTGTGCGCCGCTTTGTTCCGTACCGGCGATGGGGTGGCCGGGCACGAAGTGGTGCCGGTTTTGCATCGGGAGGTGGTGGCGTGCTGCGGCGATGACATCCTGCTTGGTGCTGCCGGCGTCAGTGATGATCGTGTTGGCCTGCAGATGTGTGCCGATTCTCTCCATGATGTGAGCAGTTTGGCCTACCGGCATCGCCAGAAATACCAGATCTGCGTGATGCAGCGCGGAAGCCATATCGGTGGTGATTTCGTCGATAACGCCGCGCTCAACGGCACATTGCAAGTTTTGCTGACTGCGTCCAACCCCAACGATATGCTTGACCAAACCAGCTTTGCGCAGTGCCAAGGCGAATGACCCACCGATCAAACCGACACCGATGATAACCAGTTTGTTGAGCATCGCGGTATTTGTCATGGGTTTAACCAGAGTTTCGCATTACAGAGTGCGTCCGATAACTTCGGCGATACCTCTTAATGTTCCCATCAGATCCTTCAGTTCCTGCGGATTCAGCGCTTGATCGGCATCGCACCACGCTTCGCACGGATTCGGATGCATTTCTACCAGCAAGCCGTCAGCACCTGCTGCAATCGCTGCGCGTGCCAGGGCTGGCATCATCCACGCTTTACCACCGGCATGCGAAGGATCAATGATAACCGGCAGATGGGTTTCGCGTTTGAGAACTGGCACGCAAGTGACATCCATGACATTGCGGTAGGCGGTTTCAAACGTACGAATGCCGCGTTCGCAGAAAATAATATTATGGTTGCCGCCTGCTGCGATATATTCAGCCGCCATGAGCCATTCGGAAATAGTGGCGGATAAGCCGCGCTTCAAAATGACCGGTTTGTTGATGCGGCCGACTTCTTTCAGCAGGTCAAAATTCTGCATGTTACGCGTACCGATTTGAATGACATCGACATCATGTTCGAGAAAGGTATCGAGCATGCGCACATCCATCAGTTCGGTGACAATCGGCAGGTTGTATTTGTCGGCTGCCTGGCGGAATATACTCAGGCCATCAACACCTTTGCCCTGAAAAGTGTACGGACTGGTACGGGGTTTGAAAGCGCCGCCACGCATCAGACGGCAACCGGCCGCCGCGACTTGCTGTGCAGCCAGATCCATTTGTTCTTGTGTTTCGACCGAGCAGGGGCCACCGATGATTTGTACTTGCTTGCCGCCGACCGGGATGCCGCGCACATCGATGATCGAGTCTTGTTTGTGCGATTCGCGCGAAACAATTTTGTATTGTTTGACAATGTGCATGGAGTATTCAACGCCTGGCATGGAATCAAATGATTCCGGATCAAGTTTGTTTTCATCACCGATGGCACCGATGATTATGCGGTTGGTGCCGCGTGAAATATTGACTTCGTGACCCAAGTCTTGAATTTTTTGGACTACTGCACCGATTTGCTCCTCGGTAACATCTTTATTCATGACGATAATCACGCTAATTCTCCCATTGCATACTCAAGTGATTCCAGGAATCGTTTATTTTCGGATTCTAATCCAACTGTAACCCGAAGGTGGTGTGGCATTTCGTAAATTCCCAGAGGGCGTACAATGATGCCTTGTTGCAAAAGGCTCTGATAGACTTTCGGCGTGTTGGTCGCATCGCCTTTAACGCGGAAACTAATGAAATTTCCATACGAAGGGATAGTTTCAATGCTTAATTTCCGGAAACCTTCGGTGAGTTGTAACATGCCTGCGCGGTTTAGAGCATACGATTTTTGTACAAATTCAGCATCATGTAGCGCGGCCAGTGCACCAACCAGACCAATGCTACTGACATTGAACGGCTGGCGTACACGATTCATCAGGTTAGCCACGTCGGGATGTGTCAGCCCATATCCGACGCGCACACCGGCGAGGCCATAAATCTTGGAAAAGGTGCGTGTGATCAGCAAATTGGAAAATTGTTTCAACCATTTGATGCTGTCCGGCTTGTTGACTTCGGGCAAATATTCGTTATACGCTTCATCCATAACGACCAGTACATCGCGGGATACGCGCTCCATAAATCGTAGTAAATCGTCGGCATTGGATAATGTGCCGGTAGGATTGTTGGGGCTGGCAATAAATACGATACGTGTTTCCGGCGTGATGGCGTCCAGCATGGCGGGCAGATCATGACCATAATCCAGAGCGGGCACTGATATGCCATTGGCGCCAATCATTTGTACTACCAATGGATAAACCGCGAATGCATGTTGTGAATACACCGCAGCAGCGCCCGGTTTAAGGAATACGCGCACGGCGAGATCCAAAATATCATTGGAGCCATTGCCTAATATGATTTGCTCTGGGGCCACAGCATAACGTTTGGACAATGCGGCTTTTAATTCATAACCGCTGCCGTCCGGATAGAGTGCGACATCATGCAATGCATTAATCATGGCATCCAGTGCGAGCGGGCTGGTTCCCAGCGGATTTTCATTGGATGCCAGTTTGATGACACACGACTCATCCAGCTTCATTTCCCGTGCTAACTCAGAGATAGGTTTGCCGGGTTGATAAGGCTGAATGGAGCGGATATATTCTGGAGCAAAGTCACAAAGATTCATAAAATTAAATTTGTTAGCGATTGAGAAAAGAATATACAGCGTTTAATAAGTTTGATCGGATGACTACTCAGAGGCAACGGACAACTATGTGGCCGGATAAGATCCCAGGATTTTTAGGAAAGCCGCTTTTCCACGTAATTCAGTCAATGCGGCTGCTACATTATCATCTTGTTGGTGCCCCTCAATATCAATAAAGAAAACATACTGCCAGAGGCCGGTGCGTGATGGACGGGATTCCAGGCGGCTCATGCTCACGCCATGCTGTGCTAGCGGTTCCAGTAGTTTATAGATAGCGCCGGAGCGATTATTGGTCGATAGGATTAATGAGGTTTTATCCTTTCCGGAGATATCCACAATTTGTTTGCCGATGACCAGAAAGCGCGTGGTATTTCTCGGATCATCTTCGATGTTTTCCGCGCAGATACTGAGTCCAAATAATTCTGCCGCTCGTTTGCTGGCCACCGCTGCAGCTTGCTTGTCAGCCGCTGCTAGTCGAGCTGCATCGGCATTGCTGGCGGTATTGATAAATGCAGAATGAGAGACGTGAGGTAAGTTGGTTTTTAACCAGTGGTGGCATTGCGCCAACGATTGCGGATGCGAGTAAATTTTGTTGATTTGTGATAATTCGGTTTGCTGTGCCATTAGAAACTGATGAACGGGCAATTGAATTTCACCACAGATGGCTAATGGCGTTTGCAGCAGCAAATCCATGGTCCTGCCAATCGCGCCTTCAGTTGAGTTTTCTACCGGTACGACACCATAATTGGCCGTGTCGGATTCCACGTTGCGGAATACGTCGTCGATCGAATCACAGGCGACCGTTGTGATGGCGCTGCCAAAGCGTTTTAATGCCGCATCTTCAGAAAAAGTACCATTGGGACCCAAGTAGGCTATGCTCATGGGTTTTTCTAGGGCGCGGCACAGCGACATGATTTCAGTAAATAACTGTTTGATATGTGTGCTGCTGATGGGGCCGGGATTTTGTTCCTGGATACGTGCCAATATTTGTGCTTCGCGTTCAGGGCGATAGACGATACCGCTTTTTTTTATCTTACCGATCTGCTGCGCAAGTTCAGCGCGTTTGCTTATCAGCTGGAGTAATTCGTCGTCAATGGCGTCAATCTGATCGCGTAGTTGTTTGAGTTGTTCAGACATGGGTAGTGAAAATATTGGCTTAATGATAATTCATCAAAGTTCAGACTTTATCTGGGAAGTGGCAGGTAGCGTGCCATTAATACACCGGTAATTCCAGCTATTTCATTCACGACATGCTGCGGCACCGGACTGTCTGCATCGACCAGTGTATAAGCCATTTCGCCACGTGATTTATTGATCATGTTATGGATATTTAATCCGGCCTTGGCCATACTGGTGGAAATCTGCCCCAAAATATTGGGTACATTGGCATTCGCCACCGCAACACGGTAAGGGGATTCCCGTTCCATGTAGATATCAGGAAAATTGACCGTGTTCGTGATGCTGCCGTTTTGCAGATGATCTATGAGCTGATTGACCACCATGATGGCACAATTTTCTTCCGCTTCGAGTGTCGAAGCACCAAGATGCGGCAAGGTGATCACTGCTTTTTGGTGCTGAAGTTTTTGACTGGGAAAATCACAGACATAGTATTTTATTTTGTTAGCGGCGATACCCGCTAAAATAGCCTCTTCATCGACGATGGCGCCGCGCGAGAAATTCAGCAGAATGACGTTTGGATTCATCATTTTTACATGTTTCTCATCAATCAGGTGGCGCGTAGAATCCAGCAACGGAATATGCACGGTGACAAATTCGCTATGACGGAGCAAGTCTCCCATGCTGTGTGCCTTTTTTACTTCTGCGGATAGACTCCAGGCCGAATCGACGGTAATCTTGGGATCATATCCGATGACCTTCATCCCCAGTTTAATCGCCGCATTAGCTACCAATCGGCCGATTTCACCCAAGCCAATAATGCCCAATGTGCGGCCCGGTAATTCGATGCCGGAAAAGCGTTTCTTCTCACTTTCCGCCTGCTTGTTTAACGCCGCATCATCACCTTGCAAGTTTTCTGCAAACTGCAATGCCGGAACCAAATTACGTGCGGCTAAAAACATGCCGGCCAGAACCAGTTCTTTAACTGCATTGGCATTGGCTCCTGGTGTGTTGAACACTGGAATGCCACGGGCATTCATGTCCGGCACAGGAATGTTATTGGTACCGGCACCCGCCCGTCCGATGGCCTTGACACTGCTAGGAATTTTCCAGTTCAGCATATTTTGTGAACGTACCAGAATGGCATCCGGCTCAGCGATATCATCACCGACCTGATAGTAATCTGAAGGAAAGCGGCTCAGGCCGAGGGGAGAAATCTGATTAATGGTCAGAATCTTAAAAATTCTATTTTGAATTTCAGGCATGCTGGCTGGCAAACTCCTTCATAAACGCTGCCAATTTTGCCACACCTTCCATCGGCATGGCATTATATATTGAAGCACGCATGCCTCCTACTGAGCGATGCCCCTTCAGTTGGATCAAACCATTGATTTCTGCCTGCTTGAGGAACGCGTCATCCAGCCCAGGGTTTTTTAACGTGAAGGGCACGTTCATACGCGAGCGATCGGATTGAGTCACTGGGCAATGATAAAAGTCGGTGTTATCCAGCAGGTCGTACAACAAATTGGCTTTGGTGATATTGATTGTTTCCATCGCCGCCAATCCGCCTTGTTTCTTCAGCCACGCGAATACCAGTCCAGTAATGTACATGGCATAAGTCGGCGGTGTGTTGTACATCGAGTCATTATTAGCATGAATCTGGTAATCATAAAGTGTTGGGGTGCCTGCTATCGGCATGCCCAATAAATCCTCGTGCACAATGACGAGTGTTAATCCGGCCGGCCCCAGGTTTTTCTGCGCGCCTGCATAGATCAATCCAAAACGTTTGACATCCAAAGGCCGTGACAAGATATTGGATGACATGTCGGCTACTAGTGGAATATTGCCTTCCGCAGGAATTTCCGGGATCCAGTTAAACTCGACACCGCCGATGGTTTCATTGCTGGTGTAATGAACATAAGCAGCCTCCGGATTTAGGCACCATTTGTCTTGTGTGGGGACATAGGTAAAGTTGGCATCTGCAGAGGAAGCGGCGACATTAACAGTGCAATATCTGTTGGCTTCCTCTATCGCTTTTGTCGACCATTGACCAGTATTGATATAGTCCGCTTTCTTTTTGCCGCGGAGCAGATTCATCGGCACCATGGAAAACTGGCTGGAAGCACCGCCTTGCAGAAATAAGACTTTGTAGTTTTGCGGTATTCCAACCAGCTCGCGTAAATCGCTTTCAGTTTGCTTAGCAATGGCCATAAATTCCTTACCGCGATGGCTCATTTCCATGACGGACATGCCGCTGCCATGCCAATCCAGCATCTCATCACGAGCTTGCTGCAGAACTTCCCTGGGTAGAACTGCGGGTCCCGCACTGAAATTGTAGATTTGATCCATTAAATTTTTTCGGATAATTATTCTTTTGTGCTGAGGGGATAGGCAGCTCGCTTAGCTTTAATCATCACTCTCATCGTCATTATCGTTGTCTTCGCTCTCGACCACTCTTTCCAGGCCAGCGAGTTTCTCGCCCGCATCCAGGTTAATTAAGGTAACGCCTTGTGTGGCACGACTCATTTCCCGCACTTCATTGACACGGGTACGGATGAGTACGCCGCCGGAAGTGATCAGCATGATTTCATCATCTGGTTTGACCAGCTTTGCTGTGACAACTTTGCCGTTACGTTCACTGGTTTTGATCGCAATCATTCCTTGCGTGCCGCGGTTATGGCGTGTGTATTCGCTGATTGGTGTACGCTTGCCATAACCATTCTCAGTCGCCGTTAATACAGTGAGCTCTTCATTTTCAGCGACCAACAAGGAAATTACTTTTTGTCCGGCACCAAGTTTCATGCCACGCACACCACGAGCAGTTCGTCCCACCGGACGTACATCATTTTCACTGAAGCGCATGGCTTTGCCATTGTCTGAGAACAGCATGACATCATGCTTTCCTTCGGTCAGTTCAACGCCAATCAAATAATCGCCTTCATCTAGTCCGATGGCGATAATGCCATTGCTCCGCGGGCGGGAAAATTCTGATAGGGGTGTTTTCTTGACGGTTCCAAAAGAAGTTGCCATAAAAATATAGCGGGTCTCATCAAAAGCTTTTACGGGAAGAATCGCATTAATTTTTTCACCTTCTTCCAATTGCACCAAATTAATAATTGGCTTGCCGCGGGATAATCGGCCACCTTGCGGCACTTCATAGACCTTTATCCAGTACACACGGCCCAGGCTTGAGAAGCACAGAATATAGTCATGGGTATTAGCGATGAACAGCTTGTCGATGAAATCATCTTCTTTGGTGCTCGTCGCCAGCTTGCCGCGTCCGCCACGTTTTTGTGCGCGATATTCGTCGAGTAATTGAGATTTAATATAACCGCTGTGCGATAGTGTAACGACGACATCTGCTGGTGTAATCAAATCTTCCATACTCATATCATGAGTATCGACAATAATCTCACTGCGGCGTTTGTCACCAAATTGCAGTTTGATGGCATCCAGTTCTTCAGTGATGATGTTGGTAATGCGTTCTGGGTTAGCCAGAGTATTAAGATAATCAATAATTTTTTCTATGACTTCCTTGTACTCTTCGACGATTTTTTCTTGTTCCAAGCCGGTTAGGCGTTGCAAACGTAATTCCAGAATCGCTTGTGCTTGTGCGTCCGATAAACGGTAGCCTTGAGCCTTTAAACCAAATTCTTCACCTAACCCATCCGGGCGTAGTGCGTTGGCATCTGCCATGGCGCGCGATAGCATTTCCTCAACCAATTGAGAACGCCAAACTTTTATCATAATCGCATCTTTGGCAACAGATGGTGTTGGCGCAGCTTTTATCAGCGCGATGATTTCATCGACATTGGATAAAGCAACTGCCAGACCTTCCAATAGGTGCCCACGCTCACGCGCTTTCTTCAGTTCGAAAACAGTGCGTCGAGTGACAACTTCACGGCGATGGCGTAGGAAGGCATCCAGTATCTGCTTTAAATTCAGCAGACGCGGCTGACCATCCAGGAGTGCCACCATGTTCATGCCGAAGTTATCTTGCATCTGTGTTTCTTTATACAAGTTATTTAGTATGACTTCAGGTACCTCGCCACGCTTCAGTTCAATCACGACACGCATGCCCGATTTGTCGGATTCGTCACGCAAATCAGAGATACCTTCAATTTTTTTGTCGCGGACCAGTTCCCCAATACGGATTAATAAATTGGCTTTATTAACCTGATAGGGAAGTTCATCGACGACGATGCATTGGCGACTGCCTTTTTCCATGTCTTCAAAATGAGTACGGGCACGCATGACAACACGACCGCGGCCTGTGCGATAACCGTCTCTTACTCCGGAAACACCATAAATAATACCGGCCGTTGGAAAATCCGGAGCTGGGATGTATTCAATGAGCTCATCAATACTGATGTCTGGATTTGTGAGTAAGGCGAGACAGGCTTCTATAACTTCATTCAGATTATGCGGTGGAATGTTGGTCGCCATACCTACGGCAATACCTGATGAACCGTTGATCAACAGATTAGGGATTTTGGCTGGAAGTATGAGCGGTTCTTTCTCAGAATCGTCATAATTGGGGCCAAAATCCACCGTTTCTTTATCAAGATCAATAAGCAATTCATGGGCAATCCGCGACATGCGGATTTCAGTGTAGCGCATCGCTGCGGCATTATCGCCATCCACCGAACCAAAGTTACCTTGCCCGTCGATTAACATGTAACGCAAGGAAAAATCTTGTGCCATGCGAACAATCGTGTCATATACTGCAGTATCGCCGTGGGGGTGGTATTTACCGATTACATCGCCCACAATACGTGCAGATTTTTTATAAGGCCTATTCCAGTCGTTAGAGAGTTCATGCATGGCGAACAATACGCGCCGATGTACCGGTTTTAATCCATCGCGCACGTCTGGCAGGGCACGGCCGACAATAACACTCATGGCGTAATCAAGATAGGAACGTCGCATCTCTTCTTCAAGGCTGATGGGCAAAGTTTCCTTAGCAAATTGATTCATATCTTATGATTTTTCTGAGAAACAACGGGTTATGATGCAGAGATGTATCTTCTTAATAGTATAAGAAATTTATAAATCCGCTCATTCTAACATGCTGTCATCCTTTCTCAGGTAACTTTGACGTATAAAAGTTGCGATAATAAGTAGATCTTTAAAGAAAAAAAGCTTGAAAAAGCAGAGTAAATAGGTAAACATAATAGCTTTTCTAACTTTTCCAGCAGGTAGGGTAGGGCGCTTAATTGAATTTTCCATCTGAAATGAGAGTGTAATGTCGTGCCTAATTTAATGAATACCTACTCACGGCTGCCCGTCACCTTTGTTAAAGGCGAAGGCGTATGGTTGTGGGATGATCAGGGTGAACGGTATCTGGATGCATTGGCTGGTGTTGCTGTGTGTGGATTGGGGCATTGTCATCCAAGATTAACTCAAGCAATATGTGAACAGGCCAAAACACTGATTCATACTTCTAATCTTTATCATATCGAAAAGCAGGAGCACTTGGCGGATCGCTTGATTGAATTATCAGGAATGGATAATGCATTTTTTTGTAATTCCGGTGCGGAAGCCAACGAGGCAGCAATAAAACTAGCCCGATTGCATGGGCATAATAAGGGGATTTCAATCCCAACTATTGTTGTTATGGAACGTTCATTTCATGGTCGCACGATGGCAACCTTGACGGCGAGTGGGAATCGCAAGGTACAGGCTGGGTTTGAGCCTTTATTGTCTGGTTTTGTGCGCGTTCCTTATAACAGTATGGAAGCGATTACACAGGTTGCTGTGAATAATAAAGATGTCGTTGCGGTACTGGTAGAACCTTTTCAGGGTGAAGGCGGTGTTAATATTCCTGAAGCGCATTATCTACAGGAGTTACGGAGTCTGTGTAACCAATACGGCTGGCTTCTAATGCTGGATGAAGTGCAATCTGGGATCGCGCGGAGTGGAAAATGGTTTGCGTTTCAACATAGTAATATTATGCCAGATGTTATAACCCTGGCTAAAGGTCTGGGGGGTGGGGTCGCGATTGGTGCTTGCTTAGCAAAAGGCATGGCTGCTGAAGTCTTCAAACCGGGCAATCATGCATCCACCTTTGGCGGAAATCCACTGGCTTGTGCTGCTGCGATTGAGACGCTGAGCGTGATTGCCGATGAAGATCTACTTGATCATGTGACGAAGTTGGGCGATTTCATGCGTGATAGACTGAAAAGGCAATTGACAGATATTACGGGAGTTGTGCAAGTCAGAGGCCAGGGTTTGATTGTTGGCATCGAGCTTTCAGTACCTTGTGGCGAATTGGTAAAGAAAGCGTTGGAAAAGAAGTTATTAATCAATGTGACATCCGATAAAGTGATACGTTTGTTGCCTGCATTTGTGATGCAACAAGGTGAAGCTGAACAAGTTGTTGATATGACTTGCCTGTTAATAAAGGAGTTTTTGAATAACTAAAACAGATTATCTAAGTAGTATATTTCTGATTAGTTATTTATCTCGTTATGCAATTTAAGCATTTTCTGCAATTCAATGATTTTTGCCGTGAAGAATACGAGTATTTATTTGAGCGCACTCGCTGGATAAAGCAGGAGTTCAAGCAATACCGGCAATACTGGCCTTTGAGTGATCGCACGCTGGCGATGATTTTTGACAAAAATTCGACACGTACGCGCTTGTCATTTGAAGCAGGCATGCATCAATTAGGCGGCGCGGCAATCTATCTGTCAACGCGGGATACGCAACTGGGACGAGGGGAACCGGTAGAAGATGCGGCGCGGGTGATTTCGCGTATGGTCGATCTGATAATGATTCGTACTTATGAGCATGACATTATTAAGCGCTTTGCGGAGAATTCAAGAGTCCCGATAATTAATGGATTAACCGATGAATATCACCCCTGTCAAATTATGAGTGATATTTTTACGTATATTGAATACAGAGGCAGTATAGAAGGCAGAACCGTCGCGTGGATTGGTGATTCCAATAACATGTGTAATACCTGGTTGCAGGCGGCTGAGATTTTTAATTTTAAAGTAAATGTATCAACGCCCCCTGGCTATGATATTAATCCTGAGCGAATAGGATTAAGTGGTACAACACATTATGAAAAGTTTGCCAATCCCCACAAAGCGGTGATTGGTGCGGATCTTGTTACTACAGATGTGTGGACCAGCATGGGGTTTGAATCAGAAGCTGAGCAAAGAAAAAATGATTTTGCTGAATTCTGTGTTGATGAGGAGATGATGTCTTTGGCTAAAAACAATGCGTTATTCATGCATTGTTTGCCAGCTCATCGTGGTGAAGAAGTCAGCGCCGAAGTCTTGGATGGGCCGCAATCAGTCGTATGGGACGAAGCAGAAAACCGGCTGCATACGCAAAAAGCACTGATGGAATATTTGCTGCTGGGTAAATTAGATGCTGGAAGTTAAGTTTGTATTTTAAAATCAATGATTGAAGTGTTAAATCGTAGCTGTACGAGATAAAAAAACATAATGAAAAAAATTAATAAAGTGGTTTTGGCCTTCTCGGGAGGTTTGGATACTTCAGTAATCTTGAAATGGTTACAGGATACCTATCAATGTGAAGTTGTGACATTTACTGCTGATATCGGGCAGGGAGAGGAGGTTGAGCCAGCGCGAGCAAAGGCAAAACAACTCGGTGTCAAAGAAATTTATATAGATGATTTGCGTGAAGAGTTTGTACGTGATTTTGTATTTCCTATGTTTCGGGCTAATACGATTTATGAAGGGGAATATTTACTGGGTACAAGCATAGCTCGTCCATTGATTGCAAAAAGGCAAATTGAAATTGCCAATGAAACAGGGGCAGATGCGGTTTCGCATGGCGCAACGGGTAAAGGGAACGATCAGGTACGGTTTGAACTGGGGTATTATGCGCTGCAGCCAGATATCCATGTGATCGCGCCTTGGCGCGAGTGGGATTTAACTTCCAGAGAGAAACTACTTCTCTACGCTGAGCAACATGGCATTCCGGTTGAAATGAAAAAGAAAGCTGGATCACCGTATAGTATGGACGCAAATCTTTTGCATATTTCCTACGAAGGCAGGATTCTGGAGGATCCAGCGGCAGAGCCTGAGGAATCAATGTGGCGTTGGAGTGTCTCGCCCGAGAAAGCGCCGGATGAACCTGAATATTTGGATGTGGAGTTTAAGCATGGTGATATTGTCGCACTGAATGGCAATAAATTATCACCAGCGGGTGTATTAGAGAAGCTCAATCAATTGGGTGGGAAACACGGAGTAGGTAGATTAGATTTGGTTGAGAACCGCTATGTTGGCATGAAGTCTCGTGGATGCTATGAAACGCCCGGTGGAACAATTTTATTACGTGCGCATCGTGCTATTGAGTCGATAACTTTGGATCGGGAAGTAGCGCATCTAAAGGATGAGTTGATGCCACGCTATGCAGCCTTGATTTATAATGGCTATTGGTGGAGTCCGGAACGTAAAATGTTACAAGCTATGATTGATGGCAGTCAGGGAAGAGTGAATGGCTGGGTGAGATTGAAATTGTATAAAGGGAATGTCATTGTAGTAGGAAGAGATTCCCGTACTGATTCATTATTTGATCCGAATATTTCGACCTTTGAAGATGATGCGGGTGCTTATAATCAAAGCGATGCAGCAGGATTCATAAAACTAAATGCTTTAAGGTTGCGTATTGCAGCTGGAGTTGAGAGAAATAAAAATTAAAGTCTTCCAGGTAGTGCGGTGCAAGATCCGAATCAATTGCCTCAGTTAAGAGAGATAAAATGCCAACATTTGATATTGTCTCAGAAGTTGATAAGCAAGAAATCAGGAATGCAGTGGACCAAGTAAACAAAGAGGTGAACACTCGATTTGATTTTAAGGGGTCCGATGCGAGGATTGACCAAGCTGATTATCAGCTAACAATGTTTGCAGATGATGAATTTAAGCTGGAACAAGTATCCGATATTCTGATGGTTAAATTGACGAAGCGTAATGTGGATGTGCGATGTCTGGACAAGGGGCAGGTTGAAAAAATAAGTGGCAATAAAGTAAAGCAAGTAGTAATAGTTAAAACAGGACTTGAAACAGAACTAGCTAAGAAAATTGTTAAGTATATTAAGGATAGTAAGCTTAAAGTACAAGCGAGTATTCAAGGGGATGTAGTCCGCATATCAGGAGCAAAAAAGGATGTGCTGCAGGAAACGATACAATTAATAAAAAAAACAATTGACAATTTTCCGCTGCAATTCCAGAACTTTAGAGATTAATTAATAATAGGTAAACCCCCGGCTCTGCCGGGGGACTCCTGAAGGTTTGACCGTTACGGCAATCGTCGTACCGTTCTCGTCCCAA